>CAYPQK010000079.1:0-14715 GCA_964412895.1 uncultured Spirochaetales bacterium
GAGTATCGCGCCGATGCGGCTGTTGTCGACCGCGCCGTGGAAGGTGACGGCGGGGTTCTGGCAGAGCTTCTTGAGCCGCCGGATGTAGTCGTCGTTATGGTAGAGTTCGCCGTAGATGTGGAGCGAATTGGGAAGCCCCCGTTCGCGCACCGCGTTGAAGGCCTCGACCAGTTCGCCGAGTCCCTCTTCGGGGATGAGATCGCCGATGAACCCGAAACTGATGCCGCCGTGTATCTCGAAGGGGCGGCTGTCGGTCACCCGCGCGGCGGGGATCCCCTGTGCCATGAAGACGGCCCGTTTGGGCGGTATGAGGTCGGCGTAGAAGGCCTGATAGAAACTTTCGGAAAGGAAATGGACGCGGTCGGCATAGGGGAGCATCTCGCGCAGCAGGGCGTCGCGTTGCCGCAGGACATCGCGGGATACCTGTTCGAGCGGATCGCGGTTGTAGAAGGCCGAATAGCGGCCCGTCTCCTCGAACCACCAGTGATTGCGGCGCGGTGTGATCGCCTCTTCGATGCTTTTCGCGATGAAGGAGAAGGGGCTCGCGACGAAGTTCGACAGCCGGATATCGCAGGCGTGGTCGCGGGGTGCGCGTCCGGCGCCGCAGTCGTGCCGGTAGCGTAGCGGACAGCGGAGCCAGCCGTCGGCGGCCGTCAGCACCAGCGGCAGTCCGGCGCCGTGCGCGACGGCGGGATAGCCGAAGGAATGGTTGCGCAGCGACACGATATGGCACAGGTCGAAATCGCTCTCGCCGATGACCGTGGCGAAGAGCGCTTCCATTGCCGGGTTCTTGAAGGACTCGGAGAAGGAGGCGTATTTGTACGGGACGGTGGTGACGAACCGGTCGATCCCCTCCCGCGACTCGCGCCGCAGGCGGTAAAAGGGGCCGATGGTCGATATGACGGGATGGAAGATCGACAGGCGGCAGTAGCGTTTCAGTTCACGGACGAGTTCGATCACCCATGCGTTGAAGAGGTTCGGCGCACCCGGTTCCTCGGGGGCCGAATCGAGGACGAGCAGTATGTTGGGGCGGGTGTCAGCCGGCACGCATCTCTCCGGTAAGCGCCGCGCGGGCGGCCGTTTCGGGCGATGCCAGATATATCTCGCCGTCGCCCTGTTTGCCAGCGAAATTGCGGTTCGATGTCGATACCATCACCTCTCCCTTGCCGGTCATCCCGATCTGCCCCGCGGCACAGCCGCCGCAGCCGGGGTTGGAGACGAGGAACCCGGCGTCGAAGAGCGTCTGCACGATGCCGTCGGCGAGCATTTTGCCGTATATCTCGCGGGTGGCCGGGACAATGTAGCCGACCGTCTTTATCTTCTTTCCCTTCACCAGAGCCGCGACCTTCGCGAAGTCGCTCATCCGGCCGTTGGTGCAGGAGCCGATGAATACCGTGTCGACCTTCTTGCCCGCGACCTCGGAAACGGTTTTGATATTGTGCGGGTAGGGGGGCGCCGCGACGAGCGGTTCGGTGATGTCATCGAAGGAGAGTTCGTGGACCTCGCGGTAGTGAGCGTCCTTGTCGGCCGTTATCTCCTTGACCGGCATCAGGAGCGTGATGACCCCCATCTCGGTCCCCATGCTCGCGACGGTGATCCGTTCGTCGATGGTGAGCTTCTCTATCTCGGGGCCGTAGAGTTCCACCGAAGTGCCGAGGAGTCCCGAACTGCCGAACTTCTTGAGGAGAAACAGGACGATATCCTTTGCCGCGATGTTCGGCCGGCGTTTGCCTTTGAAGGTCACCTTGACCGACTCGGGGACCTCGAACCAAGTACGGCCGGTCTTCATGATGTAGGCGATGTCGATGTCGCCCATCCCCTGACCGAAGCACGATACGGCCCCCATGATATTGAAGTGGCTGTCGGTGCCCACCGCGATCATCCCCGGTTTCGCGTAGTGGTCGATGAGGATGTGAGAACCGATCCCGGCGTCGACATCGTGCACATCGAGTCCCTCTTTCCGCGCGAAGATGCGGCAGCGGTGCTGGTTGACCGCATAGGGGATCGTATTGGCGGGGGCGTTGCAGTCGAAGGTGAACATGGTCTTCTTCTTGTCGTGGATGAGCGGCGCCTTGAAGCTCTTCTCAAGGTTGTTGACGACATTGGCGCCGCCGAAGTCGCGGGCGGTGCGCCAGTCGATCGATATCCAGACGATATTGCCCGGCTTTACTTCTTCTTTCGGATCGATGAGGTGGTTCTTAAAGATCTTCTCAACAACGGTCAGTCCCATGCGCGCGCTCCCTTATTAAATAAAAAACCGCTCCGGCATGGTATCAGATGAACGAATGAAAGTCAAAAAGAAGAAGTGGCAGAGAAAAAGAAGTTGTGGCGACCAGCGGCGAAGGTCACATCCCGAGCAGATGCGTTTTCGCTATCGCCACGATACGGCTGCGGCTCACCGTCGCCTCTTTCGCGAGCTTCGGCCAATCGGCCACCGCCTCGACGACCGCATCGATGATATCGTCCGGTTTCTTGATGTTCATGTTGTGTGCCACCGCCAGCAGGTCTTGCCGGTCGATATCAGTCCGCTTGCCGTTGACCGACAATTGATGCGCCGCCAGCCAACGATTCGCCGGATCGACGGCATAGGTGATGTCATACGCCGGAGCCAGCCGCCAGCGGCCCGTCGCATCCATGAGAAAAGAGAAATTCTTGGTGTGATCGTCCTGATTCCGCGCCACGACATTGAACACCATCCGCCGATATAACTGCTCCGCGTCGGTATAGGGTAGCGCGAGGCTCCGCATAGTCTGGAACGCCTGCTCGTAGGAGTAGAGCGCGGGATCGTTGTAGTCGAAATGGGCGACGGCGCACAGCGTCTGCAGATGGAGTTTCTGTGACCCGATACGGTCGAACCGCTTGGTCATGAAATGGGAGCGGCCATTTTCGTGGTGCAGTCGGCAGGGCATCATGTCGATCCCGCACCGCTTCGCCATGAGATGATAGGCATATTCGACCTTGCCGAAACCGCGCGGATCGGCCAGACCCGCGCCCGAAACGCCGTCGAACTTGATGAGCCAGTATTCGTTGCCGGACAGCCCCTCTATCTGGCCGGAGCGCACCTTCCCCGTCGCCGGGTTGAACGCGATGACCGCCTTTGCCCGGGCGCCGCCGGCCGATGTTCCCACCCGCAGGATCTCGTGCAATCCTTTCCCTGAAAGATCGGACTCGAACCGTTTCCGTTCATCCAACACCGCACGCGCTAGCGCAACCAGATGTTCCACCTCGACAGCCGTTGAGCCGGTCGATCCGCGTTCCAGCGCCGGTTCGTATTCGAGCGCACCCATTCCCCGCTTACCGGTGTAACAGAGTCGCTCTATCGGGCTGATGCCCGACGGATCGCGCCCTTCGCGGGCGAGCCACGCATCCAGTACCGCGTTGCCGAAACGGTCGGGCAGGCTGTCGGCGAGCAGTCCCGGCAACCCCCGATAGGTGTCGCGGTTGAGCGCCGGAAAAGAAAATATCTTCCCCTGCGCGCCGGTCGTCGGCATCAGGAGCGGCGCGATATGCCACCCTTTATCGAGAAATCGGGGATCGTATTCGAAGTCGGCGCATCCTTTATTCTCATTCCACGCGCCCGCGCCGACGAGAGTGTCCCAGAGCGTGACCTTGGCTACCCGCACTACCATTCGGACTTCTCCCCGGCGGCGGAGGTCCTCTTTTTGGTCCGGGCGCCGGATGCCTTTTGCCGCTCTTTTTTCTTCTGCGCGAGTAGCTGCAGCGGGCTTACCGTGTGCGCCTCTTTGAAGGGGCCGAGCCGGTCGAGTTCTCCGAGTGCCCGCAGTATCTGCACGACCGTGAGCAGTGTGGCGGGACGACCCGCCTCCAACTTGCCGATGGTGGTACGGTCCACCCCCGCCATCGCGGCAAGCTCTTCCTGAGAGATGTTCCGCGAAAGGCGTATCTGCTGAAATGCGTGACCGAGAACCTGAAGGATCGCGCGATCGGTCATGGATTGAAAATTCATATTGATGTTTTCAGACATCACAGAAAGCCTCCATCTATATAATTGATGCATATAAGCATCATTCAAGAACAACTATAAGTTTTCAGCGGGACAAGTCAAGCTTTTTCAGAGGGATGGGGATATCTATCGTTAAAAAGATCGGTCGTCGGGCGGCGGGCCGGGGGCGACCGGCGGGATGAGGTGGAGCGCCGTGCCGTCGAAGCGGGGCCGTTTGCGCAGTTCGGTCATGGTCCGCGACGGCAGCGGCCCGCGCAGATGGAGCGCCGTCAGATGGGTGATGCCGCACCGCGACAGGTCGCGTTCGAGCGCGGTGGAGAGGGTGTCGAGTTTGCGCTGGACATAGTCGGCGGGGAAGTTGTAGCGCGCCGTTTCTACTATGCGCCCCTCCCCGTAACCTTCGCGGACGCAGTAGGCCTCGCCCGGCAAGCCGTAGATCCGGTCGATCCCCCGGTCGGGGGTCGGCACGACGAAGTAGGGTACGACCGAAAGGAAAAGGACGACGAGCGCCGTGCGCCGTACCCGTCCCGATACCAGAAGCGCCGTTCCCGCGGCGGTGTAGAACAGGAGCGCCCAGCCCGTCCCCGCCTGCCGCAGCGGGATGAGCGTCGCGTCGGAAAGGGTCGCCAGATAGCGGAGATCCTCGGCCGTCACGCGGGCCACCAGATCGGCCGGTATCATAAGTATCCCGGCGAGCGCCGGAAAGAAGGGGAAGAGTATCTGCACCGGTATCAGGAGCGCCACCAGCAGTCCCGCGAGCGGTATCGTGATAAGGTTCGCCAGCGGCGCGAGGAGCGGCACGAAGCCCGAAAGTTCGGCCGACACCGGTATCAGCAGGAAGTTGATGATGAGCGACAGCGCGAGTATCGATATCAGCGACGAGCGCGACAGCCGGTCCCACAACGAGATGACCGCGAAGACCGACAGGGTGCTCATGACGAAGCTCCAGCTGGTGAGGCTCTTGGGCAGGATCACGGTGGTAAGGATGAGCGACAGAAGGAATATCTGGAACGAATGGGCGGTGAGGCCGATGGTGAGGAAAAGGTCGAACAGCATCACGAACAGCGCGGCGCGCAGAGTGGGGGTGGCCCAGCCGGTGAGCGACAGATACCAGAACAGGACGAGCGCCTTGAGCATGACGGTGAGGACGAGGATGGTGCGCGGCGGCACGGTCCGCAGGAGGGCGAGGAGCCGCCCGACGAAGTGCAGGAGAATGAACAGCAGGCCGATATGGAACGCCGATATCGCCACCACATGCATCGTCCCGGTCTTGAGGAAGGATGCCCGCTCGGCGGGCGAGAAGAGCCGTTTGCCGGTCGCGAAGGCGAGCAGGAGCGTCGAATCGCTTCGTTCCCGTACGAAGTCGGAGAGTTTCATCCGCAGGCTCCGCTCCGGCACCGTCTCGAAGGCGGTAAGGATAGGCGCCCCCTGCCCGCGGACGACGGCCGAATCGAGGAACCGTATCTCGCTCCCCTCCCGCGGGACGACCGAGCCGTCGTGGCGCAGCGACATGCCGTTCTCGAGCCGCAGTATCTCGCTGTCGGCGAAGGCGACCTCCTCGGTCTGGAGCGCCGGAAGGGTATCGCGCAGGGCGACGAGGTGTCCGCCCGCCGCGAAGGCGAGGCAGACGATGACGATGCCCGCTTCGGGGCGTTTGAGGAGGAACAGCGCAAGGGCGATGATGCCGGCCGGAAGCACCGCTAGACCGCCGGCGAAATAGGCGATGAAGAAAAATGATGGCGGGATGAGATAGCGCACCATGCGACCATCATAAGGAACCGGTGCCGTTTGTCAAAGAGAGGCTTCTGGACTTTTCGACGCTACCGATATATCATCGGCGCGAACGGAGGGGTATAGTGAAGAAGATACTGCTCATCGTCGTGCTCGCCGCCGTTGGCGCGGCCTACTATTTCTACGACAAGGTGACCGGCTACCGAGAGGTCGAGTTCTGCATCGCGGTGACCAACGATCTCGGCCGCGGCGCCGGGACGCTACCGCGCGCCGTGACGGTGCTTAAAGAGGCGGCCCGTTCCTGCGACGGGGACATCATCATCATCGACAACGGCGGATTGTTCAGTTCCGGCACCGCCGACCGCATCGCCCGTTCGGAGGGCGCGCTGAATATCCCCGAGGCGCAGTTCCTCGCGGCGGCGGGATACCGGTTCGTCAACCTCTCCCCCGATGTCTTCCTGCTCGGCCCGCAGGCGGTCCGGCGTCTTCTGCAGACATCGGGTGCGTCGGTGCTGACCGACAACCTGCGGGGTATCGGCGGCGGTAAACGGGTGGCGATCGAGGGACTCACCGTGGCGCTGTACGGGCTTGCGGCCTCCTCCGAGGCGCCCTTCATGCCCAAAGCGCTTTTCGACGGCATGACCTTCGATAACCCGTTCATCGGCGGTATTCGGCCCCGCGAGGAAACGCCCGCCGATTTCAGCGTGCTCACGCTCCGGGCCGATCTGGCTGATCTTTCCGCGCGCTTCGGCGTAGAGCCCTCCGATGTCCTCCTGTCGCTCCATACCCAGTTCCCGCATCTGTCGCTGGTGGTGATGAACGACCGTTTCCCGGCGGCGCTGGTCCCCGATACGGCGGGCGGCACCCGCTTCATCGCGCTTGACCGGAAGGGGGCGGCGCTCTCGCTCACCCGGGTACGGATGATCAAGCACGATACCGGGATGCGCGGGGTCGTCGTATCGCTCGACACCTATCCGCTGTCACTGGAAAAGGTCGCACCCGATGCGCCGATGCGCGATATCGCCGACGCGTTCGATACGGCGCTCAAACGGGCCAAAGAGCGGGTCATCGGTACCCCGTGGTTCGGCATAGAATTCGCGGCATCGCGGACCGGCGACACGGTAGCCTCCCGGTTCCTGCACGAAACGCTCCTCGCCGCCGCCGCGGGGCAGGCGCCTGAACTCAGCATCGCGCTGACGCCGGTGTCGAACTACCGGCACGAACCGGGTGCGGCGATGACGCTCGGAGAACTCGACGCGCTGGTGCCGGTCGACCGCCATCCGGTCCTTGCGGCGCTCACCGGGGCGCGGCTGGCCGATCTCCTGCAGAGTGCGTGGGAACGCTACCCCGACTCCGCGGTGTCGCTTTTCCCCTTTTATTATACCGTGCAGAAGGACGGCGTGTTCCGTTTCGGCGACGGCCGTTTCGACCCCGACCGCACCTATCTAGTTGTCGTCGACGGCCGCGTCGCCGACCTGCTGGCGGGCGGTGTCGAGGGAGAGACGATGCTGAAGGGAATACTGCCCGAGACGCTCGGCGCGCGGCTTTCCCGCGGCGTGCCGGTGAAACTGACCTATCCTTTCGCGCCGCTCTGGAAAAGCGAGTAGCCCTCTTTTTTTGCCATTCACCGCGTTCCGGTTATGATAGCGGGACCTGTTCGTTGAACTATTGTGTAAGGAGAAGAGCGTGAAAGACTATCAGGTACGCGACATCGGACTCAAGGATGCGGGACGCAAGGCGATAGAACTCGCCGAGATCGAGATGCCGGGACTCATGGCGGTGCGGGAACGCTACGCCAAGCAGAAACCGTTCGCGGGAGCGCGGATCACCGGATCGCTCCACATGACGGTCGAGACGGCGGTTCTCATCGAAACGCTTAGAGCACTTGGCGCCGATGTGCGGTGGGCCTCGTGCAACATCTTCTCGACGCAGGATCACGCGGCGGCGGCCATCGCGGCGGCCGGCGTGCCGGTCTTTGCGTGGAAAGGTGAGACGCTTGAAGAGTACTGGGAATGCACCTTGAAGGCGCTCAGTTTCCCCAAGGGGAAGGGACCGAACCTGCTGGTCGACGACGGCGGCGATGCGACGCTCATGATCCACAAAGGGGTGGAGATAGAGAAGGACCCGAAGCTCATCGGCAAAAAAACGGGCAACCGCGAACTCGATATCGTGATGGGCATCCTCGCCCGTGAACATAAAAAGAACCCGACCAAATGGCGCGACATGGTCAAAGGTCTGCGCGGCGTCAGCGAAGAGACGACCACCGGCGTCCACCGCCTCTACGAGATGATGAAGGAGGGGAAACTGCTCTTCCCCGCCATAAATGTCAACGACTCGGTCACCAAGTCGAAGTTCGATAATAAGTACGGCTGCCGCGAATCGCTCGCCGACGGCATCAAGCGCGGCACCGAAGTGATGATCGCGGGCAAGATGGTGGTGATCTGCGGGTTCGGCGATGTCGGCAAGGGGTGCGCCCAGTCGATGCGCTCCTACGGCGCCCGCGTGGTGGTCACCGAGATAGATCCCATCTGCGCCCTGCAGGCGGCGATGGAGGGCTACGATGTCCTCACCGTCGAGGATGTCCTGCCCGACGCCGACATCTTCGTCACGACCACCGGCAACCGCGATGTCATCACCGTCGATCACATGAAGAAGATGAAGAACATGGCCATCGTCTGCAACATCGGCCATTTCGACAACGAGATACAGGTCGACGCGCTCTATGCGGTCAAGGGGATCAAGAAGATCAACATCAAGCCGCAGGTCGACCGCATCCAATTCCCCGACGGCCACTCGATACTGCTTCTCTCCGAAGGACGCCTCGTGAACCTCGGCAACGCGACGGGGCATCCCTCGTTCGTGATGTCCAACTCCTTCACCAATCAGGTGCTCGCCCAGCTCGATCTCTGGAAGAACAAGTACGCGGTCGGCGTCTACACCCTCTCCAAAAAACTCGACGAGGAGGTGGCGCGGCTCCATCTGGCGAAGCTCGGCGCGAAACTCACGAAGCTCACCAAACAGCAGGCGGCCTACATCGGCGTCCCGCAGGAAGGTCCCTACAAGTCGGATCAGTATCGCTATTAACGGAAGGAGGCATACATGGCGGTATGTAGCAAATGTCACCGGGTGATAAAGGCGGGGGCCAAGGCATGCGATCTGTGCGGTGCGCCGCTTCCCATCGGCACCTCGAAGAAGAAGGATCTGTTGCAACCGAAGATGTCGCTGGAGGAGGTGCTTCAGAAAACGAATTCCGATGTCGTCCGGACACCCTTCCCGTTCAAGAGGATGCTTCTGTACTCTCTGCTGGTAGTGCTGGCGGTGGGGGTCATCTTTGTCGCCAAAAGCGCGATGGTCATCTTCGACGGCAGCGGCAAGGAGTATAATGCAAAGATATTCTACGACCCGATATTCGGCCTGATGTGGGCGAAGGCGAAGACCGATCCTCTGCTCTATGCCGATGCGGCGAGATATTGCGAAGAGCTGCGCGTCGGCAAGATCGACGATTTCCGTCTCCCGAACATCACCGAACTGCGCACGCTGATACAGGGCTGCGTGGCCACCGGCGTGAAGGGCAAGTGTCCGGTCCGCGATACCTGTTTCACCCCCGAATGCCGGCTGGACGACTGCAAGGGTTGCGAGGCGGAAAAAGGCGCCGGCGAGGAGAATCTCTACTGGTTGCCGCGGGTATGGGAACATGTCCCCGGCTGGTCGAAAGGGTTCTTCTGGTCGTCGACCGAGAAGAAGGATATGGTCCCCGGGGAGGCGAAGGAAAAGGCCGAGGTCTGGACCGCTTCGTTCGTCACCGGGGAGATAGAGGCGAAAGAACTCGAGATATGGGGTCATGCCCGCTGTGTATCGGGTCCGGTGGCGGCGAGCGATCGTCTGAAACAGTATTTCATGTTCATGAAATAACGGATATTGTTCGCTCCCATATTCTTGACATAAAGAACGGTTTGTCTATTCTTGGGTAGTCGTTTCCGCCTTTGAAACTGTACCCGGGGTACCTCCTATGCGCATCTGGCAGTGGCTCGTAGAGAATTTCATGAACGGTGAACTGTTCTTCTATATCATCCCGATATTCCTCCTCATCGTTCTGGTCATAGTCATCCGTCTCCCCGACAACGAGGACGAGCGCGATCCGGGCGAAAAGAAGCCCGACGATAAAAAACCTTCCCGCGTGCCGCGCGACACCCCGCGCCACGACACCATCGATCTGACCCTGCCGACCGAAAGCGGGACCGATGTCGAGGTTTATTACAAGAAGGACCCCGATTCACCGCCCGCCGCGACGGTCGCCGAGGCGAAAGCGCAGGAGGGGGTCGCGGTCGAGGTCGAGGCGCCCGCAGCGCCCGCCCCCGAACTGCCGCCCGCCGCACCCAAGAATTATGACGAAGGACTTGAGAAGACGCGCGGCGGCTTCTTTGCGCGGCTGAAGAACATATTCACCGCCAGCGCCGTTACCGACGAGCTCATCGAAGAGATGGAAGAGATACTCTACAGCGCCGATCTGGGGGTCGCGACGGTGGCCTACCTGATGGGCGAAGTGCGCGCGAACCGCGCGTCGCTTCAGAGCGGCGACGCGGTCCGCGAACTGCTCAAGGCACGGATACGAGTGATACTCAAAAGCGTCGAGAAACCCTTCACCGTCGGCGCGGCCCGTCCGTTCGTCATCCTCATGGTCGGCGTCAACGGCGCCGGCAAGACCACCACCATCGGCAAACTCGCGAAGAAATTCACGACGCAGGGGCACGGCGTGGTCATGGCGGCGGCCGATACCTTCCGCGCCGCGGCGGTCGAACAGCTCGCCGAATGGGGCGCGCGCGCCGGGGCCGATGTCATCAGCGACCGCGAGGGGGCCGACCCGGCGTCGGTCGCCTTCAATGCGGTCAACGCGGCGGTCAGCGGCGGGAAGGAGATCGTCATCGTCGATACGGCGGGCCGTCTCCAGAACCGCGTGAACCTCATGGAGGAACTGCGCAAGGTCCACCGCGTCATCGGTAAGGCGTCGGCCGGCGCTCCGCACGAGACGCTGCTGGTCATCGACGCGAATAACGGACAGAATGCGGTGTCACAGGCCCGCGAGTTCGGCGAAGCGGTCGCCATCACCGGCATCATAGTGACCAAACTCGACGGCACCGCGAAAGGCGGATCGCTCATAGGCATCGCCCGCGAACTCGCTCTGCCGGTGTACTTCGCCGGCATCGGCGAATCGGTCGCGGACCTCAGACCCTTCGATGCGGACGGATTCACGGAGGCATTGTTCAAGTGATCAACATCACCATTGAAACAACGAAACGGGCCATTCGCGAAAAGTATTTCCCGATCGGCCCGGCATCCGACATCTTCTTCAATCTCGAACTCCTGCCGGAGTACGAAACGATCAAGGTCGGCGGCCCCATCGAGATCACCTTCCTCGCGACCGACGAGAAGGACGGCCGGGAGGAGGAAAAGAAAGAGATGAAGGCCATCGTCATCCGCGGCAATGTGTCGTGGAAACGGCCGCGCGAGATCAAACTGCCGGGCCGCGTCATGCCCGCCGGCATCGGCGTGAAGCTCGACGAGAAAAGCTACGATCTGATAGAAGATCACATCATCAAAGAGGAAAGCGAACTGTCGGACCTCAGCATGATGATGGTGGGCGGCAACTATATCCGCGTCCGTCACGATATCGCGCAGGTCCTCAAGAACCGTACGGAAGCGCAGGGAGGCTCGAAGAAGGGCAAGGACAAGAAGCGGGGCGAGGAGAAGCGGGTCCAGCCGCGGCTCGGCATATCGGTGCCGGTCGAGGTCTTCATCAACGATCAGGTGGCCAACTTCAAAACGCGCGACATCAGCCTTTCGGGCATGTCCTTCGAGACCACCGAGCCGCTCAAGGAAGGAGAGGAGATCGTCGTCATCCTCGAGGACCGGACGGTCCGCAAGCAGTTCATCCTCAAGGCAAAGGTCATCCGCCATATCCCGCATCCCGACGATTCGCGCCGCATGATCGGCGTCGGCGTCGTGTTCCTGTTCGACAGCGACACGCAGCAGAAGGAGCTGATGAACTTCATCGTACGGCATTCCTAGGTGATCTATCTCGCCAAGAAAGAACTGACGCTGGTCGACGACCGCCTCATCGAGGTGAACGCCGAGGAGGCCCACTATCTTTTCAAGGTGCGCCGCATCGGGAAGGGGGAGCCGGTCTTTTTCTATCACGACGGCGTCGTATATGAAACGGCGCTCATCGGCGCCACCCGCAAGGAGGGGACCTTCGAGGTGCGTGCCCGTCACGCGGTCGCCTACCGCGGCCCGAAGGTGTTCGTGGTCATCGCCGCCATCGAGTGGCAGCGTCTCGAAGAGGCGGTCCGCAACGGCGTCGAGGCGGGGGCGCACGGTTTCTTCCTGTTCCGCGCGTCGCGCAGCAACCTGCCCGAAACGGCGCTTCTCAAGAAGTTCCAGCGGTTGGAACAGATCATCGAATCGGCCGCCTCACAGAGCCGCCGCCGCTATATGCCCGAGATAAAGGCGGTGGGGCGCGAGGTCATCATCCGCCGGCCCGGCCGCCATATCGTCTTTCATCCGGAATCGGCCGTCCCGGCCACCGTCGAGCAGTTCCGCGGCACCGACGACCTGTACCTCTGGATCGGCCCCGAAGGGGGCTTCGGCGAGGAGGATATCTTCTTTTTCGAAAAAGCGGCGGCCAACTTCGCCGCGTTCCGGACGCCGGTCCTGCGCGTCGAGAACGCCGTCACTTTCGCGGTCGGCCTTGCGCGGCACGCGGTCGGTTATGTGCAGGAGGCGACCCTTCCCGAATAGGGGAGCGGTCTAATGTTTCACCATGGCGAGAACTTCGGGGACGCTTTTCGCTCCCTTGAACTGCGCGAACAGTCCGGCTATCTGCAGCTGTTTCGCCTGTTCCTGAGCCTGCGGCGGTATCGCGCCGGTGGAGAAGACGAAGAATTGCACCTTGGTGAATATACCCTTCGCCCGGATGGCGCTGATGAGCCGGAAGGGCGTGAACTGTGAATTCTTCACATCGAGGTCCGACAGCACGAAGTTGATGGTGTCGCCCTGTTTCTTCAGGATGAGCGCCGCTATCTCTATCTGAGGCGCCGAAAAGGCCTGTATGTTGTGACGACCGAACTCCTGCGACAGTTCGTCGAGCAGGTCGCGGTTCTCGGTCACGATGATGCCGGCCAGTTTCACGCCACCCGTGGCCGCGACGGTGTTTATCTGTAGTTCGTCCTTGAGCATCGCGAGCAGTTTGTCGGTGAAATGGCCGAGCGCCTTCATCCGCAGGTAGGCGGTCGGCGCCGGCAGGGCGGAGACCTGCGTCAGGTAGTCGAAGGTATCGGCCAGAAGCAGTATCTGCGCGCCGAGCGGGATGTCGTTCCCCTTGAGTCCCTGCGGATAGCCTTCGCCGTTGACCGTCTCGTACATGTTCGTGAGTATCGCCTTGGCTTGTTTGGAGAGGTTGCAACCGGCGAAGAGGCGCGGGCCGGCCGACGAGTACTTGATGAAGGCATCGGCGCAGGCCTTGTCCTTGATGTCGAAGGCCGAGAGATGCTTTTTCTTGCCCGTATCGTGCAGGTAGGCCGCCATGACCATATCGTTCATGTCGACCTCGTTCATCTTGCAGGCCTTGCCCAGTTTCATGCAGAGGCTCACTACGCGCTGGGTGTGATGCTTGAAGCCGCCTTCGCGTATCGAGTCGATGATGCTCGTGAAGACCTTGATCGCCTCGATGAACTCCTCGTGCCCCACGATGGTGACGCCGTTCTGGAGTTTGTTGACGCGGTTGGTGATGGTCGTGTCGCCGCCGTCGGCCTGCAGCACTTCGCCCTGATTGATGATCTGGGTGAAGGAGGTGTTCCCGCGTTTGGCTTCCTGCGGCGCTTGGAGTACCTTGCGCGGCCCGTCCTGCGTGAGCATATCCTTGTCGAGCACCGATTCGCCGACCGGCGTGAAACCCTTGATCTCGATATTTTTCGGGAAGAAACGGTCGAAGGCGATGAGATCGCCGCGGTACTGTTTGGCGATGAGCGCACGGATGGCCTTCGAGTAGGCGATGACCGGCGTGATGGTCTTGATGTTGTCGAGGACTATCTTGAGTTCGTCGAGCATCTTGGCGTCCTGCGGCGCGAAGGTGAGGAGCGTCAGTTTGCCTTCGGTGAAGCTGTACTTGAGCGGGAAGATGTTCCGCGAATCGGCGATCTTCTCGGGCATGACCTGCGCCATATTGTTCTGAATGGTCATCTTCTCGAGTTTCTCGCTGGTGATATACTGCAGGTTGAAGATGCCGGCGAGGTAGGTGAGCAGATCGTTCTCCGACAACAGCTTGTTGGCGACCAGTATCTCGCCGAGGTACCCTTTCTGGTTTTTCTGTATCTCGAGCGCCTGTGCAAGCTGATCGCGGTTTATCTTGCCCAGTTGAACGAAATATTCGCCGATCTTCATGGACATAGTGGGTACCCATCCGCGCATAATAAAAACGAACAGATTGTAGTTTGAAAGAGGGGCGAAAGCAAATTTATTTTATAGAGGAATAGGGTAGTTAATACCCGAAACCGAAAAAGAACTGGAAATTGGGGATGCCGCCGTAGAGGGTCGTGTGCCGGTCGTGCATCCGGTGGCGGGTGTATATCAGCGGAAAGGAGAGGCCGGTCTCGATAAGTGTGCCCGAAGGCATGTGGTAGCGGTAACCGACCCGGGTCGGCAGCCATTCGGTCCTCACGCTTCTTTCTTCATGGTCGCGCCCTTCGGTGGTGGCGCCGCCGCCCAGCGTGCCGATCATGAAGCCGATCTCATGTTCTCCCGAAGCGGAGACGGCCCACTTGCCGCCCAGCCCGATGAGGTACAGCGACATATAGCCGCCCTTCAGGTCCTCATCGGTCGAGTTGGCGCCGCCGGCGCCGCTGACGATCTCCATCTGAAAGTGTTCCCAGCGCAGGGTGCCGAGCGTCAGCCGGGCCCCCATGGTGGCGCCGGCAAAGGCCTGCAGGATGACGATATAGTTCTGATAGATCAGTTTCTGTCGTTCC
>CAYPQK010000080.1:0-14128 GCA_964412895.1 uncultured Spirochaetales bacterium
GGGCGAAGCGTTTGAGCACATTCCCCTGCCGGTCGACGAGGAATTTGGTGAAGTTCCACTTGATGGCGGTCGAGCCGAGGAGCCCCGGCGCCTTTTCTTTAAGGTAGGGATAGAGCGGAAGGGCATGCTTCCCGTTCACCGTCGTCTTCTCGAAGAGCGGAAAGGTCACCCCGAAATTGAGCTCGCAGAACTGCGCTATCTCGTCGTTGGTCCCCGGCTCCTGTCCCGCGAACTGATTGCACGGAAACCCAAGTACGGTAAATCCCCGCTCCCGGTACTTCTCGTAAAGCGCCTGCAACCCTTTGTACTGCGGCGTGAAGCCGCACTTGCTCGCGACATTGACGATGAGCAGCACCTTGCCGCGGTATTCGGCCATCGTCATCTCCTTCCCCGCGATCGTCTTCAACTTGAAATCGTAAAACGCCATGATCTCCCCCGTCGGTGATTTCGCCCTATTATAGCCACAACCGTTTCCTAATGCAAAAGGGCTGGCATTTTTTTTCCGGGCGGCTATACTCGGCGCGTCAACCGCCTTGGGAGGCATCGTATGTCGCGCAATCTCGTGTATGTGGTCCCGGAACAGTCCAAACGGCGCGATGAGCTCAAAGAGTTCATCCTGAAACACCAGTATCTCCGCTTCGTATCGCTGGTCGGCGTCGACCTGCTCGGCAACGACACCGACGAGCGGATACCCATCGAATACTTCCTGAAGAACCTCGAAGAGATCTTCTCGGGCGGCGTCCAGACCGACGGCTCGTCGGTCAACCTTCCCGGCATCGCCGAGCTCAACGACGCGAAGGTCGACTTCATCATCGACTTCGACCGCCGCTGGTGCATCGACTACAACCCCGACCTCCCCGACGAGAACAACCTGCCGACCGGCACGATACGCATCCCGGTCTACTTCCGTCATCATGAGAAATTCTACTGCTCCCGCTCGGTCCTGCGCGACACCCTCGAACACCTGAAGAACGAGGTAAAGACGCTCGTCGCGGGCGATACCAAGTTCCTTGCGGCGCACGGTATCGCGGCGGGCGACATCAGCGATATCTACTTCACCCTCGGGACCGAGATAGAGTTCTGGGTCTCCTCCCCCGCCCAGCAGGTCTCCCAGCGCGAACTCAAGGTGACCCAGTCGCTCAAGGAGTCGTACTGGAAACGGACCCGCGGCGAGATACGGACCTGCCTCGAAGAATCGCTGATGCTCCTTCAACGCTACGGGCTTGAACCGGAGATGGGCCATAAGGAAGTGGGCGGCGTCAAGGGAAAGATATCGGAAGCGGGCCGCCTCCACGATGTCATGGAACAGCTTGAGATCGACTGGCGTTTCAGCGATCCGCTCCAGTCGGCCGACAACGACATACTCGCCCGATTCGCCATCAAGGACACCTTCATGCGGCACGGCCTCGCGGTCTCTTTCGTCGCCAAGCCGGTCGACGGCATCGCGGGGAACGGCAAGCACATGCACATCGGACTCGGCCTGAAGCTGGCCGACGGCCGCAAGATGAACCTCTTCGACCCGAACGACCCCGCCGCGCACCTCTCCAACTACGGCTACGGCGCGGTGATGGGGCTCCTGCGCAACTGGGAGGCGGTCAATCCGTTCGTTTCGCACTCCAATTCGGCGCTCAAACGGCTCCAGCCCGGCTTCGAGGCGCCGGTGTCGATAGTCGCGTCGCTCGGCCGCGATCCCAAAAGCCCGTCGCGCAACCGCACGGTGCTGGCGGGACTCGTCCGCGGCGACAGTCCGCTCTCGATACGGTTCGAGGTGCGCGCCCCCAATCCGCACACCAACACCTACCTCGCCGCCGCCGCGATGTACCTCGCGATGCTCGACGGGATGCGCTACGCCGCCGGGAAAGAACCGGCGAAACTGCACAAGGAATTGGCCAAGAAACAGGGCGAGAAGGCGGGCTATCTCGACGCCGACCGCGAATATCTATCGGAAGAGGATATCTTCGAACACTACACCGCCGAAGAGCGGACCAAACGGTTCGGCAAATGCCCCTCAACGGTCTGGGAGATACTGACCCACATCGAAAAGACACCGAAACTGTACGAGGGAACGCCGATGAGCGCCCCGGTGGTGCGGTCGTTCCACATCTCGGCACTCAATAAATGGATCATCGACACCTGCGAGAAAGAACTCGACGGCATCCGGCGCGAACTCATCGAGATGCGCCGCTACCCGACCGCCGAGAACAAACTGGACGAAAAACGGTGGGGTGAATTCGAGACGCTCCGCAACGATCTCATCAAGGACGACGAACGGCGCGACAGCCTCGTGACGCAACTGCTCGGTCTGTTCGAGAAACGGCAGTACCCGAAGGCGTCAGAATTCCTCATCGCCCTGCGCAAACGGGTCGCTCAGGCCCGCGAGAGTTACCGCCTCTATGTCGGAAATATCCTGTAAGAACTCAGCGAAAGATCACGGCACGCAGTACTTGTCGCCGCTCACCTTGTCGTAGTAACAGTCGCCCGTACAGGTGACCACCGGATCGTCGGTGCAATCGGCGGGACAGCCGTAGGTCTGATATTCGGCCGGCGGATTGTCGTGATCGCATTCGCAGCACTCGGGCACCATCGGCGGCCAGTAAATGAGCGGGTCAAGCCAGCCCGACTCGCAGACGCACTCGGCGTTGCCGCCGGAATACTGGCACGAACCGTGGCTCTCGGTCTTGAACAGCCCTCCGTCCTGCCCGCAGGTGTCGGTGCAGTCCTCCAGACAGGTGCCGTTGAGATCGGCATCCTGATAGCCGTCGGCGCAATCAAGGCAGGTGGTACCGGTATAGCCGGTGGAACAGGTGCAGACCGGCACACCGGCGGGTGTCGAACAGGTGCCCTTCGGGTCGTTGCAATAGTTTGCCGGGCAGGTCTGATCGGCCACGCAGTCACTCCCCGACAGGTGGAAACCGATGGCACAATTGGCGCAGCCCGTCCCGGTGTAGCCTTCGTTGCAGACACAGCTCGCCGTGCCGCTTGTATCGACGCAGGCACCGTGGGTGCCGCAGTTGAGCCCCTCGGTCACCGCTTTGGCGCAGGTCGGCAGGCAGGTGCCGTTATTGTCGTTATCCTGATAGTTGATATCGGTACAGGTGCAGTGGGCCGTCCCGGTCGTATCGTCGCAGGTACCGCCGGTACAGGTGAGCGCTGCGGTGGTGCAGTTGGCAGTACAGGTATTATTAAGGTCGTTGTCCTGATAGCCGCCGTTGCAGACGCAGTGCGGCGTGCCGGTGGTATCGTCGCAGTAGGCATGATTGGCGGCGCAATCGAGTCCCGAATAGGCGCACTGCGGCAGGCAGATATTGTCGTTGTCGTTGTCCTGATAGCCCGAATAGCAGGTGCAGTCGGCCACCCCGCCGACGACATTGCAGTTGCCGTGTCCGCCGCAGGTGACCCCGTCGCACACCGAGGTCGCAGTATCGGTATCGGGCGTCGTCGCATCGTCGACCGGCAGGGCGTCGTCAACCACCGGCGTATCGGTCTCGGTCACCGTGCCATCATCCACGACCGGCGCATCGTCGGTATCGTCGGGCTCAACGCCGTCGGTGTCGTCGCCCTCGGGCTGGATATCGGGAAGCCCGTCAGCCTCGGTCGCGATGTCGGGAAGACCGTCGGATTCGGTCACGATGCCGTCGCCGTCCTCCTCCGCGTCGGTCGTATCGTCGGGCAACACGCCGTCCGACGATCCGTCGGGCGTCACATCGTTCTCTTTGGTATCGGTGTCGCCGCCGACGGAGGTCTTGACGCACTGCCCGTCGATGCATTCATAACCGGCGGCCTGATCGCAGTCGAGCGCCGTGATGCAGGTGCCGGATGCGGGCGCCTCGGTCTTGCAGGCGTGGATGATCACCATCAGGAACAACGCCGCCGCAACGATCAGAACATGCCTCATGCGAAGCCTCCGATAAAGTCTCTTTGCCTAGTATCGTAACATAACTTTTTTTATTTTCAAGAGGAATTTACGGTCAGAGCGGAGAATCTATGAACCGCGCATAAAAAAGACGCGCCGCCTCGGCCAGCCGTTCGCGATCGACCAGCATGCTGATGCGGAACGAAGTGGTATGGAAACTGCCCGCCCCGATGCCGTGTTCCTTGAGCAGGCGGATGGCGGCGATGAGGAGATCGTGCCGCTCGGTGATGCCCGCGCCGACCAGCGACAGCGCGCCGAACCGCTCATGGATATCGATGGTGTCGCCGAACCGCTCTTTCATCTCGCCGAGTACCGGACCGAGGTGGTAATTCTCCTTTTCGGGAATGATGAAACTGCCCACCATCCCCTGACCGCGGCCACGGTGGAAGGCTATCTGCTTGACGCGGAGATTCCTGCTCTGGGCGAAGGCGACGACGCTTTCGACCGTGGCGAGGCTCCCGGCGTTGTCTTCGTAGGCATGGACGAGCACCACCTTCTCCTCGGTGGCGATACCGGCCACGCGGGGCTTCACGCGCCCCTCGAGGTTGGCGATGAGCGTCCCTTCGGCCTCGGGCGCGAAGGTGTTCTTGCAGTTGATGACGGTCCCCTTGAGCTTCGCGAACTCGACCGCCTTGGGATGGAGCACCTTGGCCCCCGCCTCGGCCAGCTCCTGCATCTCCTGATAGGACAGGGCCTCTATCTTGACCGGGTCCGGTATGATGCGCGGATCGGCGGCAAAAACGCCGGTAACATCTGAATATATCTCACATTCGACGGCATCGAGCGCGGAGGCGAGCGCCACCGCCGAGGTATCGGATCCGCCGCGGCCGAGCGTCGTCACCTCCTTGGTGAACGAAACGCCCTGAAAACCGCCTACCACCACGATATTCCCTTCGTCGAGCGCCTTCTGCACGCGGTAGGGCCGTATCTCGACGATGCGGGCGTTGGTATGGTTGTCGTCGGTGATGATACCGGCCTGCGATCCGGTCAGCGACACCGCCTTGGCGCCGCGCGCGTTGAGCGCGATGGCCAGCAGCGCCGATGAAACGCGCTCGCCGGCGGTCAGGAGCATGTCCATCTCGCGCAGGTCCGGCTCGGCGGTGAAACTACGCGATTGCTCGATGAGCCCGTCGGTGGTCTTCCCCATCGCCGATACCACCACCACCACGCGCCGCCCCGCGTCCCGTCTGCGGACGACAAGATCGGCCACCGCGCCTATCTTGGCGGGGTCGGCCAGCGACGACCCGCCGAATTTCATGACGAGGATGGGATTCATCGGATATCCAGATCGACCGTCGCCTCGGGTATCGCGGTACCGGTATGATCGAACAGATAGAAGGTGTACTCGCCGCCCGATATGTTGCCGATACTGACGGAGAACGAATAGAGGCAGAACACATCGCTGTTGACGATACGGGCCGATTCGCGCAGGGTTATGAAGTCTATCCCGGCGTCAAGATAGTAGTACGCCTCCTCGTCGCGCCAACTGAACAGTCCGTCGCGGTCCTCGATGCCCAGCACCGTACCTTTCGGCAGATAGATGTTGTCGTGATGGACCGACACCGCCCCGTTGCGCACGCTGACCGTGACGGCCTGCGGCGGCACCTCGGCGGTGCTTATCTCCTGACAGTCGCCCTGTACGATGCGGCTCTGCAGGATGAGCGGCGTGGTGTAGCTCTCCTGCCCGCCGCACGAAACGGCCAGCACGAAAGCGGCACTCGCGATCAACAGCGGTATCTTCACGGGCGACCTCCCTTTCTCTCTTTTTGTTCCCGACGGCGCTCGTCGCGTTCCCGCAGGCTTGCCGTACAGCCGCAGTAATTCTGGCGGTAGATATCGTATTCGCGGCACAGATCCAGCGTCCGCCCGTATTCCCAGCCGCCGGTAAGATAAGTTACGCCGCAGCGTTTCTCAAGTCCCAAACCCATGGCATTGAGCCGCTTCGCGTCCTTGTGCGGGCTGACCGTGAGGGTCGTCGCCGCGTGGGTCATGCCGCGCCCCTTCGCCTCTTCAAAAGTACGGCGCAGGCGGAGAAAATAGCAAACGGTACAGCGGACGCCGCGTTCGTCGGTGTCGGTGAACGGCGCGACCGTCGAACCGAATGTCTCGCGGTCGGGCGGCAGGGCAATGAGGCCCACCGCCGATCCGTAACGCCCTTTGAGATAGCGCTCCACCTCTCCCAGTCGCTTGTCGTGTTCGGCCTGCGGCGCGATATTGGGATTGTAGAACAGGACCGTCACCGTGCCGTCGAATTTATCGACGAGCCGCTCCAGCGGGGCGGTCAGGCAGGGAGCACAGCAGGCGTGCAGCAGCAGTCCGTTCATTTGCCCTGCTCTTTTCCCTTTTTCTCGCGGTCCTTGGCCGGTTTGGCCAGCTTGGCGTCTATCTTTTTGATGAGTTCGTCGATATTGCTCTCTTTCAGCGTCTTGGAGAACTGCTGGCGGTAGTTGCGCGCCATGCTCACGCCGTCGAGTTCGATGTCGAAGATGAGGTATCCCTTGTCGGCCGACGGTTTGTAGAGATGATAGACCACTTCGTAGATGACCGGCTTGCGTTTGAGCGTCACCTGCACCTCGGTGGTCACGAAGATGCTGTCGGGCACCCCGGTGAGATAATTCTTGCGGATACCCTTGTCGATATACTTCTTCTCGTAGCTTTTGTTGTAAAAGACCTCTTCGAGATAGAATTCGCGGAACAGCTTCTTGAGCTTCTCGAAGAAGATGTCGCGCTTGTCCTTGGGCGTGGTATCCCATTTGTCGCCCAGCACGAACTTCGCGATGAAATCGTAGTCGATGATGCGATCGACCACCACCTGCATCGCCGCCTCTTTCTTGGCGAAGGCGTCGGTACCCTTGACCGCCTTCACCCCGGCCCACTTCTCGAGTTCCGCCTCGTTCTGTTCGAGGTACTGGACCGCCGCCTTGACATCGAGCGCCGGGGCCGCCGGAACGGCGGGAGCATCGGCGCCGTAAAGCGACAGGAAGAACAGTGTCGGGATGAGGATCAGCGGCAGCTTCATCATTCGACCCCCGCGAAGGTGATGATCTCTTCTATCTTCATATTGTAGTTATACATAGAGGAGATGAGGTTGTATTCCTGCTCGACGAACGCCTTGACCGAATCGATGAGGTCGCGGGTGGTGAACATGCCCGCCTCGTAGTTCATGAACTCGGTGGTCATCCATCCCTTGGCCAGTTTATGCGCCTTGCGGGTATGTTCGACCTGACTGTCGAGCGCTTTGAGTTCGTTGTATCTCCGGCGCAGGTCGAGCAGTGCCGTTTCCTTGGCGAACGACGCCTTATATTCCATCGCCTTCCATTCGGCCTTCGCCTTGCGGGTCTTGGCGACCTGATCGAGTATGTTGAGGTTGAATTCCAGCCCGATACCGGCGCCGCCGGTCTGCCCGTTGTAGGGACTGCTCGGCAACGGATAGCCGTCGTCCTTCACGCTCGATGTGTAATCGATACGGTAGTCGCCCATCGCGCCGAGGTTCGGGTAGAAATTGCTCTTCTCGAATTTGTACAGCGATTCCATCGCCCCCAGCCCGTTTGTCAGCAGGCGGCTGTAAGCGCTGTTCCCCGTCAATTGCGATTCAAGCATCTCGAGCGGCATGACGAACGGGGCCTTGTACATGAACTCGTCCTTGAGCGCATACCCGGGGCCCAGCACCTTCTCGAACAGGGCGCGCAGGGTATCGAGCGTTGCCGTCACATTATCCATGCTGTAGAGCAGACGCTCCTTCTCTATGCGCAATTTGATGAGATCGTTCTGCGACACCCCCTCCTTCCCCTCGTAGAGCCACTGGTCGAGCTTCGTCTCGGCATCGGTGATCTTCTCGAGCGAGAGTTCGAGGATGTTCTGCATATCGGTGGCCATGACATACGAATAGTAGAACGATGATGCCTCCTTGCGCAGTTCAAGGAGCGAGAGGGTCTTTCCGGCCTTGGCGACCTCGACCCCCTTCTCGGCGGCATCCTGCAGGTTCCCTATCTTGCCGAAGGTGTATATGGGGATGACGATCTCCCCCTTCGCCTGCAGGGCGATGCCGAAATCGCCGATGTAATAACTCTTCGACCAATACCCCCGGTTCTTTTCCTTGTCGCTGCTGGTGGGATCGGGACGGACATAGGTATAGCTCGGGAACGGCGCCATACCGAAGGAAAGGCTGATCTGCGGGAAATACTGCCACTTCGCGCGCGACACATCGGCTTCGGCCGAAAGTATCTTCTCATCAAAGGACTTCACCAGATCGGCTTTTTTGATGAACTCTCTGACGAAGGTATCGCGGTCGACCGGTTCACCGGCGTTCACCACGGCGCAGAGAAGCAGCAGAAAAAAGAAAAGCGGCACCCGGAACCCGGGTGCCGCAAAAAGATATGCCGTACGCAGAGCCTGCTTGATCATGGCACCATGTGGGCGGTTATTTTATCTGGGACTGTATCTCCGCGGCGAAATCCTTCTTCTCTTTCTCTATCCCCTCGCCCAGTTCGAAACGGGCGAACCGCACAACCTTCAGCTCGGCGCCCGCCTTCTTGGCGGTCTCCTTGATATGGTTGCCGACGGTGGCATTCTGATCCTTTACGAAGGTCTGGTTGAGCAGGGTGCTGTCGGAGATGAACTTGCGGACCTTGCCCTCGACGATCTTGTCGACCATGTTCTCGGGCTTGCCCATCTCGAGGACCTGTACCCGGTAGATCGCCTTTTCCGATTCGATGAGCGTCGGCGGGAACTGATCGGGGCTGATGCAGACCGGGTTCATCGCGGCGATATGCATCGCGATGTCGTCGGCCATTTCGCGCACCTCGGGTTTCGCAAGGACCGCCTTGTCGGTCCCGGCCACTTCGACCAAGACGCCGATCTTGCCGCCCAGATGGGTATAGGAATGCAGGAACGAGTTGTCCTCCTTCGTCACGAAGCGGATGAAACGGCGCGGGCGGAGATTTTCGCCGATCTTGGCGACCGCATCGGTGATGATCTTTTCTATCGCGGCGTCGTAGAATTTATCCTGCATATTGACCAGAACACCCTCTTCCTTGCCGTTCTTTTCAAAATAGTCGAGCACGACCTTCGACAGATCGCGGAAACCGTCGTTCTTCGCGACGAAATCGGTCTCGCTGTTGAGCTCAAGCATGAGCGCCTTTTTGTCGCCCTCCATGCGGATGAGCACCGCCCCTTCCGAAGCGACGCGGCCCGACTTCTTGGCCGCCTTGGCCAGACCCTTCTCGCGCAGATGGGTGATCGCCGTCTCCATGTCGCCTTTCGCGTCGACCAGCGCGTTCTTGCAGTCCATCATACCGGCGCCGGTGAGTTCACGGAGTTCTTTAACTTTAGAAGCAGATATATCCATTAGGGATCTCCTGTTAGTCCTTAGTCCTTCTTTTCGACCTTTTTTTCTTCGGTCGCTACGGGGGCCTCGTCCTTCTTGGCGGGACGGCGCGCCGCCTTGGCGGCATCGCTTTCCGGCTTCGCTTCGCCTTCGTCGCCGCCCGATATCCGTTTCACCTTGACCTTGCGGCCGGCGACACTGCGGGTCTCATCGCCGCGGCCGGGACGATCGCGACGGTCCTTGTCCTCGGTGTGGGCCTTCTGCCGGTACAGGTCGCGCCCTTCGAGGTAGGCTTCCATCAGGCCGGCGATGATCAGATCGATGGCGCGCATGCCGTCATCGTTGGCCGGTATCGGGAAATCTATCGGATCGGGGTTGCCGTTGGTGTCGATGATGGCCACTATCGGGATGCCGAGCTTGGTGGCTTCGTGGACCGCCAGATGTTCGCGCATCGGGTCGACGATGAACACGGCGCTCGGGACCTTCGTCATCTTCACGATGCCTGACAGGTTCTTCTCGAGCTTGGTCTTGTCCTTCGCGATGGTGATGAGCTCTTTCTTGGTGTACTGATAGCGCTTCTCCTCGGAGAGCATCTCTTCGTATCTTTTAAGTCGTTTGATCGACTCGTTGATGGTCTGGAAGTTGGTCAGCATGCCGCCCAGCCAGCGGTAGTTGACATAGGGCACCTCGGCCTTCTCGGCCGCCACCCTCACCACATCCATCGCCTGCCGCTTGGTGCCGACAAGGAGGAGCGACTCGCCGTTGAGACCGATGTTCCGGAGGAACTTCGCCGCGACATCGATGAGCTCCACCGACTTCTGCAGGTTGATGATGTGAACGCCGTTGCGTTCGGTGAAGATGTAGGGGGCCATCTTCGGATTCCATTTCTGTTTCTGGTGGCCGAAGTGCGCACCTGCCTTGAGCAATTCTCTGATGTCGACTGTCATGGATTCCTCCAAAAAAGGGTTACCTGTTACCTCTTCCCCCGTATCTTCCGCTCACCTTTCCGCGCCTTGCACGAAAAGGACAGGTACGGAAGCATCACTCCGGGGTGCTACTTACGCCCGATATAGATACTCGGAACCGACCGATTGTCAACCTTTTTATTCGATATAAGGCGCGGAGAATTACTTGGGAGCGCTCTTGGAAAGAAGCTCCACGACCTTCTGGTGCCCTTCATTGGTGGCATAGTCGAGCGCCGTTTTGCCCTTGTCGTCCTTGACCGACGGATCGGCCCCTTTTTCAAGAAGCATCTTGACCACCTCGGTCGCTCCCATCTCGGCCCCTATCGACACGGCGGTGCGACCCTTCTTATTCTTGAGGTTCACATCGGCCTTCTTCGCGAGCAACTCCTTGACCGACGCGGCGTCATCGAGGCTCGACGCCCACATGAGCGCCGTCATGCCGTCGGCATCCTGCGGGTTCGGGTCGGCCTTGTTGGCGAGGAACAGCTTCACGAGCACCGGCGAGGCGCCGGCCGCCGCGACGATGAGCGGCGTCTTCCCCTTCGTATTCTGGACGGTGGTCACCGCTTTCTTCTTGAGGAGCGTCTGGATCATCTTCTCGTTGAGCTGATCGACGGCGTTGAGAAGCGCCGTATTGCCGTCGCTGTCCGCCGCGTTGACATCGGCCTTTTTATCGATCAGGAGCTGGAACACCTCCATGTTGTCCTTACGCGCCGCGCTCTGAAGCGCCGTCCGCTTCAACTTGTCGGCCGCGTTGACATTGGCACCCTTCTTGATGAGCAGTTTGGCTATTTCCCAGTTGCCCATGGAGACGGCGCGCAACAGCGGTGTTTCGCCTTCGCCGTCACAGATGTTGATGTCGGCCTTTTTGGCGATGAGCAATTCGGCCAGCTCGGCGCGCCCCTTCTCGGCCGCCAGAACGAGCGCCGGATCGTTCGCATCGTTCTTGATATTGACATCCACGCCCTTGGAAAGAAGAGCCTTTGCCGCCTCTTCGTCTCCGGTGTCGACCGCATCGCACAGCGGGCAGTCGGCCGCGTTAAGGGATAAGGCCGCGAACAGCACGGCCGCCGGGAACGCCATCTTGAACTTCGTGTACATGGTCATGAGAATACCTCCGGGGACTTAAGTACAGAGGTAGTTATACTCGCCGCGAAGATTTTTTCAAACTTTATAAAGAAGGAAAGGGAGATTACTTGACCGTCCGGTAGGGCTTGGTATAGTGCCGCGATGTTTTCTAAGGAGGGCTTCATGAGCACGGCCATCGAGAAAAAAGCGATAGACACGATACGGGTACTCTCCATCGACGCGATAGAAAAGGCCAATTCGGGACATCCGGGGCTCCCGATGGGCGCCGCGCCGATGGGCTACACCCTCTGGCTCCGCCATCTCGCGATAGATCCCGCCGCGCCGGCGTGGCCCGACCGCGACCGCTTTGTCCTGTCGGCGGGACACGGCAGCATGCTGCTCTACAGCCTGCTCCACCTTTCGGGCTTCGCCGTCACCATGGAAGACATCAAGAATTTCCGCCAACTCGGCAGCCGCACTCCGGGGCACCCCGAATTCGGCCACACGCCCGGCGTCGAAACGACCACCGGACCGCTCGGACAAGGGATCGCCAACGCCGTCGGCATGGCCATCGCCGAACGAATGCTCGCCGCCCGCTTCAACCGCCCCGGCCACACCGTGGTCGATCACCGCACCTATGTGCTGTGCGGCGACGGCGACCTGATGGAGGGGATCAGCTACGAGGCGGCCGCGCTGGCCGGGCATCTCGGACTCGGCAAACTCATCGTCCTGTACGACGCCAACGACATATCGCTTGACGGTCCCACCGCGCTCACTTTCACCGAAGACATCGTCAAACGCTTTGAGGCCTGTCACTGGCAGGTGCGCGTAGTGCAGAACGGCGATACCGACATATCGGCGATAGACCGCGCCATATCGGCCTCCAAGGTGGAATCGGGACGGCCGAGCCTTATCGTCGTCAAGACCACCATCGGCTACGGCGCCCCGAATAAACAGGGTTCCGCGGCAGCCCACGGCGCGCCGCTGGGTGAAAAGGAGGCGGCGCTCGCCCGTGCCGGACTCGGCCACGGCGACAAGCCCCCCTTCACCGTCGACAAGGAGACCTACGAACACTTCGCCGTCATTCAGGAGCGCGGCCGCAAAGGCCACACCGCGTGGGTGGAGCGTTTCAACCGCTGGGAAAAGGCGTTTCCCGACCTCGCCGCCGCATGGCGCAACGGCGTCGCACTCGATGCCGGGACCCTTTTCGAACAGACGCTCCCCGCCTTCAAGCCGGGCGACAAGATACCGACCCGCAAGGCGAACGGCGCGGCGCTCAACGCCGTGGCGAAGATCGTGCCGTGGCTGGTCGGCGGCGACGCCGATCTCAGTTGCAGCACACTCACGGCGATAGAGAACGGCGGCTCGTTCTCAAAAACCGAACCGGCCGGCCGCAACATCCATTTCGGCGTCCGCGAACACGCCATGGGTAGTATCGCCAACGGTATCGCCTGCCACGGCGGCCTGCGCCCCTACACCGCGACCTTCTTCAGCTTCGTCGATTATATGCGCCCGAGTCTCCGTCTGGCGGCGCTTTGCAAACTGCCGGTCATATTCCTCTTCACCCACGACAGCCTCGCGGTCGGCGAGGACGGCCCGACCCATCAGCCGATCGAACAGCTCGCGTCGATCCGCTGCATCCCGGGACTGATCACCATCCGCCCGTCGGACGCGACCGAAACGGCCGAGGCGTGGAAATTCATCATGCGCCATATCGACGGCCCGGTGGCGCTCATCCTCTCCCGGCAGGCGCTCCCGGTACTCGACCGGACGGTACTGGCGCCGGCCGACGGCCTGCACCGCGGCGCCTATATCCTTGCCGACGAACCGTCGCCCCGCGCCGCGTTCATCGCGACCGGATCAGAGGTCCCGCTCGCGCTGGAGGCAAAGAAACTGCTTGCCGCTCAAGGCATCGCGCTCCGTATCGTCAGTATGCCGTCGCAGGAACTGTTCGAACGGCAGGACATCGCCTACCGCAACGAGATCCTTCCGCCCGCACTGCCCAAAATATCGCTTGAAGCGGGCACCACTTTCGGCTGGCACCGCTATGTCGGGACCGACGGCCTCACCATCGGGATCGACCGTTTCGGCGCATCGGGTCCCGGAGACACCGTCATGGCTCACTTCGGTTTCACCCCGGAAGCGGTCGCCGACCGCATCGCCCGCCACCTCTCTTCGCGCTGAACGATATCCGGACTTTTTCCCGCAGGTTATATCTTTCCTTGACTGCCTAATATTTGTTAACAAAAACTTGATTTGCTCTTTCTTCCAATTATATTTAGGGTGCTTTGAGGTGGACAAGATGGATTATATTTTGGCATTCCAGGATTACCTGTTGTATGAGAAGCGGTACTCTCAGAAAACCGCCGACAGCTATGGCAGCGACATAGAACTTCTCCAACGACATAGTACCGGTAATGGAAAAGAACTCTCCACTCTGACCACCGACGACCTCAAGGCATATCTCGGCGATATCTTCGGCGATGTGACCGCTTCCTCGCTCCACCGCAAGATATCGGCCATCCGTCACTTTTACAGCTTCCTGCACAAACGGGAACACATCGCCGAGAACCCGGCGGCGACGCTCGCCTCTCCGCGCAAGGAGAAATACCTTCCCACCTGCCTGACCCACGAGGAGATGCAGAAGATACTCGACTACCCCTATGCCCACACCGAAAAAGGGCTGCGCGACAAGGCGATCATGGAACTGTTGTACAGCTCCGGCCTGCGCGTCAGCGAACTTGTTTCTCTGCGCATCCGCGATGTCGATCTCGCGCAGGGAATGCTCCGCGTGCTGGGCAAAGGGAAAAAAGAACGGCTGATACCGGTGACGCCGCAGGCGATGGAGGCGATCCG
>CAYPQK010000081.1:0-13842 GCA_964412895.1 uncultured Spirochaetales bacterium
GATGGTATTCGCGCGAAAATGCGGGTATCGCGATCTCGAGGAGCGGCTTGTCGGCGATTGTCCTCTCGCCGCGTACCGCGAAAGAGACCTCCTCCCCGGCGACGGTGAACTTAAGATCGAGCGTCAGCCGCTTGATCTTCAGATCGGTCGTCACCACGGCGTCGAGCGTCCCGCCGATGTTCTTGAATTTCTTGCCGGCGAGCGTTTGGATGAGTTTGTCGTTGTTCATCTCCTCCACGCCGTAACTGCTCTGCAGGTAACGCTTGGGCGGCAGTGCGCCGCGCGGCACCTCCTTGTCGGAGAAGCGGATCACCACATGACGGTCGCCCCCGCCGCCGGCCGACGAGAGTTCGGCATGGGTGCGGAATATCGCGTAGAGATCGGGCATCGACCGGAACAGCGTCTCTTTATAAAAGGTATGTTCGCCGGTGCTGTAAGTGCGGACATAGTCGCCGCCAAGCAGTTTCTTGTAGAGGAACCCCTCTTTCCAGATGAGGTCCCACCCTTCGTTGCGCTCGTTGATATAGGCGAGATGGAAATCGCTCTTGTCGTCGCGGCCGTAGGTCACCTTCTCGGCCAGTTCCAGCTTACGCGGCACCGTATCGACCACGCTTTCGGTATTGTAGGTCAGCTCCTGAGAAAAACCGCGCACCGCCACATCCTTCTCGAAGTAGAACAGCGGCGCGAAAAGCAGTTTCTCGAACTCGTCGAGCGATACGAAAAGCTTCCCTTCGTCGATATCGGGCTGGTATTCGACCGTGTCGAGGACGCGCCAACGGCTCTCAACCGGCTTTTCATCCTTGCCGGAACAGGCCGGCAGGAACAGCGCAAGCGCAAGGAGCGTGAGTAAAAGCCGTTTCATACCATTCCCTCCGCGAGCAGGGCCGCCGGATCGAAGGGGCGACCGCCGATGAATATCCGGCGCACATGGTTGTGCGCGAAATGATAGAGCGGATATATCCATGAGGAACTCTCCATGACGACGATGTCGGCATCCTTGCCCACCTCGATACTTCCCTTCCGCGCCGCGCGCCGCACCGACGCGGCGCCGTGGAGCGTCACGCCGCGCAGGGCATCCGACACCGGCAGAACGAGCTGGGTCGCCCCGAGACTCGCCGCGAGCGGCAGGAACCCGCACATGCAGGAACCGGGATTGAAATCGGTGGCGAGCGCCACCCGCACCCCGGCGTCGATCATTTTCTTGGCCGGAGCGAACGGCAGACGCGAGAAGACCGAGGTTATCGGCAGAACGCCTGCGACGGTACCGTGTTGTGCCATGAGCGCTATCGCTTCGTCGGTCACCTCTTCGAGATGATCGACCGACGCCGCACCCATCCGTGCCGCGAGTTCGGTGCCGCCGAGCGCGTGGAACTGGTCGGCGTGCAGTTTGAGGCCGAGTCCGAGGTCGTACGCCCGCCGGAGGACCCGTTCGGTCTCCGCCAGCGAGAAGAAACCCTCCTCGCAGAAGACATCGACGAATTCGGCAAGACCGCGCCGCTTCACCTCCGGCAGCATTTCGTCGCACAGAAGCGACAGATAGCCGTCGTGGTCGTTCTTGAACTGCGCCGGATAGGCGTGCGCCCCGAGGAATGTGGGCACTATCTCGATAGGTGATTCTTTCTTCAGTCGCGCGACGACCTCGAGTATCTTGAGTTCCCCCGCCGTGTCGAGCGCATAACCCGACTTTATCTCGACGGTGGTGACGCCGTAGGCGGCCACTTGGAGCAGGCGCTTCTTCGCGTCGCGGTACAGCTCGTCGGCAGAGGTCGCGCGGGTCTTCGCCGCCGAATTCAGTATCCCGCCGCCCGCCGCCGCAATGTCGGCGTACGAGGCGCCGCGCGATTTCAGCGCGAACTCCTCCTCGCGGGTACCGGCATAGATGATATGGGTGTGACTGTCGACGAGTCCCGGCCAGACGGCGCGCCCTTCGGCGCTGACCACCGCATCCTTGTGCCGCGTCTCATAGCCCGGTTCGCTCTTGGCGAAGTCGGCCATGGTGCCGACAAAGGCGATGGTCCCCTTTTCATCGGCCGCTATGCACAGACCAGTGCCCGTATGGACGGGATCATTGAGCGATGCCGTGAATATCTGACCGATGTCGGTGAGGATGAGGGAATATGCCCGGGTCGCGTGCACTTTCAGGCTTTGAACAGCTTGCCGAAGTGGACCGTGAGTCTGCCGACCTTGCGGCCCGCGGTATTGCGGTTCAGGATCCCCTTGGAGACCGCCTTCTGCAGTTCGGAAACGGCGGTGCGAAGCTTCGCCTGCGCGTCCACTTTGTACTTGTCGAGGTTCTGCAGATCGTCAGCCGCCATCTCGACTATCTCGGAGAAATGACGGATGTAGGTCTTGACACGGGACTTCACCGAGCGGTTATAGAGTCTCCGTTTCTCGTTGGTTTTGATCCGTTTTTTCGCAGACTTGTGGTGAGCCAAAATGTCCTCCTTCTAAACTCTTATCTTCAAAAAGCCCAAAAACAGTCCCTTTTATATGTAAAAACCGGACACTGTCAAGTTTTATCAGCGCGTCGAGCCATTGGGAACGGTGTCGCGGACCACCGTATGCGGCCCGATGCGGCAACCGGTGCCGATGACGGCGTCGGCAGCAATGTAGGCGCCGGGAGCTATCGTCGTGTCGGGACCGACCACCGCGCCGCGCTCGATGTAGATGGTATCGGGGAGCAGCATCGTGACGCCGCTCTCCATGAGGGCGCTTTTAATGCGTACCTGCATCACCCTGTCGGCATCGGCGAGTTCGAGGCGCGAATTGATGCCCGACAGCGACATGAAATCGTCGTCGGCATAGGCGGCGACGGTCGCCTTGCGCGCAAAAGCATTGGCGACGATATCGGTCAGGTAGTATTCCTTCTTCGCGTTGACATTGGTCAGGCGCGGCAACGCCTCGGCGAGCAGTTCCCGCGACGCCAGATAGACGCCGCTGTTTATCTCGGTGATGCGCCGTTCCGCCTCGGTGGCGTCGTTGTATTCGACGATGCCCACCACCTCTCCGCGCGACCGCTGGATACGGCCGTAGCGCGCCGGATCGTCGAGAATGCAGGTGATGAGCGCGAGGTCGGCCCGCTCCCGTTCATAGACGGCGACGAGCCGTTCGAGCGTTCCGGTCTTCAGAAGCGGCGTGTCGCCGGGCAATATCAGGAAATGGGTCGCCTCGGGATCGGCCTCGGCGAAGGCGCACCGCACCGCGCCGCCGGTCCCGTCCTGCTCCTGCTGGACCGAGAAACGGACGCCGGGATAGTTCGCGCGGACGAAGGATTCGACCTGTTCCCGCATATGGCCCACCACCAGATGGGCGCCGCCGAAGGGGGCCACCGCGTCGAGTATCCACCCGATGACGGGATACCCCGACACGGGATGCATGACCTTCGGCAGGGTCTCGGAACGCATGCGGGTACCCTTGCCCGCCGCCAGTATCAGGGAACTTATCTTCATATCATTTACCCCGTTTGTGGTCGCGATAGAGCGGTATGGTGCAGACGAACTCGACCACCTGCCGGTCGTCATCCTTATTGTGCATGACGATGTCGCCCCCCATCCCCTTCATGATCTGTTTGACGATGGCAAGCCCGAGGCCGGTCCCCTTCTCCTCGCTCTTGGTGGTCAGGAAGGGCTGGAAGATGTTGTCGGTGATCTCCCGAGGGATCTTCGGGCCGTTGTTCGCTATGGTCATGACGAGACTGTCGTCGCTCCGGCCAAGCGTTATCTCGATGCGGCGCTGCTTGAGCCCGGTCCCATCGAAGGCGTCTATCGCGTTGCTGACGATGTTGGTGACCGCCTGAATGAGCTCCTGCTTGTTCCCCCACACCTCAAGCGGTTCGCGCGATCCGTTCGTAATGGTCAGCGTGATCCCGTGTTTCTTTATATTATATATGGTGAGGGTCTTCACATCCTCAATGATGGACATGAGATCTATCGCGGTGAGGGTCTTTTCCTGTTTGTAGAACCGGCGGAACGATCTGAGGAGTTCTTCTATCTGCCGCACCCCCATGATCGAGTCGTTGAGTCCCGGCATGATCGTTTCGTCGATGAGCCGCTTGGTTTCGGGGTTACTGCACTCCTTGCGTATCCGCTGCACCGCCAGCAGGCTCGTCTCCTGATTCGCCTTGATGAAGGTGAGCGGCGAATTGACCTCGTGGACGATGGAACTCACCATGGTGCCGACGGTCGCCAAACGGTCGGCGTGAATGAGCATCTGCGTCCGTTCCTGCACCTTTTCCTCAAGATCGAACTGGTATTCGATGAGCTTGAGGTGGTTCTGTATCTTGATGGCCAGTTCGTGCCATTTGACCGGCTTCTCGATGAAATCGATGCCGCCGCGCGACAGCGCCCGCTGGCGGAGCTTCTCATCGTCGATGTAGGCGGTATCGCCGGTGATGAAGATGACACGGGAACGGGGCGACAGGCGGTTGATGTCGTTGTAGATATCGATGCCGTTCTGGTCGCCGAGCCGGATGTCGATGATATAGAGAAGTCGCGGGTTCACCTGCGCGAACCGCAGCGCGTCGGCCGGATCGGAGATGAACAGGCCGGCGATATCGGGCAGATACTGCGACAGGCGGGCGCGCGCTATTTCGAGGAAGGCGCTCTCGTCATCGAGGACGCAGTAGCGGCTCTTTTCCTCAATCGGACGATCGGTCATGCGGCTCCGTGATGGCGAGTATGCGTCCGGCAAGCCGTTCGCCGAACAGTTCCCGGCAGGCCCTGTCGACGACGCGACGCAAATTCGACGCCGCCTCCCCTTCCAGTTTCAGCCGGATGCCGACGCCATCCTTCCCCTCGTCGTTAAGGCCGTGAAAGATGACGGTGCCGGGGATGGTCAGCGGCTTCTCGACGCCCGCCGAGGTGATGACGAAGCTGAGATCGGTGCCGACGGGATATTTGTGCTTCATTTTCATGAAGATCCAGCCACGCGACAGCGAACGAAGGTAGTCGAATAGGAAGGTGTTGAATTTCTTATATTCCAGCCGCAGCGTCGTCTTGTCGATCACCGGTCACTCCTCGGGGATAACTCATCGCGGACGGGTGATTATATCGTCGCGCCGGCGGGTGTCAATTTTTCGGAGTTCAGTAGATATAGGGCGTCCCGAGCCGGTCGACCGCCAGCGCGCGCCCCTCGCCGTCGAGCCGGTACGCGCTGAAACGGGTCAGGCCGAAGCGCTTCATGACCTGTTTGAGACGGCCGGTGTAATCGGCCCCGAGCCGCGAATAATTGGAAAAGCCGTCGGCCTGCACCAACGGAGAATCGGGCAGCAGATCGCGGTAGAGACGGTAGCGGGCATAGGCGCGGTTGCGATTGAGGTTGAGCATGAAGCGGGCGAGCGAATCGCCGATGGTCTCGAACCGTTTGATGTTGCGCTGGGTGCCGCGCCAGTTGAGCGGCTGGATACCCTTCCATGCATTGATGGCGGTGTGGCCGAAGAGATTGTTCCCCTCCTCCACGAAACGGGAGGTCCCCCACCCCGATTCGAGCGCCGCTATCCCGAGCGCGACGGCGGGGTCGACCGGCCGTATCTTCAGCAGGAGTTCGTCGGTGATCTTCACGCGGCGCTCATCATCGAGCGACGCATCCTGCTCTTCCCTTTTCAGAGCGCGGTACTTCACCGCCGTCCGGCGGAAAAAGGCGTCCGTCACCGGGTCCGGCGTTCCGGCGGCGATCTGCGATCCGATCTGGAGACGCTCATCGTCGATACGGCCGTTCTCACGCAGGATGAGCGGCAGAAGGATCCGGATGAAGAGCGCGACCCGCTCGTCATCGGGAAGTTCGTCCATCCCGTCGGGCATATAGGCGTTGAAAAGCGGCGGCACCAGCGGATCGTCGATCCGGTAGTCCACCAGCGCGAACGCGTCGGCCAGCTCATCGGCGTCGCGCAGATAGAGATCAGCCGCATCGAGTCCGGTCCAGAAAAAGAATGTGAGAAATAAAAAAGAATGGTAGGCGAGGCGGGGATCGAACCCACGACCTTTGGCTTCGGAGGCCAACGCTCTATCCAACTGAGCTACCCGCCCATCCGTCGGGCCGGATCACCGGCCGCGATGATCGACCTTCTTGTCCTTGGCCTTTTTAATCTGTTTTGCGATTTTGTCAACACAGAAGTCGATCGACTGGTCGAACTCCGCGCTCGACTCGACGGCGAAGTAGTCGTCACCGTTATGATTCAGCTTGATCTCGGTCTTCTTCTCGTTCTTGTCCTTTACGAAAAACACCTCGACCTGCGTGTTCTGCGTGATCAGCTTCTCCAACTTGACCAGTTTTTTCTCGGCGTACTCTTTCAGACCCATGCTGTGATCGAGACCCTTGAAAGAATAATTCACATTCATCTGCTCCTCCTTTCAAAAAAGAAAGCGACTCCGGATGGTACCATGCCGACCGCGTTCTGTCAACTAATCGCGGCGGCCGAAGTGGAGTTTCCGCGCAAGGACATCGAAATAGGTGCGGCGCGCGCTCGGCACGAACTTGAGCATCCGCGACGACTCGTGGACCGTGATGCGATCGCCCGCCGCGAGCGGCAGCTGCGTCCGTCCGTCGACCGACAGCACCCCCGCCGCCGCCTCGACGAGTTCCACTTCGAGCGGCGAATTGCTCGGCAGGACCAGCGGCCGGCTGGTGAGGGCGTGCGGCGCCACGGCGTTGAGCACCATCGCGTGCTCGGTGGGAAAGAGTATCGGACCGGAGAGCGACAGATTGTAGGCGGTCGATCCGGTCGGTGTGGCGACGATGACGCCGTCGGCCTTGTAGTGCGGCAGGTTCATCCCGGCGTAGCGGATGGCCAGATCGAGCATCGGGGCGTCGGCGCGGCGCATGAGCAGGAGTTCATTGACCGCCTGCGCCCGGAACACCTCGGCGCCGCCGCGCGTCACCGACACCGCCAGCACGATCCGCTCCTGTATCCTGACGCGGGGACCCATGATGCGCTCTATCTCGTCCTCCTCGTCGGGCGTTATCTCGGTCAGGAAGCCGAGACTTCCGGCGTTCACCCCGGCCAGCGGCACATCGAGTTCCAGCGCCTCATGCCCCGCGTCGAGAAAGGTGCCGTCGCCGCCGATGGCTATTATCAGCCCGATATCATAGGTCTTTTCCGGATGGATGAGGATCGTGCGCCCCTTCCGGGCGGCGACCGCGGTCACCGCGGCGATAGCCTGCTGGACCGCCGCGGCCCGCTTCCCGTCACTCCGCACATAGAGCAGAACGCCGTTGTTCATTCTTCCTTCTTCTTAAGTTTGACGAATATCTTGTTCTCCGCGGCCTTCTCGGAGGGAACGAACGGCAGTTCGGCCACCAGATCGCCTTTGCGGAACTCGAACACATAGGTGCGTCCCTTGATCAGCTGGAGTTCGGTCGGGGTCTTGGCCCCCGCGTCGCGGCCGTCGACGAAGATATCGGTCTCGGGCGGCATCGTGGCGACGAAGACCGACACCGTATCCTTTTTCCACGGGAAGAAGAGATAGAGCGACAGCCCGGCGAAGAACAGCACCAGCACCACCGAGGCGACGACGGTCGGGATCAGCCAGCCGCGCACCTCGTCGCGCCGGTCCTTTTCATCCAGTTCCGCCTCCTTCTTGCGGACCGATTCCACCAGTTCCTCCTGTTGGACCCGTATCTTCTCGTTGAGGTCGACCTCTTCTATCTCTCCGATATCTTTGAATAGTTCATCCATCAGATAGGCCGCCTGCGCCTTTTCGAGAACCCGGTTCATCTTGATGAAGTGGGCCGCGAACTCGCGTTTGAGCACCGCCGGGAGCGATTCGGCCTGCGGATTGAATTCGCGCATGGACTGATAGCGCTTGATGTCCTCAAGCATCTCCGAGGCGCTGCCGTACCGCCGTTCGCGATTCTTCTGGAGCCCCTTGGCGAGTATGAAGCCCAGTTCGCGCGGCACCTGCGGATTGACCGTGGTGATGTCGGGGATATCCTCGTTGACGATCGCGTTGAGTATCCCCGCGTCCGACTCGATCTGTTTGAACAGCGGACGACCCGCGAGCAGTTCCCAGAGTATGACCGAGAAGCTGAAGATGTCGCTGCGCCGGTCGAGCGGCTTTTCCTGACACTGCTCGGGCGAAAGATAGCCGTAGGTCCCCTGCACCGTCTGCAGATTGTTCTTGAGCGTCCGGGTGTAGCTGGCGTGGGCGATGCCGAAGTCGACCAGCTTTATCTTGCCGTCGTAGGACAGGAGTATGTTGTTCGGGTTCATGTCGAGGTGGACGACATTAAGGAAGATGCCGTTACGGTCGCGGGTGTTGTGGGCGAATTCGAGTCCGCCGAGGACCGCCGTGGCGATCTCGAGTATGATCTCGGGCGGCAGCGGACGCCCCTTCTGCTCATACTTGTTCATGAGCTGGCCGAGGCTCTGACCGAAGACATATTCCATCGCGATGTAGTAGGTCTCGTCGTTCTTGCCGAAGTCGTATATCTTGACGATGTTCTGGTGGGTGATGTTGCAGATGATGCGCGCCTCGGCGAGGAACATCTTGATGAAGGCCTGATTCGCGTTGAACTGCCGGAGTATCCGCTTTATCGCGATGGGCATGCTGGTGACGGGCGAATTGGTGTGCTTGGCGAGGAATATCTCGGCCATGCCGCCCGTCGCGATCTTTGACAGAAGCTGGTATTCGCCGAAGGTCTCAAGCATCTTCGCGCTCCTCCGCTAGTGTTTCTGAGCCGGCGGGACCGGCGCCGGTTCCGGCACCCCCGTCACGCCCGTCACGAAATCGTCGATGACCCGCACGGTGTTCTCCTCCGACAGCCGCAGGAGACGGCAGTAACTCCGCAGGAAACCTTTCAGATAGGTCATCGCCGGCAGGTTCTTATGATCACCGGCTTCTATCGCCTTGACCACGACATGGGAGATGCGGGTCTTCTCGCAGACCGCCTTGAGCGTGAGTCCCAGTTCCTCGCGGAGCGCCTTGAGCACCGCCCCGGTCACCGGTTCTCCGCGGTATTTCTCGAACATCGCGTTGGGATCCTGTTCGTCGAACTTCTCGGAGATGGAGGGGGAGTCCTCCGCCTCGCGGCCGAAGACATCGCGCTTGACGAGTTTCGGCGCGCTCTTCTTCTGGCGGTTGTATTTCCGGATCACCTCGCGGAGATCGAACCCTTCGGGGAGCGACTGGTCGAGCGTCTCGGGCGCCTGACCGCCCCCCATGTCGTATTCGCGCTTGATATCGGGATCCATGAGGTTCTGATAGACGCTTTCGAGGAGCCGCGTGTAGACGAACAGGCTGTCGGCGTCGAACATATCGCGCATCAGCGGATTCTGCGAGAAATAGACGGCGCGCAGTTTTTCATACTGCGCCCGGATATCCTGAGCGCTCGATCCGCGCTGGACCCCGAGCATCTCGTAGTAGGTCAGCGGCAGGAAACGGGCGGCGGGAGCGTGATCGCGTTTGGTGACATGGGTCAGGACGCGCCCCGCGATGAGGTCGAGCATCTCGATGAACTCGCCGCCCCGTTCGCTGGTGACGGTGGGCACCATCGTCTGGGCCGAGGTCTGTATCACCTCGGAGAAGAGTATGTCGCCGAAGCCCTTGAGATCGAATCCGTAGTAGTTGCGTATGACCAGCGGGTAGATGTCCTTGAGCTCCGCCTCGGCCGAGTTGCGTATCGCGTTGAAGACGATCCCGATGCGCAGGCGCCCCACCACATCGGCCGCCTGCCGCCGCGCCTTGGGCAGTTCCTCCGAAAGCGCAAGCAGAAGATTGCGGGCCGAATAGAGGTGTTCCGGCCGGTTGCGCTGTATCTCCGGCACCACCGGCGCGATGTCGAGTTTCTGCACCACCGCCTCGAGCTGGGCATCGAAGAAGGAGCGGAGGAGATGATTGGTTTTCTCGATGCTTACCGGATCGGGGTTGGCGAAGAGTATGTTGAGATCGGCGAGGTAGGCGGTCGCGATGAGGTCGGCGTCGAGGTGCGCCCCCATGTCGATGAGGAGGAGGTCGAAGCCGCTCTTCTTGAGTTCGGCCTCCCACTTGACGAGGTATTCCGATACGCAGTTGTGCTTCTGCGGACAGCGCAGCGACGAGAAGAACTTGAGATTCGGGTAGTCGGTGTCGATGAGCGGCAGGACCGAGAAGAAGTCGGGCACGGTGCGCGACACCGCCCAGGTCGGTATGTTGAGATAGGCGTGCAGCGAGCCGCCGTTGGGCGCCGCGTCGATGAGCAGCACCTTCTTCCCCTTCTGGGCCAGATAGATGGCGAGATTGGCGGTCATCACCGAGGTGCCGGCGCCGCCTTTTGCCGAGAATGTCGCGATAACCTTGGTCATTGACCTGCGCCTCTCTGTTTGTTCTCTTCCTCTATCGCCTGCGCCACCGCCGCGCGGAACGCGGCATATTTCTCGGGCTTGATGTCGATCGCGCGCATCTCGAAGGTCACCGTCACGCCGCCATCGACCGGTGCGGCGCGCCACAGGAAGAATTCGTTCTCGACCGTCACCGGCGCGGCGGGAGCCGCAACCCCTTTGACCGTCACGCTCCACGAACGGATACGGTCGCCGAGGTAAAGCGGATAACGCCGTTCCTGCACCGCGGCCGCCGGAGAAAGCACCGCGCCGACAAGCGCCGGGAAGAAGGCCTGCGCGGCGCAGGCGACCTCGAGCGGTTCGGCGTACTGGCCGCCGGCGAGCGCGCACTGCGACACCGTGACCGGCGTTCCCGCCATCTTCGCGATGAGTCCGCTGAAGTAGCTGAACGGGTCGCTGTCGACGGCGAAGCGGTAGCGGCCGTTGGAGGCGGCGGGGCCGGTGAGCGTCAGGCGGGCCGCGCCGTCGTCGCCTATCGTGAGCGATACGGTGCTGGTGAGACCCGATGCGACCGGCAGGAACGCGGCGGTCCCCTTCTGTTCGTCGATGACCAAGGCGGTCACCCCTTCCAGTTCGGGGTTGATGCCGCGGTAGTGGTCGTAGCTCGATGTGGCGTCGACGAAATAGCCCTTTTCGATGCCGGTCTGCGGCGGGATATAGACCAGCGCGTGGTCGAACTGCATCGAGGGCAATTCGCGGATGAGCGATCCGAACCGGCGGCTCTTGACCAGCGCGTACTGCGCATCTATTCCGGCGTAGGAGAGGAGCATCTTAAGCAGCAGCGCCTTATCCTTGCAGTCGCCCGCCTTGTCGGCGAGCGTCTTGGTGGTCTTTTCGGGCTTCACCTTCGCGATGCCCTTATCGTCGGAAAGATAGCGCACCTGCCGCGCCACCCAGTCGCGGATCGCCTCGACCCGTTTCTCGCTGTCGGCCAGCCCCTGCGCCAGTTCCATCGCGCGCCGCTCCAGTTCGGGCGACGGCTCGGCCTGTTCGCGGATGAATATCGCCTGCCAGCGGCCCAGATCGTCCCATGAACGGACCGTCGTGTAGGAAAGGATCGGCAGTTCGTCCATGACGGGCGGCATCGATTCCTCGCGCGGCGGCTGGGTGAGCCCGAAGGTCTCGAAAGTATGCGTCGCGCCGTCGGCGTCGACGCTCTTGACCTCCGTTGCCGGCCCGCGGGCGTGGAAGAGCACCGGCAGATCCTTCGGGAACCGGAGGACTATGCGGCTGTGGAGGTTGTAGACCCCCTCGGTGGCGAAGAACCAGCGGAAATCGGTCCCGCCGAGCCACGACCGGGGCCCTTCGGATGCCTCCATGGCGAAATCTATCACATCGCCCGGCGTGGTATCGAGAAAATAGATGTTGCCCGCGTCGGCGCGCCAGCCCGGCACCGAACGGCCGTCGGGCTTCACGACCCGCGCCGACAGGATGCGGCCGTAGTTGGCGACCGTCGAGAATTCACGCACCCCCTCTTCGGTGTTGAGGGCGATGGTCATGCGGAACCGCGACCGGACGCTCCCGCTGTAGTGCACCTGCTGAATACCCTCGTCGTAGATGATGGTGTATTTCTGCGGATACTTCGCGGCATCCTTGCGAAAATCGGCAATCTTTTTGTCCACCTGCGCATCGCCAAGCGCCTGCTTCGCGAAGAAGTCGGACGATACCGCCCCGACCGAATCGAGCCGGTCGGCGTATTCCGCCGCCTCGGGGGCCAGTTCGTAGGCGCGCCGGAAGGCGGCCGTCGCCCCCTCCTTGTCGCCGTCGAGCAGCAGCGCGTCGCCGCGCCGCGCCCACAGATCGGCCGCTTCGGGATTACGGTCGAGCGCCTCCTGCAGGATGCGCGCCGCGCGGTCGTAGTTGCCGTCGGAGATATAGACCTCGGCCAACATCCGGTTGTTGTCGATATTGTGCGGATCGAGCGCCAGAAGCTGTTTCGCCGTCCGGATGATGCCCGACAGGTCGCCCGCCTCGCGGTAGATCTCGGCGAGCCGCGCCAGCGTCGGCTGATACCCCGGCATCAGGCGAACCGCCCGCTGACGGATGCGCGCCGCCTTGTCGATGTCGCCCATCGCGTGCCACGAATCGGACAGATAGTAATGGACCACCGGATAATTTTCGTAGCGGTCGACCAGTTTCTCGGCGTTCGCGATGTCGGCGGCGTACCATTTTTTCGCGAAATAGAGGTCCGAAAGCCGCAGGAGCCACGGCAGTTCGTTGCGTTCACGCCCCTCCTCCGAGGCGATGACACGCCGCACCCCGGCGTCGTCGCCGAGTTCCTGATAGACATCGATGAGTTCGCTCTTGAGCAGGATGAGATCGGGCCGTTCTCCGGTGACGAAGGAGAGTATCGATCCGGCGCTCTGGCCGTTGCCCGCGCGGCGGTAGTTCCGCGCCGTCTGGAAGAGCGGTCCGGGCGACCGGCTCCCGTTGACCGACGCGTAGAACTCCTCCCAGTACGGTATGCCGCTGTCGGCATAGAGCAGGTCGCGCGTCAGGAGCCGCAGATAGGCCGTGAGGCGGTCCTCGCCGTCGCGCGGCGCGGTGATATCGTCATCCTCCGCCGCCCGCTCCAGCCCGTCGCGGTAGAACATCACCGCGGCGTAGCCTTCGTCGGAAAGGTACGGGGCCAGTTTCAGCAGTATCGTGTGCTTCCCTTTCGCGAGTTCCAGCCGCACCGCCCCCGCGATGACCCCGACCGAGAGCCGGTCGGCGTCGCGTTCGAGTACCACTTTGCCGTCGACATAGAGCCGGAACGGCACCGTGACATAGGGCACGACCGTCACCAGCCCGCCTTCCGGCAGGTCGACGGCGCCCGTCGCGAAGAAAACGGCGTTGCGCACCGGCGAGAAGTAGCTGCGCAGATCGAAGGCCGACACCATCTCGGGCAGCTCGACGCTCCGCGCATCGGCCGGCGCCTGCGCGGTCCCGGCGATATAGGCGGTCTCCTCGGCCGCGACGGTCGCCAGATCGCGGAAGGCCGAACTGTCGGCGGCCCGGAAGAGCTTGAGCGATACCGGCCAGCTGAGCCGGTCCTGCTGCCGCCGCGCCTCCCACGGCCGTTTGGTGGCGCGGGCCCATTCGAGCGCCTCGGCCGATATGACCGCCCGGCAGAGCGACGAATCGCAGACGGGGCGCGTCAGGGCGAGCTCGATGGCGAGCGGCCGGGACACATACAGGTCGCGGATGAGATGGAGCGCCGCCAGCGCCGCCAACGGGTCGCGGCCACGCAGGGCGTTCTGCAGGTATGGAACGGCCACCTCGTGGTCGCCGGAAAGATACAGCGCTTCGCCCGCGACGAAGTTGGCCATGCCAGCCCCCTCGGGATCGCGCTCGGCCGCCGCCTTGGCCGCCGTCACCGCCGCCTCCCAGTCGGAGAAGTAGGTGTCGCGCATCACCTTCTCGAAGGAGCGCGCCTCGGTCAGGAGCGTCTCGCGGTTACCCAACGATGTGCAGCCGACCGCCTCAAGGACGATCAGCAGCGCCGCGCCGAGCGAGAGTAAAAGCCGTGATGTTCTTTTCATCTATCT
>CAYPQK010000082.1:0-13811 GCA_964412895.1 uncultured Spirochaetales bacterium
GCGGGGTCGCGCCCATGTCAGTGAGGTCGACGGCGACGGTCTTGGTCTCGAGCGTACTTAAACGGTACCGCGATATCCTCGATTCCCTACAGGCGGGCATCATCGCCGCCGACGCCGCGTCGGGGCGGGTGCTGTTCGTCAACACCCTGTTCCGCGACTGGTTCGGGACCGGCCCCGAACTCATCGGCGAACCGGTCTCCGCGGTCGTCGCGAAAAGCGGCGTCGACATCGCCCTGCCGGGGAAACTGCCGCACACCGGAAAAACCTACTGGCGCGATGTGACCACCGTGGCCGGGACGGTGCTGTATGTGGTCCGCGACATCAGTGAACAGGAGCGGCTGGCCAGCCGCCTGCTCAATTCGGAACGGCTCATCTCCATCGGCGAGATGGCCTCGAAGGTGACCCACGAGATCCGCAATCCGCTCTCGACGGTGAAACTCAATGCCGAATATATCGCCGACAACGCGAAGAAGATGACGCCCGACGAACTGGCCGACTCGATCACGCTTATCGTGAAAGAGGTTATCCGGCTGGAGGAGATAACCGACCGCTACATGGGAATGGTGCGCTACCGTGCCGAGGATGAACCGGCCCACAGGACGCTCCTGCCTGAGGCGCTCAACGATCTGCTGAAGTTCCACGAAGGTGAATTCAAGAAACGCGGCATATCGTTGGATGTAGCGATGGTCCCCGACGCCGAACTGACCATCGCCCTCAATTCGTTCCGCGAGGTGATGCTCAATCTTCTCAAGAATGCGTGGGAGGAACTGGGCGACGGTGGTCGCGTGAAGCTGTCGGGCGAAGCGGCGGGCGGCATGGTCCGCCTTTTTGTGGACGACAGCGGGCACGGCGTGCCGACGGCGGAGCGGGAAAAGATATTCCGGAACTTCTACACCACCAAGCCGGGCGGCACCGGCATCGGACTCAGTCATTCATTGAAACTGGTCACCGAGGCGGGCGGCACCATCGCCGTGGAGGATTCACCGCTCGGCGGCGCGCGATTTGTGGTGACGGTCCCGCGGGTCGGCGCGGCCTGAAGCTTACGGATAGATGTTTATCTGATTCGATATCCAACGATCGTCGAAGAGCACCTCAAGGGTAAAGTCGAAGTGTTCCATGTCGTTGTAGGCGAGGACATGTTCGAACGGCGCCTGGAAGCCGATCTCGGCCGCCTTCATCACCTTGTTGGGCCGCCCGGCGATGGTCTCTATCTGTTCGCGGGTCATCCCCATGCCGAGATTGAAGACCTTCTCGGGGTGCTTGGTGAGGAAACGGATCTCGACGATGAGTCCGTTGCGGACGAAGAAGAGGATGTCGCGGTCGGTGTAGTCGAAGACCACATAGTCGTCGTTCGGATTCTGGCCGCGCTTGGGGTAGACGGTCATCGTGCCGTAGCCCATGTGTTTGAGGATGTAGTTCACCCGCTTGCCGAGGTATTCGCCCCAGTTGAAGATGATGCCGTGCGGCACCACGATCTCGTCGTTCTTCTGCGCCATGTCGTTACTCCTGTGTATTGCTGTTCATGAACTTCTTCTTCAGTTTCCCCGCCAGCCACAGCGCCTGCGTATCCTTCATGAGGAAGAGCGCCGCGAAGAAGAGGATGAAGAATATGATCGACACGAGCGTCAGCGGTATGCCGAAGGCGACGATCCGCCAGCCGCTTCCGGCGAAGAGGCCATAGAGATATGGCTTGAGGAAGTAGAGCGGCGCGGCGATGGCTCCCGATATCAGCAGTATGCGGAATGCATAGAGGGCGGCGCGGCCGGTCATCGGCCCGAAGGCGTCGCGTTTTTTCCGGATGAGCGGCAGGACGAGGAAGGTTGTGTTGACCAGCGCGGCCAAGGTGGCGGCCAGCGCGATCCCTTGACCTTTCAGCGGTCCGACCAGCGCCAGACACAGCACGATGTTCGCGCCGAACGACCACATTCCGGCCCATGTAGGTGACTTGGTGTCTTCCTGAGCGTAGAAGGCGGGGGCCAGCACGCGGTTGGCGGCGATGAAGTAGAGCCCCGCGATGTGGCAGAGGAAGATGGCGGTGGTGAGCGCCACCGACTCGTCGCCGAAGGCGCGCGCCTTGAAAACAAGCGTGATGATCTCGCGGCCGTTCATGAGGGCGATGAGGGTCGCCGGGATGGTGACCAGCGCGATGACATTGATGCTGAATAGCAGATGTCCGGTGAATTTCTCCCATTCGTTCCGTTTCGCGTTCTCCGACAATTCGGTGAGGACGACGGTCCCGATAGAGACGGCGAAGATGCCGAGAAGCAGTTCAAGGAGCCGGTTGCTGAACTGAAGCGAACTCACCACGCCCGTCCCGGCGGTGCTCGCGATGACCGACGAGGCCAGCACATTGAGTTCGTAGGCCGCCATCCCGATGACGGTCGGGCCAACGAGCAGGAATATCTTGCGGACGCCGGGATCGCGGAAGGCGTCACGGAGCGGCCGGAAGCAGAAACGGAAACCCGCCCTCAGCACATAGGGGAACTGGAGTATCGCCTGTAACGATCCGCCGACGATAACGCCGACCGTCATGGCGCGCGCCGGATTGTCCATGTAGGGCGAGAGGAGCACCGTGGAGGCGATGATACAGCCATTGAAGACCATCGGCACCGCGCCGGCGGGGCCGAATATGTTGACGCTGTTGAGTATCCCTTGGAAAAAAGCGGCCATCGAGATGAACGCGAGATAGGGGAACATGATGCGGGTGAGTAACGCCGTTTCCTGTTGTATGTCGGGTGTCAGATCGGCGTAAAAAGTATGGATAAGAGGTCCGGTGAAGAGAATGCCGAGGGTGACGACCGTCACGACCAGAAAAGTGAGCACCGTCAGGAACGACGAGAGGAACAACCGTATCTTCTCTTTGTTGTCTTCAATAAGGTAGCCTTTGAAGGTCGGGACGAAGGCGACGGAGATGCTCCCCTCGGCAAAAAGTTTGCGCATCAGATTGGGGAGGAGGAACGCGATGGTGAAGGCGTCGGAGAAGGCGGTGGTGCCGAGGTAGGCGGCCCGCACGATCTCGCGGATAAGGCCCAATACGCGGCTGCCGGCGGTGAGAAATACCAGTTTCAGGCTATGGCGGACGATGCCCCGGGTGTTCACTGCACCTTCATGAGCGTCGGATCGACGACATCTTTTTCCTCGACGGTGGTGGTCGGTTCGGTGCCGGCGACGAAGTGCATCATGCGCCCCGTTTCGCTCACCAGTCCCGTTTTGCGGTCTATCTGGACCGACACGATGCCGGGCGGCCGCCGGAAATCGGTCTTCGGGAAGTTGGCGAGATAGCGCGACATGAAATCTATCCATATCGGCAGGGCCGCTTTCGAGCCCGATTCACTGGGGCCCAGCGTGATGCCGTGCTGGTCGTTGCCCAGCCAGACCCCGGCGATGAATTCGGGCGAGAAACCAAGGAACCACGCGTCGAAACTGTCGTTGGTGGTGCCGGTCTTGCCGCCGATGCTGCGGCCGAGGACCGCCGCCTGCGCGCCGGTGCCGAAGATGGTCACATCCTGCAGTATCCGCGTCATGATGTAGGCGGACTGCGGCGACATGTTCTGCTCCTCGGGCCGTTTGGCGAACAGGAGCATCCGGTCGATCTTCTCGGCGGCCGACAGGTAGGGATCGTAGAAGACGGTGTTGTTCTCCAGCAGGGCGCCGTTGCGGTCGACCACCTTGCGGATGTAGGTCGTATGCGGCTTTTTCCCCTGATTCGGGAAGTGCGAATAGGCGTCGGTCAGCTCGTCGAGCGTCAGGCACGAGGCGCCGAGCACCGTGCCGAATTCGGGGCGCAGGACGCTTTTGATCCCCAGTTTCTTGGCGAAGTCGAGCCCGTAGGGGATGCCGATATCCATGAACATCCGGACCGCCGGCGCGTTCATCGACAGAACGATCGCCTCCCACAGCGTCACCTCCCCTTTGAAGGTCTCGTCGTGATTCTCCGGCTTGAAGTTCATGTCGGTCACCGCGACCGGCGCATCGAGCAGCATCGTGGCGGGGGTGAACTTGAGCTTCCGCTCCTCGTCCCGCTGCTCCAGCGCCCCGGCGTAGAAGACCGGTTTCATCGCCGAACCGGGCTGGCGACAGGCCTGCGAGGTGCGGTCGAATTCGCTCTGTTCGAAATCGTAGCCGCCCATGACGGCGCGGATATAGCCCGAGTAGGGGTCCTTTACGATGGCGGCCCCCTGCGGCACCGGTATCTGTTCCAGCGCGAAGAAGAAATCGGCGGGGAGCGGCTTATCGAAGCGGCGGTGATCGAGATCGTCGCTCGCCCCCTCGGTGTCGGTGGCGCGGACGATGATGACATCGCCCGGCTTCACGACCTGATCGGTCGAACTGATGGCGGCCCAGCCGCCGAGCGGGTTATAGGGACGCGCCCACTGCAGGTGCTTGAGATAGAGCGGCTTTTTCACCTCGCCGACCTGAATGATCGCCTTCTCCTTCTCGGCCGAAAGGACCACTCCCTGATAGATGACGCCGCGCACCATCGTCTCGGGAACGATCTCGCCGAAGAATTTGCGGTGCCGTTCCCGGTATCGTTCGAGGTCTTTCTCGAGGTCGATGCGGTAGAGCGGGCCGGTATAGCCCTGCCGCCGGGCGAGCGACCGCAGGCCGGTGTAGACCGCCTCGTCTATCATCTGCGCGGCGCGGACATCGACGGTGGTCGACACGACCAGCCCCTGTTCGTAGAGCTGCTGGTTGCCGTAGGTCGTCTGCAGATGGCGGCGCACCTTTTCGCTGAAGTAAGGGGCCTTGTCGAGGAAATAATCCTTCATCGGCGTGACGAACATCGGCGTCGCGTGCGCCTCGTCGTACTCCTCTTTGGTGATGTATTTCTCGGCGAGCATGCGGCCCAGCACATAGTCGCGCCGCTTTTTCGCCTTTTCCGGATTGTTCTTCGGCGACGCCTCGGAGGGATATTTCGGCAGGCCGGCGAGCGTCGCCATCTCGGCGAGACTCAGTTCCCACACATGCTTCGAGAAGTAGGTGAGTGCCGCCGATTCGACACCGTAGGCGCCGCTGCCGAGAAATATCTCATTAAGGTAGAGGTAGAGGATCTCTTCTTTGGTGAGGGAGCGTTCGAGTTCGACCGCGAGGAGCATATCCTTCAGTTTGCGCGTGTAGGTCCGTTCGCTGCCGACGAAGGCCTTCGCAAGCTGCTGGGTGATGGTCGATCCCCCCTGTTTGACGCCGGTGAAAGCGTACTTGAAGGCGGCGCGCACCATCGCGACCGGATCGACCCCTTTGTGCTTGAAGAACTCGCCGTCCTCGCCCGCGACGAAGGCGAGCGACAGGAGGCGCGGTATCTTGTCGTAAGGGACGATATTGCGGCGGTTGTCCTGATAGAATTCGGCGACCAGCTGACCGTCGTAGGCGTAGACCTTGGTGCCCTGCACCGGCTTGTAGTCGGCGATGGTCTCTATCTGCGGGATCTGACTTTTCAGGTACCGGTATCCGGCGAACAGGCCGATGATGCCGATGATGAACGCGGCGAGGAGGCCCCACGCGAGAATGCGCATCGGCCGTTTGCCCGCAAGGTATTGGTAGCGTTTCATGGTCTTTCTCCGAACAGTTCACGGAACGCCGCCGCGTAGCAGGGGCGTTTGAAATCGACCGCCAGCGCGATCACGGTCGCCGGCTCTTCCCAACGGAAGGCGCGGAACTCATCGCTGGGCCGCAAGGTAACCGTCGATGCCGTCAGCCGGAACAGGAAGTAGGTCTGTTCCTGCCCCGTAAAACCGCGTGCGGCGACCGCGTCGTCGGGCAGCCGGTAACTGAACGGTCCCGCATGGCCCGCCAAACTCACCGCGGCGCGGGTCAGCCCCGTCTCCTCGGCCAGTTCACGCCACGCCGCCGTCTGGGCGCTCTCTCCGGCGTCGATGCCGCCCTGCGGCAGTTGCCACGCCCCAGCGATATCGGTCCGTTCTCCGATAAGGATGCGTCCGGCGCCGTCGACGACCACCAGCGCCACATTGGGCCGCAGATTCATGCGTCCCTCTCGACGATGGCGCAGGACTTTTCCGATTCCCACACCATCACCCGTTCCACCGAGCAGGCGGGATCGCGTCCTGCCAGTTCGCGCTGCGACTCGTGAAAGATGTGCCGGGCGATATGTTCGGCGGTGGGATTCTCGGTCGTGAAGGGAGTGACCTCGTTGATATCGTGATGATCGAGCCGGTCGAGCACCCGCAGAAGAATGGCGTCCAGCTCCTTGAAATCCACGACAAACCCGTTCGGGTCGAGTTCCGGACGCGAGACATAGAGGCGGACCCGCCAGTTATGGCCGTGGACATTCTCGCACTTGCCGCGGTAGTTGCGCAGGCGATGCGCCGCCGAAAAGGTCGATTCACGGTAGACGGAAAATCTCATTTATTCCTCCGATCGGCGCCGGACCGATCCTCGTACGGCGGGTCACTCTAGCACAAACGGCGAGTCGTTTCAACTTTCATGGCTTTGTCGCCTGCGCGGACAAAAAAACTTGAAATTTCGATTCCATTCCCATAAGGTGTGGCGACAGTTGTACTCTTTGGAACATTTGGAACATAGAGATGGAGGTTTTGTGATGATGCGTAAGTCAGTCAAGACGGTGCTTATCGCCCTTGCGCTTCTGGTCCCGTTCGCCCTGTGTGCCGCCGATGAGTTCGATGAGGAGTTCGGCGGCGCCAATGGCGCTACCGAGGAAAAGAAGAAAGGCGAAGAAGAGTTGTTCGACGCCGAGAAGTCGGCCGCCGACAAGGAAGATGCCGATAAGAAGGCGAGCGATCAGGCGATAAAGGACCTGCTCGGCGATACGCCTCCGGAAGAGCCCGCCAAGGAAGAAGAGGAAGAGGTCGCTCCGGTCAAGAAGGCCGATGACTTCGAAGAGGAAGAGGAAGAGGCTCCGATCACGAAGAAGGTAGACAAAAAGAAAAAGGAATCGGTAGACGATATCCTCGGCAACAAGAAAGAGACCAAGAAAACGGCCGTGTCCGGCGTGCCGGGCCTCAAGCCGGTCATCATGGTGAAGGGCGGCTTCAACTTCGGCGGATACACCGAGAAACCGGCGGGCGCCGCCAAGTCGAGTGCCCAGTCGCTCATGTTCGGCGCGGTCGAAGAGGGTATCCTCGGCGCCGAGTACGCCGGCAAGTCGATCTTCGCGAAGGCCACCATCAATGTCCGTACCACCAGCCCGCTCCTTTCCAGCAGCGGCCCGGTGATCCAGTACAACCCGCTCATGGACGACAACTATACGCTCAACAGCATCCTCAACGGCATGCCTTACGAGGTGTACGGCGGGATGAAACTGTTCGATATGATCACCCTGCGCGCCGGCAAGATGATCCCCGCCTACGGGATCCTCGATAAGTATCAGCACCTCGGCGTGGCGATCGGTACCCCCTACGGCACCCGCCCGCTCCTTGCGGTCGAAGGCTGGATACCCGAGACCGACGCCGGTTTCGGCATCGGCTTCGATTACGACCTCGACAGCGATTCGGGCATCACCGCCGAGTTCCAGATGGCCACCGGCGTCATCCCGTCGATATCGCAGTACTGGTTCAGCCAGAAGACGATGGGCATCTACTTCAAGGGAGGCTACCGCTCCGAGATGATCACCGCGATGCTCGGCTTCCAGTACCGCACCGATTACGAAGCGACCGCCAAAAAGCAGATCCCCTTCATCGGGTTCGGCCTCGGCGCCATATTCAGCTACGAAGGCTTCGAAACTTGGCTGACCTTCGACTACACGATGGCCAACCTTATCCGTACCGTCGCGGGGCGCGCTCTGATCAGCGAGGCGACCGGCGGGATGAGTCTTTCCCTTATGCCGGCCTACAACCTGTCGATAGACTACGGCATCATCGACAAACTGCAGTTCGGCGTCCGCTTCGATCTCAACTACGGCGTCTACAACCGCGATGCCGCGGGCGGCAACTACCTGCACTGGTATTCGGCGGCCACCTCCAGCGGCGTGAAGACCTATACCTTCAAGAACGACGCGATGACCATGCGCTTCGGCATCGCCGTCAACCTGTTCGCGAAGGAATTCGAGACGGTGAAGTCGTTCTGGGGCATCTCCTTCATGATGCAGCCGCAGTCGCAGCTGGTCAACATGAACGGTTCGACCAACGATGTGTTCGCCTACGGCTTCTACAATGTGAGCGTTCAGGGCGGCGCCGAATTCTAAGCCCGCACCGATATGATCCGATGAGGGCCCGGGTGACCGGGCCCTTTTTTTTGTTGACAAGCGTCTCGCTCGTTCCTATGATGAAAAACAAGAGGTTTTTTTATTGATGATGATGAGGAGGTTAGGCATGAAACGGGCGTTGGTAGTGGTGGTCATGGCGATGGTGGTCTGCGTGTGGCTCTTCCCGGGCTGTTCGGGCAAGCAGGAGACCGATCGTCGGGCGGATGTGCAGAAACTGGTCGAGCAGGGACAATTCGGTCCGGCAAAACAGTTGCTTATCGCTCTCAGAAGCAATTATCCGAACGACCAGCAACTTATGGAAATGGAACGGACCTGCGACATCAAGATCGCCGAACAGAAATACGACGCGATATGGAAAGAGGCCGAGGCGAAGGACGATTATCAGGAGTGGATCAAGGCGATGATCCGCATCAAGGAGATCGAGAACTTCAACCGCGACATGGTCAAGGACCGCATCCAGAAGGCGACTCAGAAGGCGATAGACGCCGGCGCCCGTCAACTCAAGGACGATGAACTGCTGGGCCTTCTCAACAAACTCTATATGCGTTATCAGGTCATATCCGATAAAGATCGCCTGATGTACATCACGATGTTCTACAACGAAGGGCGTTTCCCGATCAAGGAATGGCAGGATACCTTCACCTCGAAGTACCCCGAACTCCTTGACGATAACGGCAAATTCGTCGGCTATCCGCGTCCCGAAAAACCGGCCGCCCCCGAAAAGAAGGGCGCCAAGCCGGCGAAGTAATCTTCCCTACCTTTTATATATATAGCCTATCCATTGCGCATCACCATTGAAAAGATAATCTCCTCCGGCGATGGTATCGGCTGGGGCGCGGGAAAGACCTATTTCGTTCCCGGCACGCTTCCCGGCGAGACGGTCGAGATCATTGCCGCCCAGCGGATGCGCCGCGCCTTCCGGGTGACGACGTTCAATGTACTGGAACCTTCGCCCCATCGTCGGGAGCCGGCCTGCCCGCTTTTCGGTATCTGCGGCGGCTGTTCCTTCCTCCCCATGGCATACCCTCTGCAACAGGAGGTGAAACGCGGTATCGTCGGTGAATTCTTTCGCCAGAACGGGCGGGAACTTACCGTCACGCCGCGTTTTGTGAGCGTCGGCGAATTCGGCCTGCGTACCCGGGCGAAAGTCCATATCGCCGCTGGCAAACCTGCCTTTAACCGGCGCGCTTCCCACGAACTGGTGGCGTTCGATGAGTGCCCGCTCCTTCACCCCGGTCTTAACGAGATCATCCGGCATGATGCCGTGACCCGTCCCGATGGCGCGGTGCAGTACGAATACGGGCCGGCAAGCGGCGGCTGGTCGCCGCGCGATGCCGCGGTCGAAAAACTGGTGAAAGGCGTTCGGTTCCGCGTATCGCGGGGCAGTTTCTTTCAGGCCTCCGAGGAGGGGGCGGCGGTGCTCGTCACCCTGATCGGGGAGCTTCTCGATGAATTGCATCCGGCGCGGGTACTCGATCTGTTCTGCGGGGTCGGCCTGTTCTCCCTTTTTGCAGCACGGCGCGGTAGTCTGGTGACCGGGATCGAGCTATCGGAGAACGCCGCACAGGATTTTGCCGCCAATCTCGGCGATGCGGCGCGGTTCATCCGGGCCGATCTCGGCCGGGAAGTGCGTCTGCCCGACGCAGACCTCATCATCGTCGATCCGCCGCGTACCGGTCTGCCCCCCGACCTCATCCCGGCCATCGCCGCCGCGTCTATCCGCGACCTTTGTTATGTTTCGTGCGACGGGGCGACCTTCGTGCGCGATCTCGGGCACCTTGAACGGCAGGGACGATTCTCGCTCGCCGGACTTGCTATCGTCGATCAATTTCCCGCCACGCGGCACCTTGAACTGGTCGCTCATCTCAGGAGAGAAACTTGACAATGCCCCGAACGCTATTATCATTCGATGGTCACGATGCAACGGTTTCTTGAGGTATTCGATGAAGCGTGTGCTCATCGTCGATGACGAGGTCGCTCTCGTCAAGTCGATGAAAAATTTCTTCCAGTTCAAGGGGGTCGATGCCCTTATCGCCGTGACCGGCGAAGAGGCGCTCGAGATACTGGAAAAGGAAAAGGATATCGCGCTGGTGATCACCGATGTCATCATGCCGGGCATCAGCGGCATCGAACTGCTCAAACGCATCAAGGAGATGAGTCCCTCGATACATGTCATCGTCATGACGGGGATGCTTTCGATAGAAAATACCGTATCATCGCTTCAGAACGGAGCGAGCGACTATCTGCTCAAACCGTTCTCAAGTCTCGATTATGTCTGGGAAGTGGTTCGGAACTATCTCTGACGGCCTATCTTTGCAAGCCGCCGCTCTAACCGTATCCTAAAACGCGACTGCAAGTCCTCTTCGGCGTACCGCGCCAAGGTCAGTATCCCGGTCTTGAAGGCCCCCACATTCGAGCGGCCGTGGCCGATGCCGACCAGATGGTTGATGCCGAGCAGGAGCGCGCTGCCGTAGCGGGTGTAGTCGAACCGCTGGAAGGCCGATCCGAAAAAGGTCTTGAAGAAGAAGCCCGACATCTTCATCCAGTACTGGTGAGGCGCTATCTTGGCCCGGATAAGGTCGTAGATGGTCTCTGAAAGCCCCTCGATGACCTTGAGCGATACATTGCCGGTGAAGCCGTCGGTGATGACCACTTCGGCCTCGGGGTTCTTGAACAGTTGATTCCCTTCGATGAAGCCGCCGTAGTTGAGATGTCCCTTCACCAGCTCCGCCGCCTCGATGACCGACGGTTTTCCCTTGGTCATCTCCTCCCCGACGCTGAGTATCTTCACGCAGGGTTTATCCAGTCCGGTGATGCAGTGCGAAAAAGCCTCTCCGAGAAGGGCGAAGTGGAAGAGCGTTTCGGCCTTTGCCTCCATCGTCGCGCCGAGGTCGAGAAGCACTACCTTCTTTTGACCCTGCGCCGGGAACACGACCGTCAGCGCGGGCCGCGAGATCCCTTTGATGGCGCCCGAGACGAAGTAGGCGACCGCCACCGTGGCGCCGGTATTGCCCGCCGTGAAAAAGGCGTCGCCCTTACCGTCGGCGAGCAGTTTCAGCCCCACATGGAGCGATGATCGGTTTTTCTTGCGGACCACCGCCGAGGGACTTTCATCCATCGCGATGCATTCGGGTGCGTGAACTATCTCGATGTTGCGGGGAAGATGCAGTCCATCCGGAACAGCATTGCGGATATCGCGTTCCCGACCGACGAGGATGACCCGTAACAGTCGGTTCTCTCTGCAGGCGTGGATCGAGGCCTCGACGGGGACCGCCGGAAAGTGGTCGCCCCCCATCGCGTCGACGATGACGGTGGCATACATGCCGACCGCTTACCCTTCAGCGCCGCCTTTGATGATCTCCTTACCGCGGTACTGACCGCAGGAAGAGCAGATGCGGTGCGGCATCATGGTCTCACCGCACTTGGGGCAGGTGCGCGCCGTGACGGGCGACAGTTTGGGGTGTCCCGCTCTGCGGGTACGGCCTCTGGCGCGTGAATGTTTCCGTTTTACCGTTGCCATGGTGGTCCTCCGTGGGTATCCTTAACCGTTCTTCATACAACCGCAGTCGACATCGTTGCGGTTCCTGCCGCAGACCGGGCACAGCCCTTTGCACTCCTCGTCGCAGAGGATCTTCTGCGGTATGTTCAGTACGATCGCCTCGCGGACGAAAGGGTCCAGTTCGATGGCGTCGCCGCTGTAGACATAGTCCATATCGGGATCGCTTTCCTTGGGGAACAGGATGAATTGCTCCTTGAGCTCGACCGACACCTCTACCGGGACGCGGCACCGGTCGCAGGCCGCTTCGACGGCGAACTGACCGGCGAGGGTGAGCGATATCGTCCCGCCGGCGCGGTAGTGGTTGAGGGTCATATCGTAGTTCCGCAGGATACTGCCATTGTTCAAGGTCTCACCGGTCAGGAGTTCGTCGACGACGAGCTGCCGTTCGCTCTCGGTGATATCGGGGAGATAGAGCAACACAGGTACCTCATAAAAAAGCGAGTTCCGACTATAGTCACAAATCGCTGGGTGTCAAGAGTTTTGGCGGCCATCGGCTGGTCCCCTTTTACTTGCAATCGTCCCGGTCGTGGGCTAAAATCGACCGTTCTTCTGTTATTGGGGGCGGCGATGAGACACGATAGCAAAATCCTTCCCGTGATAAATGTTAAATCCTACCCCAGCTACATATATATAATGATGGTGGCGGCGTTCTTTGTGGTGGTGGGGTGCGATCATCCGGCGCGGGTGGATATTGGGGCGTTGGTCGAGGAGTTGCGGGCACTCGATGCCGACGGCTCCGTTGATGTCGACGAGATCGCCGACGAAATTCTGGTGGATGAGGACTTGTCAGCCGAAGATGATTTACCGGAGGCCGACTTGTCAGCCGAAGATAGCGATGTCGAAGGTTCCGATTCTACTGATGTATCCGACAGCGCCGATGTCGAAATCCTGCCGGACACCGATGCGGTGGAGCAGGAGCCGGATGGCGATGCGGTTGAGGCGGAAGTTGAGGATGATGTGGTGCCGGATGGGGATGTGATCTATTCGGGGATTGTTTGCACCGGCCAGACGAAGTGTTACGCTAATGCCGGAGAGATAACTTGTCCGACCGAAGGGAACGATTTCTACGGGCAGGACGCGCAGTATGCCATGCTTGATTATTGTGTGCCGCGTGATTATACCGTCAGCGGGATTAGCGGCTCAGATATCGTCACCGATAATAACACGGGATTGATTTGGCAAAGGACACTTCCGGCTACCTATGCAGGTTGCACCGGTGGTGATCCGGTGGGATCGACTTGTGCATGGCAAGAAGCGTTAGATTATTGTGATGCACTGAATTATGGTGGAGATGACGATTGGCGATTGCCAGCGAGAAAAGAGTTGGCGACCCTTCCTGACTACGGCCGCTATGTCCCGGCCATAGACGACGCCATGTTTCCCGACACGCAGTCGAGTTATTACTGGTCCGCCTCGTCCAGTGTGCTCAATACCACTTACGCATGGTATGTGCGTTTCGACAACGGCAATTCTAATCACATTCATAAGACCGATACTTACTATGCCCGTTGTGTGAGGGGCGACCCCTTGCTGCCCGACAGCGCCTTCACCGAATCCACCGTAAGCGGCAAGGTTCTCGTGACCGACAGCGTCACGGGCCTTATCTGGACAAAAGAGTACAGCGAAACGGTGACATGGCTGAATGCTCTCAACTACTGTGAAACTTTGGATTATGGTGGCGCCACCGACTGGCGACTTCCCAACATCGAGGAGTTGGAATCGTTGATAGACGACACCATCCACGATCCGGCCAGCACTTTCCCAGAGATGCTGTTGGCATACTTCTGGTCTTCCTCCTCCAATGTGGACAATGCCACCAACGCATGGGGTGTGAGTTTCGGTGACGGCGGTATGGTCTACAACGGTAAGACCAACACTAGCTATGCCCGTTGTGTGAGGAACGATCATTATACCCGCACGACCAAGCAGTGGGGAACAGCATCAGGCGACTTCGGGAAATCCGTTGCCGTTGATAGCAATGGGAATATCTTCGTAACGGGTTATACTGGGGCCTCGCTTGACGGCAACACAAGCGCTGGATCCAGTGACATCATCCTTACTAAATGGAATGCC
>CAYPQK010000083.1:0-13714 GCA_964412895.1 uncultured Spirochaetales bacterium
AAAATATGTTCGCGATATACCTGTCGAACTTCAACTGCGGTCCCGACAGCTTCCTCCTGAGCTATGTCGAGGAGGAGATGAAGGGAAAGCCGATGCTCATCCTTGAACTCGACGAGCACGACTCCGACGGCGGCTACCGTACCCGCGTCGAGGCCTTCATGGATGTGGTGAAGAGCTTCCGTAAGAAGGGGTCGCTCAAGCGGAGCGGCAAGGGGATCATGCCCGATATCTACACCGCCGACCGCCCGATAGACCTGAAGAGCGGCACGATCTGGATACCGCCGATACACGAGGCGACCTCGCGCCTCTTCGCCGCCGCGTTCCGCGCCGCCGGGTACGATTCGGCCGTGCTCGACATTGAGGACGAAGAGACGCTCATGCTCGGCAGGGGTCGTTCCCGCGGCTGTGAATGCCTGCCGTTGGCCCTTACCCTCGGCTCGATGTTGAAAAAAGCGAAAGAGGAACCGAACCGCAGACATGTCATCTGCATCCCGACCGCCGAAGGGCCGTGCCGTTTCGGACAGTACAATCTGCAGGAATACATGGCCTTCTGGAACGAGGGGCTCGACAATGTCGACATCTTCGCTCCCTCGTCGGTCAACAGTTATCAGGGGGCGGGGGAGGAGCTGTGGCGTTACGCCCTGCACGCCGTTTTCTCGGGCGACATCCTGATGAAACTCGCGACGAAGATCCGTCCTTACGAGATGGTGACGGGCGATACCGACGGGTTGTTCGAGAAGAGTCTGCGTGCGCTCGAACGCGACCTCGAAACAGGCGGCGACCCGCGTCGTCTTCTCCCGGCGATAGTCGACGAATTCGCCGGGATCCCGCGAACCCACGAACAGCGGCCGCTGGTGGGTATCGTCGGCGAGATCTACATGCGGAGCAACCGGTTCTGCAACGGCGACCTGATCGGCGTCATCGAACGGAACGGCGGCGAGGCATGGCTGTCGCCCGCCCACGAATGGGGCGGTTACATGATCTTCCTCCAGCGTTACATGGCCAAACAGCAGGGGTTCTCGATCTACGGCCGCGGCGAATCGCTCGTCAAGAATCTCTACTACCACCATATCGAGAAGAGCTACTATCGCGCCGCCGCGCGGCTGTTGTCGGACCGGCACGAACCCGATATAGAGGATATGATGGAGGCGGGGATGCGCTATCTGCCGATAGATTTCACCGGCGATGCGATCCTTGCCGTCGGCCGCGCGGTCCATTTCGCCCGTCAGGGGGCGAAGATGGTGGTCAACATCGCGCCGTTCGGCTGCATGCCGGGGACCGTCACCAGCGCACTGTTCCTTGAGATCAAGGATGAATTGAATATCCCCATCGTGACGCAGTTCTACGACGGCGATCTCGATATCAATGACAAGGTATCGGCCATTCTCAAGACCATCGCCTGACGCGGCCGGACACCTTTTATTGCCTTATGCGGCCGGTACGCTATAATCAAGCGACTTTGATAGGGAGTTGCCCATGGTGAAGATCGCTCCGTCGCTGCTTTCGGCCGATTTTACGCGGCTTGCCGACGAGATCCGCTCCATCGAGGAGAGCGGCGCCGACATCGTCCATCTCGACATCATGGACGGCCACTTCGTCCCGAACATCACCTTCGGCCCGTTCGTCGTCAAGCAGATACGGGCGCTCACCAAACTGCCGCTCGACGCCCACCTGATGATAGAAGACCCCGGCCAGTTCCTGCAGGCGTTCAAAGATGCCGGGAGCGACTGGATAACGGTCCATGTCGAGACCGAACGGCACCTCCACCGAACACTTCAGCAGATACGGGCCATCGGCTGCAAGGCGGGGGTATCGCTCAATCCCCACACCGGGCTCGACTGGTTGCCGTCGGTGGCCGACCTCATGGACCTCGTGCTGGTGATGACGGTCAATCCCGGTTTCGGGGCGCAGAAGTACATCCCGGCGGCGGCGGCGAAGATACGCGACATCGCCGCGTTCCGCGCGAAGCATAAACTCCCCTTCGAGATATCGGTCGACGGCGGTGTCAACGAACAGACCGCCCCCGAGGTCATCGGGCTGGGCGCCGACATCCTCGTCGCGGGGAACGCCTTTTTCTCCCGTCCCGCCGCCGAGCGCCCGGCGCTCCTCAGGAGACTCCGTTCCCACGGGAAGTAGCGGCGTTTCAGCGTTTTTCAGGAAAAATTCAGGGCAGTATCGGTCCGAGGAAGCTCAGCAGAACGCCCACCGGATCGGTGGTAAGCGACAGGGCCGCTATCGCCATCCCGATGACGAGCATCAGGATGAAGAGGAACGCCCGCAGTTCGCTCTTGGCCGTCATCCGTTTCTTGCGACGCGGTTCGAAGGCGCGGAGACGCAGTTGCGTCGGCCCGCGACCGGGCGTGGCGGCGCCCTTTTCCATGCTTATCTTCGCCGGTTCAGCCATGACGCTCCTTGTTCTGTATCGACGCGGCGACGAAGGCGGAGAAGAGCGGATGCGGCTGGAACGGCTTCGACTTGAATTCGGGGTGGAACTGACAGCCGAGGAAGTAGGGGTGCCCCGGCAGTTCGACCATCTCGACCAGTCCCGTCTCCTTGTCACGACCCGTTATCTTGAGCCCCTTGGCGGTCAGCTCCTTCTCGAACTGTGAATTGAATTCGAGCCGGTGGCGGTGCCGCTCGCTGATCGTGTTCGTTTTGTAGGCGGCGTGGGCGAGCGTTCCCGGCTCCACGGCGCAGGTGTAGGCGCCGAGCCGCATGGTGCCGCCGAGCGCTTTGATCCCCTTCTGACCTTCCATGAGGTCGATGACGGGGTATTTCGTGTTCTTGTCGAATTCGGTCGAGTGGGCACCCTCCATGCCGCAGACATGGCGCGCGAACTCGATGGTCGCGATCTGCATGCCGAGGCAGATGCCGAAGTAGGGGATCTTGTGTTCGCGGGCGTAGCGGGCCGCCATGATCTTCCCCTCGATGCCGCGGTTGCCGAAGCCGCCGGGGACGAGGATGCCGTCGCACTTACCGAGTTCTTCGATCGGGAGTTCCCCCTTTTCGAGTTTCTCCGAATCGATGTAGTTGAGTTCGACGCGGTGGGAATTCTCGATGCCGCCGTGATGAAGCGCCTCGTTGAGCGATTTGTAGGATTCCTTGAGATCGACATACTTGCCGACCACCGCGATCCGGACGGAACCTTTCGGGTTGTTGATCCGTTCGCAGATGGTCTCCCACTTTTTGAGACCGGCCGAGCGCGACCAGATGTTGAGATACTTCGCGATGATCTCGTCGACCCCCTGACGGGAGTAGACCAGCGGCAGTTCGTAGATGTTCTTCACATCGACCGCCGAGAAGACCGCCTCTTTTTTGACATTGGTAAAGAGCGCTATCTTTTCCCGCATATCGTCGGTCATCTCGGTCTCGCAACGGCACAGGAGAATGTCGGGCTGGATGCCGATGGCGCGCAGTTCCTTGACGCTGTGCTGGGTGGGCTTGGTCTTGAATTCGCCCGCACTGCGGATGTAGGGGATGAGCGTCAGATGGACATAGAGGACATTCTCGCGCCCCACATCGTAGGCGAACTGGCGGATCGCCTCGAGGAACGGCAGGCTCTCGATATCGCCGACCGTGCCGCCGATCTCGACCTGAATGATATCGGCCGTCGGGGCGAGCTGGGTGATCTTCGACTTGATCTCATTGGTGATGTGCGGAATGACCTGTACCGTCTTGCCGAGGTATTCCCCCTTGCGTTCCTTGGTGATGACCGTGTCGTAGATCTGGCCGGTGGTGAAGTTGTTGTTGCGGCCCACCGAGATATTGCAGAACCGTTCGTAATGGCCCAGATCGAGGTCGGTCTCGGCGCCGTCGTCGGTCACGAAGACCTCGCCGTGCTGGAAGGGGCTCATCGTCCCGGGGTCGACATTGATGTAGGGGTCGAACTTGAGCAGGTTCACCGTGATGCCGCGGCTTTCAAGGAGCGCGCCGACGGTGGTCGAGGCGATCCCCTTGCCCAGAGAACTGATGACGCCGCCGGTGAAAAAAATGTACTTGGTCTGTTTCATAGTGTCAGTCCTTGAGCGCTTCGACGCCCGGAAGTGTTTTATCGCGGATGAATTCCAAACTCGCGCCGCCGCCGGTCGAGATGTGGCCGATCTTGTCGGCGACGCCGGCCTTGTTCATCATCGATACCGAGTCGCCGCCGCCGGTGACGGTGAAGGCCTTCGCGTCGCCCACCGCATGGGCCAGCGCGATGCTTCCCTTCGCGAAGATATCCTTTTCGAACACCCCCATCGGGCCGTTCCAGAAGATGGTCTTCGCCTTCGCCACTTCGTCGGCGTACAGTTTTATCGTCTTCGGGCCGATGTCGAACCCGAGATAGCCGTCGGCGAAATCGTCATTGCCGAAGACCTTCGTCTCGGTCGCGTCGATGCCGGTGGCCGCCAGATGGTCGACCGGCAGAAGGAGTTTCACCTTGCGGGCGTCGGCCCCCTTGATGATCTCGAGCGCTACGCCCACTTTGTCCTGTTCGACCAGCGACTTGCCGAGCTTGACCCCCTTGGCCGCAAGGAAGGTGTAAGCCATCGCACCGCCGATGATGAGCGCATCGACCGAATCGAGGAGCGACCGGATGATGCCGATCTTGTCGCTCACCTTCGCGCCGCCGAGGATGGCCGTGAAGCCGTCGCCGTGCTTGAAGTGGAGCAGTTTGCCGAGTTCCGTTATCTCCTTTTCCATCAGGAAGCCCATCCCCTTGGTCTCCATCAGGAGCGGCAGGGCGTGGACCGACGCGTTCTTGCGGTGCGATACCCCGAAGGCGTCGTTGATATAGATGTCGCAGAGTTTCGAGAGCTCCTTCGCGAAGGCGCCGTCGTTATCGCCCTCGCCGGGATAGAAGCGGAGGTTCTCAAGGACGAGTACCTGTCCCGGCTTGAGGTCGCGCACCATCTGCTGGGCCCCCATGCCGATGCAGTCCTCGAAGAAGATGACCTCGATGTCCATCAGCTCGGCCAGTTTCGCCGCGACCGGTTCCATCGAGTATTCCATCTTCCGTTCCCCGTCGGGACGGCCGAAATGCGACGCGACGATGACCCGCGCGTTGTGTTCGATGGCGTGGCGGATGGTCGGTATCGCCGCCTCGATGCGGGTGGTATCGGTGATGCGCCCCTGTTTATCCATCGGAACATTGAAATCGGTGCGGATGAAGACCCGCTTCTCGCGGATCGCGAGGTCCTTGATCGATTTGATGGCCATGGTCCCTCTCCCCGTTCTACTTCATAAGCACTTTGGTGATGACATCGATCATGCGGTTGGAATAACCCCATTCGTTGTCGTACCACGCGAGGACCTTGAGCATGTTGCCGCCGATGACCTGCGTGTAGGGGGCGTCGACGATGCCGCTGTGCGGGTTGCCGTTGAAATCGCGGCTGACCAGTTCCTCGTCGGAGACCTCGAAGATATTCTTGAACTCGCCCTTGGCGTATTCGCGGAATTTCGCGTTGACCTCATCTTTGGTCACGGTCGATTCGAGTTCGTAGACCGCATCGACCAGCGACACATTGGGCGTCGGGACGCGGATCGAGATGCCGTCGAGCTTCCCCTTGAGTTCGGGAAGGACGAGGCCGACCGCCTTGGCGGCGCCGGTGGTGGTCGGGATCATCGAAAGGGCGGCGGCGCGGGCGCGGCGCAGATCCTTGTGTTCAAGATCGAGTATGCGCTGATCGTTGGTGTAGGAGTGGATGGTGGTCATGAAGCCTTTCTTTATCTTCCAGTGCTTATGGATGATATGAGTGACCGGCGCGTAGCAGTTGGTGGTGCAGGAGGCGTTGGAGATGATATGGTGCTTCGACGGGTCGTAGGCTTTGTCGTTGACGCCGTAGACCAGCGTGATATCGGCATCGTTGGCCGGCGCGCTGATGAGCACCTTCTTGGCGCCCGCGGCGCGGAGGATCTCGGCCTTGTCTTTTTTGGCGTACTTGCCGGTCGATTCGACGACGATGTCGATGTCCTGCGCCTTGTAGTCGAGCTGAGTGCCGTCTTTGATGGCGGTGACCTTGATCTCCCTGCCGTCGATGACGATGCCGTTCTCGGTCGCCTTCACTTCGCGGTTCCAGATCCCCGCGACCGAATCGTACTTGAGCAGATGGGCGAGCGTCTTGGCGTCGGTGAGGTCGTTGATGGTGACGAACTCCATGTCCTCGCGGCCGTAACCGATGCGGAACACCATTCTGCCGATGCGGCCGAACCCGTTGATGGCTACCCTGATCTTCTTACCCATGGTCTCCTCCGGATGATGTAGTTACTCTTTGTATGGCCCTGCTGTTTTATAGAACGGACGCTGAAGCGAATATATCTGTTTGGTCCAGTTCTCCTCCATGTCGCCCTGCATGCCGATATGGATGGCGTCGAGGTTGGCGTCGAGATTGTCGGCCATCGCGACGATGAGAGCGTCCATGGTCTTGGGCCGCTTGGGCGACCCGAAATCGTACTCGCCGTGGTGCGAAAGCATGATGTGGAGCAGTTCCATCTGCATCTCGGCGTTGTCGGGAAGCGCTTTTTTCAGGATCTTCTCGATGAAGGAGGCGCCCATGTAGACATGGCCGAGCAGCCGCCCGCGGTCACTGTACTTCTCGACGATGGAGGTCGATACATTGACCTGAAACTCGAATATCTTGCCCACATCGTGGATGAGCGCGCCCACGAGGATGTTCATCCGGTTGACCGGATAGCGTTCCTCGTAGCGCTCCGCGATGGAGTAGGAGAGCTCGGCGACATTGAGAGAATGCTCCCACAGACCGCGGCGGTAGCTGTGGTGCATGCTTTTTCCGGCCGGGATGGAGCGGAAAAGGTCCCACACCCGTCCCGACGCCTCGAATTCTTCGATGACGGCGCGCCGCTGCGGATCGAGCAGCTCCTTCGCCTGTTGCCAGCGCGCGACGAGCGCATCGACGCTTTCGGGCGATTCGGGGATGATGCCGGGAATGGCGTCCAGCTCCGCGGGCGGCACCAGCGCGGCACCTTCGATGACCACCTGCAGGGAGTTCTGGTATTTCGAGACGCGGCCGTTCATCACCTTGATGATGTTGCCCGCCTCGGTCGTCTTCTCGATGTCGTCGACGACCTCCCAGACCTTGCCGTTGATGTTCGCGGCGCCGTCGGTCAGTTCAAGATCGATGTAGCGGGCGTTGTTCTTGCCGGTCTTTATCACCGCGCGCCGCACCAGAAAGTAACAGCGATTGTCGGGGATGATGACCCGGCCCTCTTCGAGCGCCGCTATGAGCATCCGTTCCTTTGCCATGCCTAATCGAACCGGTAGTGTTTCTTGACCGGTTTCTTCACCTCCCAAGTGCAGGCCATCTCGGCCGGGAAGGTGACGAAGTCGCCTTTCTTTATCTCATACTTCGCGCCGGTGTCGCTATCGGTGACGATCACTTCTCCTTCAAGGAAAAGGCACATTTCCGGCGAATCATAGAACCACGGGAACTTGGAGACCTCTTTTTCCCAGATGGCCCATTTCTTAATGCCGCGATTGTTGATCTCGGTGTCGTTCAGTTTCTCGATGATGACGGACATAGGTTCCTCCGTTGGAAGGGGTATTCACAAACGGGGCGAGTCTACCCCTCGCGGGAGGAAAAAGCAACTTTTCGACGGTGTCGCGCGGCCTATTGCGCCGCGGCGGGAGCGGGGGCGGGGGCGGGGGCCGGAGCCGGAGCAGCGGCCGGTTCAGTCGGAGCGGGAGCGGGAGCCGGAGCCGGAGCAGCGGCCGGCTTGTCCTTCGCCTCGCACTCGTTCTTGCACTTGGTGAAGTAGTTGTCGCACTGTTTTTTCGCATCGGGCGACTTGGACAGCGACACGCAGCCGTTGAAGCCCAGCGCGCAGTTCTTGAGACATTCGGTCGGGAACGAGTTCACATCGAGCGCCTCGCTTTTCGCGCAACCGGCGAAGAGAAAGGCGGCGAACAAAATTCCCGTAAAAAGCATCTTGATCATGGTGATTCCCCTTTTTTGGTGAGGATGGCGGCCCGACCACCCCGATGTCCCTGCCGGAAAAGGCCCACCCCATCCGGCACCCAGATGAGGGACCATAGCAGAAGCGGCGGGAAAAGTCAAATTAATAGTATACGAAAAGAATCAGGAAGAGAACAGCCGTTTCACCTTGTCGGTAAAGTCTTTGAGGAAGGGGCGTTCCTTGAGTTCGGCATCGAAATCGCGAAGTTCTTCAACTGTTTTCTTATGTTTTGAAGAGATGTTCCTCGGCACTTCGAGGCGCACTATCACATACTGATCGCCGCGTCCGCGCCCCTGCACCGAGGGGAATCCTTTTTCGCGGAGCCGCATCTTGGTGTCGGGTTGCGTTCCGGCCGGTATCTTGAGATCGCCCTTGCCGTCCATCGTCGGGACATCGACCGTGGCGCCGAGTACGAGCTGGGTGTAGGTCGTCGGCAGTTCGAGGTAGATATCGTTCCCGTCGCGGTGGAAGAGCGGATGGTCGGCCACCTGCACCGCGAGGTAGACATCGCCGCGCGGGCCGCCGCCCGATCCGGCGTTCCCTTCGCCGGTGACGCGGATCTTCTGGTCGGTGTCGATGCCGGCGGGGATGTTCACCGAGAGTTCCTTTTCCTCGCGGGTGTAGCCGGTCCCCTGACAGGGCTTGCACGGCTTCTCGACGATGCTTCCCTGTCCCTGACAGCTGGGGCAGGGCTGCGCCATCTGGAAGAACCCGTGCGAGACGCGCACCTCGCCGCGTCCCTGACAGGTGGGGCAGGTCTTGCGTCCCGTACCCGCTTCGGCGCCGGAGCCGTTGCATTTCGCGCACTGACCGCTCCGGGCGATGCGGATATCTTTCTTCACGCCACGGTAGGCTTCGTCGAAGGAGAGACGGATGTTCACCAGCAGGTCGCCCCCCTGACGGCCCGCCGAGCGACCGCTCCGCCGCCGCGAGCCGCCGCCGCCGAAGAATTCGCCGAAGATATCGCCCAGATCGCCGAAAGAGTCGCCGAAGTCGAACCCGCCGGCGCCGGCGCCGGCGGCGCCGAAGGGGTTGCCTTTCACGCCGTCCTCGCCGAACTGATCGTACAGCTTCCGCTTCTCGGGGTCGGAGAGTATCTCGTAGGCGTGGTTGATCTCCTTGAATTTCTCTTCGGAGCTCTTATCGCCCTTGTTACGGTCGGGGTGATGCTTGACGGCGAGCTGACGATATGCCTTTTTGATGTCGTCGGGAGAGGCAGTGCGTTGAACGCCGAGTGTCTGGTAGAGATCGGACATGGTCTAACGGGCCGTTACTTCGGTTTGTAGTCGGCGTCGACCACCGTACCGTCATTCTTGCCGCCGTCCGACGAAGGTTCGGTCTGGCCGTTGCTCGATCCGCCCTGTCCCTTGTATATCTTCTCGGCGATCTTGTAGGCGCTCTGACCCAGCGCCTGCGTCTTGCCTTTGATGATCTCTAGGTCGTTCGACTCGAGTCCCTTGCGCAGGTCGGCGATCTTGACGGTGATGTCGTCCTTCTCTTCGACCGTTATCTTGTCGCCGAACTCGTTGAGCGATTTCTCGGTCGAGTAGATGAGCTGTTCGGCGTTGTTGCGCACGCCGACGAGCTCTTTGCGTTTCTCGTCCTCGCCTTTGAATTTTTCCGCCTCGGCGAGCATCCGTTTGACCTCGTCCTCGGTCAGGCCCGAACCCGCCTTGATGACGATGTTCTTCTGCTTGCTGGTGCCGAGATCCTTGGCGGTGACGCTGAGGATGCCGTTGGCGTCGATATCGAAGGAGACCTCGATCTTCGGTACGCCGCGGGGGGCCGGCGGGATGTCGAGCAGGTCGAATTCGCCGAGCATCTTGTTCTCGACCGCTATCTCGCGTTCTCCCTGAAAAACGCGGACCGAAACGGCCGGCTGATTGTCCATCGCGGTGGAGAATATCTCGGTCTTCTTGGACGGTATGGTGGTGTTGCGCGGGATGAGCCGCGTGAAAACGCCGCCGAGCGTCTCGATGCCGAGCGAGAGCGGGGTGACATCGAGCAGGAGCACATCCTTGACATCGCCTTTCAGGACGCCGCCCTGTATCGCCGCGCCGATGGCCACGACCTCGTCGGGATTGACCCCCTTGTGCGGTTCGCGGCCGAAGAATTCCTTGACGATGCGCTGTATCATCGGCATGCGGGTCATGCCGCCCACGAGAATGACCTCGTTAATGTCGCCGGTCGAGACCTTCGCGTCCTTGAGCACCTTCTTGCACGGTTCGACGGTGCCGTTGGCGAGGTCCTCGACGATGCTTTCGAGCTTCGCGCGGCTCAGGGTGATGTTGAGATGTTTCGGGCCGGTCGCGTCGGCGGTGATGAACGGCAGGTTGAGGGTCGTTTCCATGGCGCTGGACAGTTCGTGCTTCGCCTTCTCGGCCGCCTCTTTGAGCCGCTGGAGCGCCATGGCGTCCTTCGCGAGGTCGATGCCGCTCTCTTTCTTGAATTCGCCCACCAGCCATTCGATGATGCGCTGGTCGAAGTCGTCGCCGCCCAAAAAGGTGTCGCCGTTGGTCGCGAGCACCTCGAACACGCCGTCGCCCAGTTCGAGTATCGAGATATCGAAGGTGCCGCCGCCCAGATCGTAGACGGCGATCTTCATGTTCTTGCCCTTCTTGTCGATGCCGTAGGCGAGCGCCGCCGAGGTCGGTTCGTTGATGATGCGCAGGACATTGAGTCCCGCGATCGTGCCGGCGTCCTTGGTCGCCTGTCGCTGAGAGTCGTTGAAGTAGGCGGGAACGGTGATGACCGCCTCGGAGACCGGTTCGCCGAGATAGCTTTCGGCGGTTTCCTTCATCTTCTGGAGGACCATCGCCGATATCTGCGGCGGCGAATATTCCTTGCCGTCGATGCGGACCCAGGCGTCGCCGTTGGGTGCCTGAATGATCTCGAAGGGCGCTATCTTCTTCATCTTCTCGACCTCGGCGTCCTCGTACTTGCGGCCGATGAGCCGCTTGATCGAATAGAGCGTCCGCTTCGGATTGGTGACCGCCTGCCGTTTGGCGAGCTGGCCGACGAGCCGTTCACCCTTGTCGGTGAAAGCGACGATGGAAGGCGTCGTCCGGACCCCTTCGCTGTTCTCGATGACCTTCGGATCGCCGCCTTCCATGATGGCGACGCACGAGTTGGTGGTGCCCAGATCGATGCCGATCACTTTACCCATTTGATGCCTCCGTATCGTTGGTTTCAGTCGTTATCTCTTTTTTCTCTTCGGCCGGGGCGTTACCCGAGGCTACCTCGACCATCGCGGGGCGCAGGACGCGGTCCTGATAGCGCCATCCCTTGAGGTACTGCGCCGTTATTTCGTTGGCCTCCTTTCCCGCCGTGTCGACCATCCGCATCGCCTGATGAAGGTTCGGGTCGAAGCTCTCGCCGACCGCGCCGAACGATTCGACGCAGTAGCGTTTCAGCACCGCGTCGATGGCGCTGTTGAGATGGCGCACCCCGTCGACGAAGGCGGCGGTCTTATCGTCGCCGTTCTGCGGGGCGAAGGTCAGCGCCTTCTCGAGATCGTCCTTCACCGGGAGGAATTCGCGAAAGAACCCTTCGTTGGAATATTTGAGCTTCATGCGGAAATCGTTCTCGAGCCGCGTTTTCTGGTTGCGGTTCTCGGCGACAAGCTGTTTGACCGTATCCTCGAGTTCGCGCAGTTTCTTCTGCGTCTCCTCGTCGGCGAGCGGCGGGGTTGCCGCGGGCTTCGCCGGGGCGGCCTCTTTTTTCGATTCCGGCGCCGGTTGCTTTTCCGAGGTCCCTTCCTCCCGGTCCTGCTCCATCTGGGCGCCGAGCGCGTCGGCCATCTCCTGCAGCGACAGTCCCTTGGGGGTCGTCGTCTCGTCGATCTCCATTACCGGCGTGTCGCCGGCATCCGGTTTCTTTTTCTTCTCTTTCTTCATCAGCCAGTTCCTCATCGTAAGCCGGTGGAAGATATAAGCAGATTCCGCGTATAGTCAATAATCGGTATCATCTTGGCATAATTCATGCGGCGCGGTCCGATGACGCCGACCACCCCCATCAGTTCGCCGTCCGGTATCTCGTAGGTGCTGAGGATGGCGGAACACTCGGCGGTGCAGAAAAGGTCAGATTCGGCCCCGATGAAGATGCGGACATCGCGCGAATCGGCGACGCGGTTGAAGAGGTCGAGGTAGAACTGGTTGCGCCGGAAATTCTCCAGAAGCATCTTTATCTGGCGCGTCTCGGTGGCGCCGATGTAGTCGAAGACATTGGTCTCGCCGCTGGTGCTGGTGTGGACCGTCTCCTGCGCGGCCAGAAGTATGCGGTCGAGGAGCTGTTCGTATTTTTCCTTGAGCGTATGCAGTTCGCGCAGAAAGTGTCCCTTGATGTCGAAGAGCGTTTTATCGGTCAGGTGGGCGTTGATGAAGTTGCGGAGCTTTTCGAGTTCGTCGCGGGCCGGCTCTTCGGCGAGTTCCACCACGCGGTTCGAGATGCCGCCGAGACTGTCGACCAGTATCACCAGCACCCGGCGCGGTCCCGCCGGGACGAAGTCGATGTGGCGAATGGTCTTCATCCGCGACTCTTTGGTCAGCACGAAGCCGGTGTAGTGCGAAAGCTCCGATATCATTTCGGGAATGGCGGTCATCAGCGAGGGAAGATCGGCGCGGAGCGTCTCTGAACGATCATCGATGTGCTGTTTGTCGGTGGCGGCGATCTTGCGCACTTTCAGGATGTTGTCGACGAAGTAGCGGAGCCCCGCGTCGGTCGGGATGCGGCCCGAAGAACAGTGCGACTTGCGGATGAACCCCTTTTCCTCGATGCTGGCGAAAATATTCCGGATAGTGGCCGAAGAAAAGTCGCCGAGGAGACGGCTCACGAGGTGCGAACCGACCGGCTCGCCGTTCTCGGAGTAGAGATTGACGATGGAGCGGAGGATATCCTTTTCGCGCTCGTTGAGTTCCGCCGGGTTGGCGGCAATGTTTTCGGATAGTTGCATCATCACTACCGTTTGAGTTCGCTACCTATATAATAAAGGATGCGCCAAAGTCAAGCGGCCGGGGAAAAAACCTTTAGTGGACTTTTGTGTGCCGGTTGGCTAAAATGGCGGTGTGGAGCGGCGGACAACGATGGGCGGGAGGCCGGTCATGTTGAAAAAATTCACGGTAAAAAGTACGCGTCGTTCCGAATTCATCGACATCACCCCGAGCGTCGAGGAGACCATCCGGGCAAGCGGCGTCAAGAACGGCATCGCCGTTATCCATGTATTCCACACCAGCGCGGCGATAACCATCAACGAGAACGCCGACTCCGATGTGGCGACCGACATGGGGACCTTCCTTGAGAAACTCATCCCGCACGAGGCGGGGTTCCGTCATGCCGAAGGGAATTCCGACGCCCACATCAAATCGTCGCTGTTCGGCCCGTCGGTGACCGTCATCATCGAGGACGGCGCTCCATCGCTCGGTACTTGGCAGGCGATCTATCTGGTCGACTGGGACGGGCCGCGTACCCGTCAGTACGCCGTCAAGGTGCTTGCCGACTGATAAAAAGCGAGCTATTCCGCATTGACTTTTCCGCCGCTCTTCATATAGTCCCATCAACGACATAGTTTTTGTGAGGTGACTCATGCGCTCCCTTCTTTTCGTGCTTTTCGGCCTTTTCCTGTTCCTCGGCTTTTCCTGCACGCCGCTGGACGATGACCCGGGTACCGACGAGCTGGCGGTGACCGATAACGACAATGCCGGTGACGACATAGAGCCGGTCGACGGCGATACGCCGCAGAGCGACGATCCGGCGACCGATGACG
>CAYPQK010000084.1:0-13563 GCA_964412895.1 uncultured Spirochaetales bacterium
AGGATGAGGCAAATTGCCCGCGCATCCTGCTCCGCCTCAAGGTACAGCCGCAGGAGGGGCTGCCCAAGAACACGCAGTTCCAGAACACCGCCCGTATCTGGGACGCGATGACCGGCGAGGCGGCCGCCTACCTGAGCAATCAGGGACTGCCGCTACGCAGTTTCTTCGATCAGACCTGTCCCGACACGGTGACCGACCCCTACCCGGAGGGCACCACCTGCGGCGAGACGCCCACCGACGACGATGATCCGGGTGCCGATGCCGACAGCGCCGTGCCCGACGATACCGCCGACACCCAAGCAACAGACAACGGCGGCTCCTCCGACGACGACACCATCTGGGAGGAGGAGGAAAGCGGCTGCGGCTGCTCCCTGCTCTTCTGATCCCTATCCCCTTAAAATTTTAGTTGATAAAAGAATTCAAGCGGCTACACTAAACGCATGAGTGATTTATCCTAGGAGGGTTTCCATGGTGCGTTTTATGTATGTTCTCATGGCGTTGATGTTCGTCTTCATCGCGGCCTGCGACGACACCAAGCCGGCGACCGATACCGATGTGTTCGGCGGCGACGAACAGACCGGCGACGAGGATGGCATCGTACAGCCCGAGAGCGAGACCCCGATCGTCAAGGATGATGCGCCGGTAACGATCGAGGACGATGTGACGCCCGGTGAGGACGATGTGGTCAATCCGGAGAACGAAACGCTCCCCGGCGACGACAATACCGTGATCCCCGACGAATCATCCGATGGCATCGAGCCGGACGAGGACGATCTGCCGACCGACGAAACGACCGATGAGATACTGATCGGCGACGAGGATGACCTGCCGACCGATGAAACGGCCGAAGAGGTCGCCGACGACTACACCCCGCCGGTCGACGAGGATGTGCAGATATGGGAAAATCTGGATGAGGACGATGACGGCATCCTCAACGGCGTCGAGACGATGGCCGATACCGACAACGACGGCACCCCCAACTACCTTGACGAGGATTCGGACGGCGACGGGATACTCGACATGTACGAGGGCGACGGCGACTTCGACAGCGACGGGATGCCCAACTTCGTCGACACCGACAGCGACGGCGACGGCTTCCTCGACGCGATCGAGATGGGACTCGACCCGAACAACCTCACCGACAGCGACGGCGATGGCTATTTCGATTTCGTCGACACCGACAGCGACGCCGACGGCCTGACCGACGCGAAGGAATTCGAACTCGGCTCCGATCCGACCCTCAGCGACAGCGACGGCGACACCTTCGACGACTCGACCGAATTCGCCTACTGGTCGGTGGTGGAACCGGCCAATGTCGGTGCCAATATCATGGATCCGAGCAAAGTGCTTCCGAGCGATATTTTCTACTTTATACTTCCCTATCAGGATCCCGAGAAGCAGGCACCCAATCCGCTCCTGTTCACCACCAACATCAAGATCGCCGACATCATGATCATGGTCGATCTGTCGGGTTCGATGGATGGTGAACACGCTAATCTCAAAACGGGCATCAACAACACCATCATCAACGGCGTCAAGGCGGCGATACCCGATTCGGCCTTCGGTCTGGCGAAGTTCGGCACGCTCGACGACGATTCGACCTACACCCTTGCGCAGGGCATCACGACCAACACGACCGCCGTCCAGAACGCGGTGAACGGCATCTCTTCGGTCGGCGGCTCGGAAGAGGCGGCCTACGAGGCGATCTATCAGGCGATGACCGGCGCGGGCGGCACCTACACCTACGACAACGGCTGCGACGACTACACCGCCACCATCGCGGCCTCCAATCCTGCGTGGCGCAGCGGCGCGCTTCCCATACTCATCATGTGCACCGACGAGGAGATGCAGGACTACAACAGCAATTACGGCACCCACACCCCGGCGCAGGCCTATGCCGCGATGAATGCGAAGAACGCGAAATTCATCGGCATCGATTCGGGCGGCGGCGTGGTGATGACCAACTTCGAGGCGGTCTCCGACAACACCGGGTCGGTCGATGGCAGCGGGAACGGGTTCAACTACGAGATAAGCTCCGACGGCAGCGGCCTTTCCTCGCAGGTGGTCAATGCGGTGGTCGCGCTTACCCAGAACATCAAGGTCGACATCAATACGAGCCGCGAATCGGTCACCAACCCGCAGGGGGTCAACACCGCCAACTTCATCACGGCGGTCATCCCGAACTACACCAGTCCCGCGAACGCCTACGATTCGAAGGACACCACCACCTTCCACGGCGTCAAGCCGGGGACCGTTGTCTACTTCGATGTGAAGGCGCAGAATACCTTCTGGGAACCGACCACGACCGAATCGACCCTCTTCAAGGCGCTCATCCATGTTCTGGGCGCCGGCACGCTGCTTGACTCCCGCGAGGTTTTCATCATCGTTCCGGGCAAAGAGGATTGCGGTTCGGGCGGCGAAGGCGAGTGCTGAAAGAGTTCTTCTAAGTCAATCCCGCCAGTATCGTCAACATCCCCAACAGCGCGTGCGACAGCATGATCCCCCACAGATTCCGCACCCGCCAGTAGATGATGCCCCACGCGATGCCAATGGCGAAGGTCAGCGGCAGCATGTACGGTTTATTGAAAAGGATGTGCAGGAAGACATAGGCGGCCGTCGATATGAGGACCAGCGCCATGCCGCGCCGGATCCCCGCCCGCTCCATCAGCGGGAACAGCAATCCGCGGTAGAGGAACTCCTGCGACGGACAGGAGAGGAATATGTAGAAGAACGGGAACCACGCATGGCGCGAAATGTGCGGGTTCAGAAACAACCGGGGACCGGCAATGAGAATGACCACTGTGGCGGCGATCGCCATAACGGCGATGTTCACCAAAAACGAAAGTCCGATGCGTTCCCCTGTTATCCCCAGTTCTTTCAGTGATATCCGGCACCGAAAAGCGTAGACCCCCGCCCCTATCGACCAGCAGACGAAGAACGCCATGAACTCCTTAAAATGGGAAAAGAAATATCTGCTGCCCAGACCGAATTTGATGACCGCCACCGGCAGCAGGTAGATGATCGCGAATTCAAGCGCGAAACGCCGGGGTCCCGGCTCTTTCCAGAGACGCCATTCCATGCCGTCATACTACCTATTTTTTTTTCTATTGCAACCGCGCGCGTTTTGGTATAGAATCACCCCGTTGTGAAAGTTGCTCAACGCCTGTAAGGAGAGAAACCATGACGCGCCTGTTCGTCATCACCGTTGCCCTGTTGTTCCTCGCCGTTGCCTGCGACAGCGGGGTACGCATGCTTCCGAAGAACGACAAGGATACCGTCGCCGGGACCGACGATGACCAGATCGTCGTCGCCGACGACATCTACCCCGACGATGTTCAGACCGACGACAACATTTCGGACGACCCGACCGACAACACCCTCGCCGAAGGCGACCCTGAGCCTCCAGACCTGAGCGATGTCGAAGGTGTCGAAGGGGACGGCGCGAACGACGACACCGTCGACGAAACGGTCGATGATCCGCTTCCCGATGATGCGACCGACGACACCACCGATGATGCCACCGACGATACGGTCGATGACCCCATCACGGATGACCCGATCGTTGACGACACCGTCGACAACGACATTACCGATGGTCCCCTGCCGGACGATGTGACGACCGACGACACACTCCCCGATGATACCACCGATACGCCGCCGACCGACGATATGGTCGACGACACGACGACCGATGATCAGCCGGTCATTGATGAGGATACGATCACCGACGATACTCCCCTTCCCGACGAGGACACGACAGTCGACACCACCGCGCCGACGATACTCGGCACCCTGCCGCAGGACGAGGCGACCGGCATACCGGTCGACACCACCATCGAGATAGCGTTCTCCGAGCCGCTTGATACTGAGGGTCTTGCCGATTCTTTCGAGTTTACCCTGAACACGGTACCGGTGACGATGACCTTTGCGTGGCGCAGCGACGACAACACCGTCGTCCTGACCCCCGACGCACTCCTGACGCCGGGCGCCACCTATACCGTCACCGTGAAGACAACGCTCACCGACTTGGCCGGGAACCCGCTTGAGGCCGAATACCTCTTCGAGTTCACCATCTCTCTGTGCGGCAACGGCATCCCCGAACTGGGAGAGCAGTGCGATCTTGGCGTCGGCAACGGCAACTGCGCCCTCTGCACCACCTTGTGCGTCGACAAGCCGGCAAACTTCTGCGGCGACGGTTTCATCTGCGACAGCGAACAGTGCGAGACGGGCCAGACGGCGACCTGCGCCGCGGCGCTCAGCGACGCCAATGCCGTCGGTACCGCGCCGTGCAACGGCACCTGCGGCGGCTATACGACCGCCTCCAACTGCACCCGGACCTTCTCCTGCGCCGCCAAACCCGACCACAGTTCGTGGAACACCGTCGACCACTACACCCAGACTTGGAACGGCACCGCGTGGACCCCGGCCGACAGCGCCACCGCCCATAACACGACCGCCAGCACCACCGCCTGCCGCTTCGTCTGTAATACCAACTACAACTGGGACGGTACCGCCTGCGTCGCGGCGACCCGGACCTACACCTGCACCGCCAAACCGCAGACGGTCGAAACGACCTATAACACGGTGCCGAGCTATACCCAGACCTGGAGCGGCTCCGCGTGGACCCCGGCCGACGATGCGACCACCGAATACAACGCGACGGCGAGCACCGAAAGCTGCCGCTACAAATGCGCCGCCGGCTATGTGTGGAACGACATCCAGTGCGTAGTTCTGCCCCCCGAATGCGGCGACAGCGCCCCGGATACCGGCGAAGATTGCGACGACGGCAACACGGTAAACGCCGATGCCTGCAAGAACGATTGCACCTTCAACACCTGCGGCGATAATGTAGCGGGTGGTAGTCTCCCGGCGCTTATCTACACCTTCGAGAACGGCGGTAGTATGCCCACCAGCGGCGTCACCAACGGAAGCCCCGGCTGGGCCATTTCCACGACCCAGAAACACGCCGGGACCTACTCGGCGCGCTCCTCGTCGATCGGGAACAATGCGACCGCCACCATCACCTTCACCGGTCTGAGCGACGGTGAGATATGCTACTGGCGCGCCGGTTCTTCCGAATTCGACTACGATTTCTTTACCGTCACCATCGATTCCGTCCAGAAGGAATCGCTGAGCGGTATGCAGCAGACTTGGACCCGTGTCTGCTGGGCGGTGACGCCGGGAGAGACCCATTCCATAGTGTTCCGGTACGCGAAAGACACCTATGTGGCGGACGACTGGGATGCGTGGTACATCGACGATCTCTCCTTCTCCGACGGCGGGACCGAAGAGTGCGACGACGGCAACGCCGTCAATACCGACGCCTGCAAGAACAACTGCACCAACAACATCTGCGGCGACGGCGTGGTGCTCACCGACATAGAGACCTGCGATACCGTCGGCATGGCCTGCGCCACCCTACTCTCCATCCCCGCCGCCACCGGCACCGCCCCCTGCAACGACGAATGCACCGGGTACATCCCCGTCGGCAACTGCGCCAAGACCAATACCTGCCCCGCCAAGCCGGCGGCCGGTACCTCATGGAACACCGTGGCGAGCTATGCGCAGTCTTGGAACGGCACCGCGTGGGTCCCCGTTGACGACACGAGTACCACCTATAACGCGACCGGCAGCACCACCGAATGCCGCTACACCTGCGCCTTCAATTGGACTTGGGACGGCACCGCCTGCGTGACGACCGATTTCCTCGCCGAGACCATCGGCCAGATCAGCGAACAGAATATGACCGACACCGTCTACTATCTCGCCTCCTCCTCCTGCGACGGCCGCAACAACAACACGACCGGCAGCACAAACGCCCGCAATTACCTCATCGCCGAACTGACCGCGGCGGGGGTCGAAGCGGGCGGCGCGGGCGGCGCTTGGACGCAGTCGTTCAGCAACTATTGGTGCAACAGCGGCTTGAGGACGGGAACCAATGTCGTCGGGTATATCGAGGGTAGCGATCCGACGCTCAAGAATGAATTCGTCGTCATCGGGGGACACTATGACCATCTCGGTCATACCGGCTCCACCTTCTACCCCGGCGCCGACGACAATGCTTCAGGCGTCGCGATGATGGTAGAGGTCGCCGCGGCGTTCAAGCGGATCCAGTCCCATCTTGCCCGTTCGGTCATCTTCATCGGCTTCGATGCGGAAGAGGACGGTCTGTGCGGTTCGAACTACTACAACGACAACCCGCTTTTCCCGCTGAACGACACCGTCTACATGATAGACCTCGATATGGTCGGCTATCTACGCAACAACGCGGTAGAACTGACCGATTCGAATGGTTCGACATGGGGCAACACGATGCTTTCGACACTCGCCGATAAGTATGGCCTGACCGAAAGTTTCGAGGATTGCGGGTACGCTTGTTCCGACCATGCCCCGTTCTACGACTCCGGCATCCCGAGCGTCATGATCACCACCGGTCTGGAGGATGTCTACCATGAAACGGGAGACACGGCCAATCTCGTCAGCTACGACGGCATGGTGACGCTGACGGGCTATGTGACCGAATTCGCCTACGAGGTCAATGTCCACACCGATCCGTTCCTCTACTTCGCGCCGTTCGAAGCGCCGCGGATCTGGCAGCCGCGCGAATTCCGCGATCATGGCGTAACGCCACTCGAGTAAGAATACCCTCATCCCGACCTTCTCCCTCCACAGGGAGAAGGCGTCTAAAGATATTCCTCTCCCTTCGAGGGAGAGGATAAAGGTGAGGGTTTTGTGAAAAGTTATTCGACCGGCGGTTTGCCGCCGTTCCTGACCGACTTCTTGAGTTTATCCCAGTAGACCTTGAGTTTCCCTTCGTAGCCGTTGTCGCTCGGGTCATAGAACTTCTGCGGTTCGGCACCGTCGGGAAAATAGCGGACATCGACCCAGTGGCCGGGGAAGTCGTGCGGGTAACGGTAGTCAGCCCCCTCCTCCTCCGGCGCGAGCGAAGTGGCGTTGACGAGGTACTGCGGCGGCTTGAGGTCGGGATGTTCGCGGACGAAATCCTTCGCCTTCTTGAGGGCGAGGTACGAGGCGTTCGACTTTGGCGCCGATGCAAGGTAGGTCACCGCGTGGGCGAGTATCAGTTCCCCCTCCGGCAGGCCGACATGGCGGAAGGCATGGAGCGCCGCCACGGCCAGTTCCAGAGCGCGCGGATCGGCGTTGCTGATGTCCTCCGAGGCGAAGATGATCATCCGGCGGATGAGGAACAGCGGATCGTCGCCCGCGTCGAGCATCCGGACGAGGTAGTAGAGCGCCGCGTCGGGGTCTGAACCGCGCAGACTCTTGATGAAGGCCGATATGAGGCGGTAGTGGTAATCGCCCTTCTTGTCGTACTTGTCGGGGTTCAGTAGCACCTTGCGGGCCGTCTCCCACGCGATCTCTTTGGTCTCGGAGAGATAAAAAGCCGATTCGAGGATGGAGAGCGCTATCCGCAGGTCGCCCTGTGACTCGTCGGCGAGCGCCGCGAGTGTCTTATCGTCGGCTTTCGCGCCGAGATGGTCGAGTCCCCGTTTCAGCACCGCGACGGTATCATCAACGCCGATCGGTTCGAACCGCATCGCCCGGGTCCGTGACAGCAGGGCATTGTTGACATAGAACGAGGGGTTCTCGGTGGTCGCGCCGATGAAAATGACGCCCCCCTCCTCTATCATCGGCAGGAAGATGTCCTGCTGTGCCTTGTTGAAACGGTGCAACTCATCGACGAAGACGATCTGCCGCTGAGCGAAAAGTGTCCCCTTCTCGGTATAAACCTTCTTTTTTATCTCGACGGTGGAGTCCTTCACCCCGGAGAAATAGTAGATCTTCGCATCGAACAGCTCCCCGGCGATGCGGGCGACCGTCGTTTTGCCGGTTCCCGGCGGGCCATAGAATATCATTGAAGGGAGAAATCCCTGCGCGAGGAACGATGAAACGAGCTTGGTGATATGCCCCTGCCCGACCACCTCATTGAGGTTCTTGGGACGCAGGGCGGTCGCTAAGGGCTGATTCATCGGCTATTTGTCATCGGGACGGTCTTTCTGCCACCGTTTGAACGGATCGTTCTCCTTAACCTTCTGGAGCCGTTTTTCACGCGCCGCCGCTATCTCTTCCTTGGTGATGAAACGCTCCTTTGCCGTGGCCGGGAACACGAGCGCCGCCTTCCGTTCGACATAGAAAAGCTCGGCCGTGACCTTCATGCCGTCCGGTCTTATCTGATTCTTCGTTTCGAACTCGACCAGCGCCGTCAGTATCTCCTGTCGCGTCATCGGTTCTCCCGTCGCGGTCAGTTTCGTGAGATAGTCCGCCGTCCGGGGGTCGTTGTCGAATTTCCCGGTCTGCACGACATCCTGCCGCGCGACCAGCACATAGGGCACCTGCGGGAAGTCTTTCTCGAAGGCCGCCCGTTCTTCCGGCGCGGCGATGAACAGGGCATAGGCGAACATCCGTGCCGTGACGGCGTCGGACGCTATGGTCAGCGCGGCCAGATTGTGCTTCGTCGGCAGTCCGGTGCGCCAGTCTATCGGCATCGGATAGAAACGGCCCTCCTGCGCCACCACATCTTCATTGATGCGGGCAACGGCCCACGACCCCGTCTCTTCGACCAGTTTCACCGCCCCCAGCGACCGGTCGCCGATCAGTATCTGCGGATCGTCGACGCTGATGGTCCAGCGCACATATTCCTTCGGCAGACTCCACATCCCGTGGCGGTCGCCGTAATAGATAAGGTATTTCATGGTCTGCGGCAGTTTCGCCCGCAGATTGTCGAGGAACAGCGCCTCGCGGAAGAATTTCAGCCGTATCCGGACATTCGCCGATGCGATGCGGACCGTTTTATTCTGTTCGTCGATCTCTATCGCCGACGGCTTTGCGTAGGGTATGAAATCCTTCAGGCTCTTCATGTCGGGCAGGAACCGGTCCTTGGCGATGATGACCTCAAGGTGCGCCAGATCCCCCTCTTTCTTCTTTTTTTCCTCGTCGGTCAGTTCGGTCTTTCTCGTGCGCAGTTCCTGCGTTATCGCAAAATGCTGCTCCTTGGCCTTTTTCCAGTTCTCATAGCGGCGCACCGCAATGTCCCAGAAGTCGAAGATATCGCCCGAGGCAAGGTTGTAGAGACTCTTTTCGGAATGCTCCTTCGCCTGTTTCAGGAGGGCGAACAACCGCGGCTCGCCCGACAGGTCGAGCGCCCGGTGCTCACCCTTGTCGTCCTTGCGGTTGAGTATCTCCTCGAAGGCGAGCAGTTTGTCGGTCTCATCCTGCGCCGCGCGGATGAACGACGGGAAGGTCTTGCCGTAGAATTCCGACCCGAGATCCTGCGAGCGGATCACCAGCGGGATATCATAGACCTTGTATTTGACCGGTTCGGCGACGAAGAAATCCTTCATCGAGTCGGCGTACTGCTTCGCCCCCGCCATGCGATCCCCGCCTTCGAAGGCACCGTACTGCCGGAAGAAGAGGAACATGATGAAGGCGGCGATAAGTATGAATAGCGGGATCAGTTTACCCGCCGTAAAAACAGAACCGCCCCGGGAAGAGGCGGTTCCTGACCTTTTTTCGAAAACCATCGGACTACTTGTCCTCGATGATCTCGAGGACGACCTTCTGCCCGTGACGGCTGGCCACGGCCGAAAGAAGGACGCGCAGGGCATTCGCGGTACGGCCGCTCTTGCCGATGACCTTGCCCACATCCTCTTTGGCGACCCGCAACTCGATGATGGCGGTACTCTTCCCCTCGATGAAACTCACATCGACCTCGTCGGGATTGTCGACCAGTCTCTTGGCGATCTCCAGGATAAATTCTTTCATTTCCTCCTCCATCCGAACATCAATCAGCAAGCGCAGGGGGTGGCGTTTTTCCCCGGGTCAACAGAGCGATTGTATCTCATCGGTATTTTTTTTCAATTAAATCGTATTTTTTTGACTCTTACCATTCTTTTTGACATAGTCGTTTTTCGGCAATTGGCTCGGAGGCTTCACCGTGTCGGACATTATCACCGCGATCATACTCGGCATCGTCGAGGGAATAACCGAATTTCTCCCCGTCTCCTCGACTGGCCATCTCATCCTCGCCAACGAGTTCTTCACCTTCGCCGACAGCGGATTCGCCGCGATGTTCGACATCGTCATCCAGTCGGGCGCCATCCTGTCGGTCATCCTCTACTTCCGGCACCGTTTGCTGCCGGTGGGACTTCCCGCCCACCGTGACCGCGTTTTGAGCCTCTGGCGGGCGACCATCGTCGGTGTCATCCCGGCGCTCGTGCTGGGTGCGGCGTTCGGCGACCTCATCGAAGAAAAACTCTTCAATCCCTTCGTCGTCGCCGGGTCGCTCCTGATCGGCGGCATCGTGATACTCATCGTCGAGCGGCGCACCCCGACCGACCGGATAGCGGCGGCCGAGGATATCCCGCTTAAGATCGCGCTCCTCATCGGCCTCATCCAGTGTCTGGCGATGGTCCCCGGCGTATCGCGGTCGGCGGCCACCATCATCGGCGCAATGTTGTTGGGCACCTCGCGCCTCGCGGCGGCCGAGTTCAGCTTCTTCCTCGCCATCCCCACCATCGGCGCGGCGACTGCCTATAGCCTACTCAAACACGCGGCCATTGTGACCGGCCCGCAGGCCGTGGCGCTTGCGGTCGGCTTCGCCGTCTCGTTCATCACCGCCTACGCCGTCATCGCCCTTTTCATGCGGTGGATATCGACCCGCACCTTCGCCCCGTTCGGCTGGTACCGCATCGCCCTTTCGCTCGCGGTGGTCGCCTACTTCGCGGTCTAACGCTCCGTATAATTGTTGACTATCGCGCCTCTTTATTGTACTGTTCCTGTGCCTTTTATTGGGAGAATGGCTTACCCGCATGAATGCCGTTATGGCGTATATCAACGAAATGCTTACGGTATCTGGGAAGTACGCCCTATTCCTCCTTTCAACCATTGGCTGGACCTTCCGGCGGCCGTTCCGGTGGAAACTGCTGTTCGAGAATATCGAGAAGATCGGCGTCAATTCGACTCTCATAATCGCCCTTTCGGCCCTCACGGTCGGGATGATATTCTCGCTCCAGATCACCTACATGATGCGCATCTTCCGCGGCGAGACCTTCGTCGGCGCGATGGTGGCGATGACGATGGGCCGCGAACTAGCGCCGGTCATGACGGCGCTCATGCTCATCGCCAAGAACGGCTCCTCGATGGCGGCTGAACTGGGCACGATGAAGGTCACCGAACAGATCGCGGCGATGGAGACCATGGCGGTCAATCCGATACACTACCTCGTCGTTCCCCGGATGCTTGCCTCGATCATCGTCTACCCGGTGCTCACGGGGCTTGCCAATATCCTCGGCATCGCCGGCTCCTACTTCGTCGCGGTGATACTCGAAGGGGTCGATTCGGCGCGCTACTGGGACCGGCTTTTCTTCTGGATAGACCCGAAGGACATCTACTCGGGACTCATCAAGGCGGCGATCTTCGCGATCATTGTCACGACGATAAGCTGTTTCTACGGACTGACCACGCGCAACGGCGCCAAGGGGGTCGGCATCTCGACCACTAAGGCGGTCGTGTCGAGTTCGGTGGCGATCCTGATCGCCGATTATGTGCTCGCCGACCTGCTGATAACGATACTGTACAAGAACTGACATGACCGACCTCATTCTCGACATAAAGGACCTCCACAAGTCCTTCGGCGCCCAGCAGGTGCTGAGCGGCGTCAATATCGGCGTCGAGCGGGGGAAGATAACGGTCATCATCGGCAAGAGCGGCACCGGCAAATCGGTCCTGTTCAAGAACATCATGGGACTCCTGAAGCCCGACAGCGGCGAGATACTTTACGAAGGGCTCGATGTGGTCCACGCATCGGAGCAGGAACTGCTGAACATGCGGCGTGACATCGGCTATCTTTTTCAGGAAGCGGCCCTCTTCGATTCTCTGACGGTCGAAGAGAATGTCGCCTTCCCGCTCGAGGAGATGCTGTTCTGGAAAGACCGCCGGAAGATATCCGACCGGGTCCACGAAATGCTCGACATCGTCGATCTGGTGGGTTCCGAGAAGAAGTATCCGTCGGAACTTTCGGGCGGCATGCGCAAACGGGTCGGCCTTGCCCGCGCCCTTGCCAGCAACGCCAAGATCGTGCTGTTCGACGAACCGACCACCGGACTCGACCCGATACTCACCCAGAACATCGACGAACTGATACAGAAGGTCAATAAGACGCTCGGGGTCACCTGTCTGGTCATCAGCCACGACATACAGGCCGCCTTCCATATCGCCGACAAGATCGCCTTTCTGTACGACGGCGTGATCGAGGTATCGGGAACACCGCGCGAAGTGAGAAAAACGGACCACCCGATGCTGAAACTTTTCATGGAGAACGCGATGAATTGCATTAACGATAGAGCGGTGAGCTCATGACACGGATAGCGAAGATAGGCATATTCTTCATCGTCATCACGGCGCTGACCACCTTCTACATGATGAAAAGCGCCGACTGGCTCGTGAAGGGGGGCACCTACAAACTCTACGCTTACCTCGACGACGCGACCGGCCTGCTGGAGGATTCCGAGATCCTCATCGCCGGTGTCGCCATCGGCAAGATACGGCTGATCGAACTCGAAGGGGAACGGGCGAAGGTGACGCTCGAGATATACGACAAAGTGCCGCTCTACAAGGACGCATTCCTTTACAAGGACATGCAGTCGATGCTGGGCACCTCGATGCTCCAGCTCTCCCCCGGCAAGGACAAGGGCGCCCCGCTCAAGGACGGCGACTGGATAACGCATGTCGACAGCAAGACGGGGCTCAATTACACCATCGATAAGGCCAAGTCGATAGCCAACCGGACCGAAGGGATCGTCAACAACATCGGCGATTTCGTCGAACGGGAGGATTTCCAGAAGAAGATGACCGAACTGGTCGATGTCCTGACCCGCGTCTCCAAGTCGTCGGCGCAGAATGTCGAGGCGAACCTCATCCTGATGCGCGTCACGATGAAGAACATGGCCGAGATCACCGGCAAGGTCAACGCGAACTTCGACGCCAACCTCAAGCAGATGGAACTGCTCATCGCCAACACCATCGCCCTGACCGACAAGGCGAACAAACTGCTCGGCGAGAACGACAAGGCCATCAGCGAGTCGCTCGCCGCGGTGCGCGACAGCCTGAAAAGCCTTTCGGGACAGGTGGCCACGGCGCAGGAGGCCATCACCAGCGCCAAGGCGACCATGCAGAACATGGAGGAGATATCGGGCCGCATCAAGAACGGCGAAGGGAACGTCGGCAAGGCGCTCAAGGATGAAAAACTCTACGAGAACATCTCCAACATCGCCGCCAAGGCCTCCGACTACGCCGATTCGACGCTCGGGATGCAGGTGCAGGTCGATTTCCACAGCGAGTTCCGGGCGCTCGACCAGAATTTCCAGAACATATTCAACCTGCGGCTCCAGCCGCGTGCCGACCGCTATTATCTGCTGGGCGTGGTGGACGACCCGTCGGGCCGTCTGACCGAAAAGACGACCGTCACCGAGATCACCGATCCGACCGTCGCCCCCGGCACCTACACCGTGATAGAAAAAGAGAAAAAGACCGAGAACGCGCTGA
>CAYPQK010000085.1:0-13325 GCA_964412895.1 uncultured Spirochaetales bacterium
GCCCCGCAGCCGCCCGCCGCCGAGCAGGCCGCCGCCCCGGCGCCGGCGGAGCCGCAGCCCGCCGCTCCAGCGCAGGCACAGCCGCAGGGCGAACAGAAGCCCGAAGAGAAGAAAAAAGAGGAGAAGAAATTCGTCCAGGGCGAGATATCGAATGTCGGCGCCCGCGACATCATTTATCCCTATAACAGCCTCGGTATCGGTACCGGCGTCACCTTCATCGGACAGGACCTGTTCCTGACGCTCGACCCGCGCTTCGTCTACAACAAGAACGACTTCAACATGCTCATGGCGTTCCACCTGCCGATAAACATCCGGATGTTCAGCACCGACCTCAACCGCGCCGCCGACGACAACTTCACCCTGCGCTCCGAGGACTGGGACGAGTGGCAGGATTATTTCCGCATCATCAAGTACATCCAGTACGGCCGGTCGGAGGACACCTTCTACACCGCCATCGGATCGAACATCGCCCAGTCGCTCGGCCACGGCACCATCATGAAGCGCTATGTCCCCAACTTCGACCCGAACTTCACCAAACTATCGTTCAAACTCAACTATTATAACGACTATATCGGCTTCGAAACGGTGCTGGGCGATGTGACCGACGGCAATATGTTCGGCGCCCTGTTCTTCGTCAAGCCGCTTTCGTGGCTCGCCAAGGACGAGAGCGACTACATGGCCCGTTCGTTCTCCATCGGCTTCACCTTCGCGGGAGACCGCAAGGCGCCGACGATGATCGACTATGTCGACTATGTCTTCAGCACCCCGGGCGGCGGCACCTACATCGCCGACGGCAACGCGGCCCCCTGCACCACCGTCGGGCAGACCGACTGCTGGCCCACGGCGCTCACCCCGCGCATCGCGGTGGATAAGAAAGGCCGCCCCATCGTTCAGGACGATACCTTCGTCTACCTCATGGGACTCGACACCGAGTTCAAGTTCTACAAGAACGAATATGTCGACCTCAAGACCTACATCGACTACAGCTGGATGAAGACCGATGTCGCCCGCGGCGGCTTCACCTTCGGCCTGCTCGGCCGGTTCAACCTCGACAAGGACCGCGAACACATCATGCGGGCCCGGGTCGAGACACGGGCCTATAACGGGCAATACATCCCGTCGTTCTTCGACACCTTCTACGATGTCGAGCGCTACGAGATGATGACCAACATCGCCGGCGTGAACAACTTCGCCCCCAACGGCCGCAGCAAATACCACGAACTGTCGCTGCAGCCCGACAAGTTCTTCTTCTCGCTGTACGCCGAACTCACCTACACCTACACCAGCTGGATAACGATATCGCTCGGCATGGAACAGCTCCGCAAATCGACCTCCATCTACGCCCACCTCGAATTCCCCGATCTCTGGATATTCAAGGGGATGCTCTCGTACTACCAGCGCGGCATCACCAAACCCGGGACCATCATCGACAACTTCGACACGAGCGCCATGTTCCGCGGCGTGGTGCGTATCGAGATCCTGCCGATCCTCTTCCTCAACGCCTACATCGGCAAACAGTGGGCTTTCTGGCCCGAGAAGAAGCCGCGTAGCGACAACCTGCAGGGGCACTATGTGTCGAGCTGGGATCTGGGCGGCGACATCGAGATAGGCTGGGAATGGGGCGACGAGGACGAGGAGGAGGCGAAGAAGAAGGAAGAGGAAGAAAAGAAAAAAGAGGAAGAGGCACAAGAGGGATAGTCCGCTAACCGACGGGAGGCGCCGATGAGAAGCATGGTCCTTATTCTGGCCGCGATACTCGCGTGGAGTACCCTCGGAGCGGCCGATGTCTATGTCAACGGCGTCAAGGCCGACGGCCTGACCTCGCAGGAGTTCAAGGACTGCACGGTGAAGTTCGACGACAAGGGCGTCGTCCACATCACCGCCCCCGGCGTCAAACTGCTCTCCGAAGCGCCGGTCGACCCGGCGAAACTATCGGCGCAGTATTTCACGGCGCTCACCCTGACCGCCGCCGCGGCCGGACCGATACGGATCATCGTCAACGGCACCGAGGCCGATGTGGTGAAGCCGGGCGAGAAGACCAAGATAACCGAGATAACGAAGTTCCTGCGCAAGGGGGCCAACAAGGTGCTCGTGATGGCGGGACCCGAGAAGAACGCCGTGCCGGTACAGTTGCTCATCGGCACCGGCAGGAACAGCGCCGGCAGTCTGGAACTCAGCCCGTCGATAGACCGCCAGCTGCAGCTCGCCGACAAGGGACTTTCCGAAACTTTCGACCTCACGGCCCAGTAGGAGGCGACACCGCATGAAATTCATCCGCACCATCCTCCCGACGGCGCTCGCCGCGCTCATCGCCCTCTCCTGCGCGACCAGCGGCGATAAGACCGTCTCCGACGAGACCAAGGGCGACAGCTACTATCAGCTCGGCATCGCGGCGCTCAGCAAGGGCGATCTGGTCAAGGCGAAACTGCAGATCATGAAGGCGATCGAGTTCGCGCCGATCGTCCCCTACTATCACAACCACCTCGGGCTGGTGTATCTGCAGGAACGCGATTTCGACCGCGCCAAGGCCTGCTTCGAGTCGGCCTACCAGCTCGACGAGAGTTACTCCGACGCCCTCAACAACCTCGGCATACTTTTCCTCATGAAGGGCGACATCACCAAAGCGAAGGAATATTTCCTGCAGGTGCTCGCCGACCAGATATACCCCTATCCCCACTTCGCAGAGACCAACCTCGGCCGGTCGTTCCGGCTCGAGAAGAACTTCGTCGAGGCCAAGCAGCATCTGGAGAAGGCGATCCAGCTCAAGGGAACGCACTGCGACGCCTACAAGGAACTCGCTCTGATGTACGACGAACAGGGGGAGCATGAGAAGTCGGTCGAGAACTTCAAGAAGACCATACAGTACTGCCCGCGCCATGTCGAAGCGCTCTACCGCGGCGCGGTGAAACTGCTCGTGCTCAAGGATACCGTTACCGGCACCGCGTGGCTGCGGAGCTGTCTGGAACTAGAGCGCGCGAACACCGCCTCGATAGAGATACCGTTCCTGAAGGAGTGCGCGAACCTTGCGCGGCAGTACGGCGTTTCGCTCAAGGCGGTCGACGACGGCAGGCAACAGATAGAGGGCGGATACTGATGCAGACACGCGCCGGCACCGTCACCTTTCACCGCCGCAGTCCGAAAGGTCTGTGGTATTCGCTGTTCGTGCCGGGCGAAGGCCGTGTCGATCTGTTCTCCCGCCGCGACGCATTCCTGCTGTTCGACCGCGTCGAGGCGTCGTTCTCGCGCCGTTGCGATTCCTGTTTCCTCTCCGACTGGTCGCTCATCGAGCGCTCGCCGCTGGCCGACCGGCCGGGACTGCTCGCCGCGGCGGGCTATTTCGGACACCTCATTAACTGCTTCACCGACGGCAGCGCCCCCGAAAGCGCCTTTGTCGATACCGCCCGCCGGTTGCTCGACCGCCCGCTCACCGCGGACGCGCTGACCGCCGCCGAACTGCTGTGGGGGCGGACGATGGGACTGACCGGCGACGATCCCGTCCCGTGCGACGGTCTCATCCGCGACCACATCGGCAGCAGCGGGTTCCGTATCCGCGAACATCTGCTGACCTACCTTTCTCATCAGGAGGAGCGCCATGCCTAGCGGGCTCGTCAAGGGAACTCCCTTCATCACCCTCCTCGGCCAGATCATGCGCCAGACCGGCCGCGGCCGCATCATTTTCACACTCGGCGACAATGTAAAGATGCTGTTCTTCGAGGACCGCCGCATCACCGGGTCGAGTTCCAACGATCCGAGCGACTACCTCGGCCAGTACCTCATCAACGAGGGGGTCATCAACCTCGAACAGTTCAATCGCGCCTACCAGACCCAGCTCGAGACCGATGTCCGGATGGCCCAGATATTGCAGCTGATCGGCCTCGCCCCGGTCGACAAACTGCGCGAGGCGATCATCGCCAAGACGGTCGATACCGCTTTCCTCGTCTCCTGCTGGCAGGAGGGGAACTGGGAAATGAACGATGCCTACCCCAAGGCGGTGAGCGGCGTCGAGATAGGACTGACGGTCGAAGATATCTCGGCCCACCTTCTGAAACGGCAGGAACAGTTCGGCCGCATCATTCAGATGTTCCGCGAACTGGGCGACAACCCCGTGGCGGCGATAAGCGACCGCGACCTGTCGAAGATCAAGAAGCTCGACCTCATGATCCTCAATTTCATCTCCATCGGCAAAACGCTGCGCGAGACCTTCACGGCGCTCCCCGTCCATTTCTATATCGTCGCACGCCACATGATGGAACTGAACCGGGAAGGGCTGCTGCTGCCCGGCACCGGGACACCGCTCAACGAGATGGACATCTTTCAGCGGCTCACCGCCGCCAGCGGCATCGAGAAGCCGCAGGACATCGAACTGATATCGGCCGAGGAGACGGCCAACATCTACCGCGCCGCCCACGATGCCATGATCAAGAAGGAATACTGGAAGGCCGCGTCGCACTATCGGGTCCTGTGCAACATCAACCCGCATAATGTCGTGTTCAAGGATTCGCTCCACAACGCCGAATACCACTACACCCTTTACTTCTACCGCGAAGTGTTCGCCCCCTCCGTCCATCTGAAAAAGGGAGCCGGCATCGGCACCATGACCGATCCGCTGGAGCAGAAGATCATCGATCTGATGGGGACCAACGCCTTCACCGTCCGCGAGATCGTCGGCTACTTCAACGACAAGTTCCCCGAAGTGAAACTGCTCAACACGCTCGAACGGCTGATCCAGAAAAAATATCTGGTGGAGTCCAAGTGATGCGCGCCGCGATCGCCCAGAGCGACTGTTTCCTCGGCGACATCACCCGCAATCTGGCCACCCACTTACGGTTCGCGAAAGAGGCGGCGAAGGGAGGCGCGACGCTGGTCGTCTTCCCCGAACTGTCGCTGTCGGGCTATCTGCTCGAGGACCGCGTGAAGGATATCGCCATCACCGCCCGCGCGGCGGCGGCGCTCTTCGATAACGCGGGACTGCCCGACACCGTCGTCGGCGTCGGTTTCCCGGAGCGGACGCGCGGTGCGATCTACAACGCCTACGCCCTCATCCGCTGCGGCGTGAAGAAGGCCGAACTCCTCGGCGTTCAGCGCAAGATAAATCTCCCGACCTACGGGATGTTCGACGAATCGCGCCATTTCCGCGCCGGATCGTCGCTCTGCACCTACGAACTGCCGGGCGGCGCCACCGCCGCCATCCTCATCTGCGAGGATATGTGGCACCCCGCCCTGCCGGTAGCGCTCGCACAGCTTCCCGACGGGATGCCGCACCTCCTCGTCGTCCCCGCCGCCAGCCCCTCCCGCGGTTACCGCGGCAAACGGCCCGCGAATCTCGAAGGGTGGGAACACAACGCCGAATATCTCGCCCGCGTCTACGGCGCGGCAACGCTCAACGCCCAGCGGGTCGGCGTCGAGGACAGCCTGATATTTGCCGGCGGGTCGGTCGCCACCGACCACGACGGCGTCATGAAACGGGCCGGCCTTTTCACGGAAGAACTGCTTTTCATCGACATCGATATCGAGGCGCTCTCGCGGACCCGTGCCAAGGCGCCCGTCGTCTCGGCGCACGACCGCGAACTCCTCAGGAGCCTTTTTGGCTAAAAAGGTGACCGCCGCCATTACCCTGCCGCCACTCAACTGTCAACTGGCCGCCGACGCCCTCTCGTTCTTCATCCGGCGCGAGACGGAACGGGCCGGGTTCGACGGCGTGGTGCTGGGCCTTTCGGGCGGCATCGATTCGGCGCTGGTCGCCTACCTCGCGGCGCGGGCGCTGGGCCCCAAGCGGGTCACCGGGCTACTGATGCCCTACCGCTCCTCGTCGAAGAGTTCGGTCACCGACGCAAAGAAAATAGTTAAAGAACTCGGCATACGACACCACCTCCTCGACATATCGGCCGCGGTCGACGGCTTTGAACACGGCCTCATGACCGCCCCCGACATCCGCCGCCCGGGACGGCTCGGCAACGCGATGGCGCGGATGCGGATGGCGGCGCTGTTCGACTATTCGCTCGCCCACCGCGCGATGGTGCTCGGCACCAGCAACAAAAGCGAAATAGCGCTCGGCTATGCGACCCTTTTCGGCGACAGCGCTTCGGCGGTCAATCCGATCGGCGACCTCTACAAGACCGATGTCTACGCCCTCTCGCGCCACCTCGGGATACCCAAGGCGCTCATCGGGAAGGCGCCGTCGGCCGACCTGTGGGAAGGGCAGACCGACGAAGGTGAGATCGGTTTCCGCTACGCCGATATGGACCCGGCGCTCTATCAACTCCTCGACCGCCGCGAGACTCCCGCCGCCGTCATCGCGCGGGGCGCCGATCCGGCGCTCGTCGGCTTCATATCCAAAAAGATGCTCGCGATGCACTACAAGCGCAAGATACCAATCATCGCGAAACTCGATACACGGACCTTCGGGGTGGACTTCCTGTATGCGAAAGACATCCTCAGCTGACCGCGTCGCCATTTTCGGCGGCAAATTCGACCCGCCCCATCTGGGGCACCAGCTGACGATATTCCTCTGTCTTGAAAAGTTCGGCATGGACGAGGTCTGGGTGATCCCGAGCGCCGCCCATGCCTTCGGCTACGCGATGAGTCCCTTCGCGCTGCGCCTCAAGATGTGCCGCCTGCTCGCCGCCCCGTGGAAGGGTCGCGGCCGGGTGCGGATACTCGCCGACGAAAAGAAGCTGTCGCAGCGTCCCGTCTACACCATCGATCTGGTCCGTCATCTCATAACGGCCTACGGCCCGCGCGACTACCACCTCATCATCGGCGAGGACAACTGGCAGGCACGCGCCGACTGGAAGGAGTTCGACGAACTTTCGCGCATGGCGAAGCCCCTTGTCGTCGGTCGCGGCGACGCATCGAACTTCCAGATCGCCCTCCCCGACATCTCGAGCACCGCCATACGAAACGCGGTCGCGCAGAACGCCCCGTGGGAACACCTCGTCCCCGTCGGGATTCCGGACCTCGTGCGCGACCATGGACTTTACCGGCCAACGAACTAGGGAGGAGACCATGCGCGTCTATGTACTTCTGGTCATGCTCGCCCTGATATCGAGCATCTCCATCGCCTACGAGAAACCGCCCGAGAACGGCCAGATGCTCGGCCTCAACGGCGGCTACGGCGCCTACGGGATGCTGTTCAGCCCCGGCTGTTCCAACGCATGGAACAAATACACCCTCTTCGACCAGTACTTTCTCAACATGCGTTACGCCAAGCGGTGGAGCGACTGGCAGCTCGACGCCACCGCCACCTTCTACCACGACATCGAACGGTGGCATATCTATGTGAAAAGCGACGATTTCGACGAAGCCGACAACCAGACGCGCCCCGTCGCGAGCCGCAGTATGACCAGCATGTCGCTCTCGCAGAGCGTGTTCGCCACCTACATCCATCCCTATGTCGAGGTCTCCTTCGGCCTCGGCTCCACCCAGCCGTTCCTCCGGCGCGACGGCGGCGACGACGCCTCGGCCATAGACTACGCCCAGTGGGGCCACGGCATCTGGATATATCCGGTCATCGCCCTCAAGGCGGGCAATATGCAGAAGGCCTACTTCGGCGCGGCGATGAACATGTACGATCAGGGGATGCATACCTTTAAGGCGTGGGTCGGCGGCTATCCGCACGAAAAGGTCCATCTCTTCGTCGGCAGCGGCATGGCGATACCCAACCTCTTCAACTTCATCGGCGTAGGCAACACGGCGAACGCCTTCGCCGGCGCCGAAGGCTGGGTCCACGAGCGCGTGCTCCTGACCGGCTCTCTTTCCTACACCTTCCTCGACACCTATGCCCACTCCTCGAACGGACTCGGCGTGAATCTCGGCGTAGCGTTCACTTTCTAACGATAGAGGCCGTGGCATGAAACGCCTCGCCGCCGCAGCGCTACTGTCTTTTTGCGCGACGGTCCCCGCCGCCGCGGGTGAACTCGTCGTCTGGCATCCCTACCGCGGCGCCGCCGCAACGACGCTCGGCGAACTTGCGGAACAGTTCTCGGCGCGGGAAAGCGGCCTGACGGTTCGGCTCATCGCACAGCCAGCCGATCGGTTCGCGGCGCTTTTCGACGAAGCATCGGCGCGGCGCGATCTTCCCGGCGCGGTCATCTCCGGCCATGAAAAGATCGGCGTTTGGGCCGCCGCGGGACTGATAGCCCCTCTGCCGCGGCACTTCGCAGACCATATCGCGGGACTCACCCTGCCGGCCGCCGCCGATGCGATGCGGCACGACGGACGGTCGTGGGGCATCCCGCTGACCGTAGCGACCGTGCTCCTCTTCCGGCGGAGCGATATCGTCCGGGCGCCGCCCGCGACCACCGACGAACTGGTCGCTGCCGCCCGACTATGGGCCGGGAACGACCCCGAACGGTTCGGTCTCGCCTTCGACACCCGGTCGGTCGCGGTACTGAGCGCCATTCTCAGCGGTTTCGGCGGCGGGCTCTGCATGAGCGGCCCGATCGTCGCCGACCGGCCCTGCATCGACAGCGCCGAGAACCGATCGGCGCTCGCCTTTCTCGCGGAACTCGCCAACGACCGCCTGCTTCCCGACGCCGCCCTGCCGCAGGTGACCCACTGGTTCAGCGACGGGCGCGTCCCTTTCGTTCTGGCCGACCAGTCCTTCCGCGCCGCCCTGCCGACCGCGACCCCCTTCGCCACCTCACCGCTTCCGACCGTGTCGGCGACCGGTCTGCCGATGCGGCCGCCGCTCAAGGTGGAGACCTTCTATATCGTCAACGCCCCCCGCGCCGACAAGAGCGCCGCGATGCGCTTCGGCGACTTTCTCGCATCGACCGGCGCCGCCCACCTCCGGGCGACGCGGGGCGGGCAGACGGTGGCAACGCTGCTTACCTATGACGAACTTGAACTGCGCAACGATCACTTCTTCAGCCTCGTACGGAAACAGGCGGAGAATGCCGAACCGCTGAGTTCCCGCGCCGACATGCCGCTTCTCGTCGATCCGCTACGCAATGCCGTGCGCGCCGTGCTGGGATACGACCGGCCGCCGCAGGAGGCGCTCGCCATCGCGGTCGAAGAGTACGACGCCGCGCTCCATCCCCCCTCTCTGGAACGGCGCATAGCCCTCTCGGCGCTCGTCCTGTTCCTTCTTTTTCTCCCCGCGCTTCTTTTCTCCCGATTTCTCAGACGGCCGCTGAACGGATGACCATCCCGCTATATTCGCTTGACATTTTAATCAGGACCACGCTTTGCTGATATTCAACCGTAGCGAAACTTTGAGAACGGAGGCCCCTATGCGCAGTATATATATAATGGTAGGAGCAGCGCTCATACTCTTCATCGGGTGCGGCGACGACCCGAACGCGACCCCGACCGACAGCAACGCCACCGGCGACACCGACACCCTCATCCCCGACGCCGACACCCTTGCCGGCACCGGGCCAACCGATGAATTCTACGCGACCGGCGCCGACAACACTTTCCGGCTTGAGTTCAAGGGGCTCATCAACGCCTACGACGACATGGTGGCGGGGAAGCAGGTGAAGGGACTCGGCTCCTTCGAGTACTCCTTCGGCGGCGAATTGTACACCCCGAAAGGGGACCCCGAGGCCTATCTCAGCACCATCCCGACCGACTACGAGAACCCCGACATGGCGGGCAAGGAGTACCTGCGGGTGCAACTTTACAGCGACCCGACCGATCAGGGAACGAGCGATGCCGGGAACCAGTGGTACACCTTCGACTTCGTCAACATCGGCATCCCGCTGGAGCGTTTCACCGCGACGCTCGCGGGGGAGGAGAACATCTTCCCGCTCGACGAGATCACTTGGGCGAACCTCATGCACCTCACCGTCACCTCGCGCGCCGACGGGCAGTATTTCTACCGCTACTGCTATGTATCGCTCCCCGACCGCACCCGCACCGACAGCCGCTGGTTCGTCGATCACCGCAATAACGAGAGCTTCGCGGCGGGCGAGGACCTCATCCTGTGGGCGAACATCGTGATGGACGACAAACAGGTCGTCACCACCGAGAACGAGGAGGATATCTGTCTCTACCAGTCGCTGACCGCTGAGCTCACCAAGGCGGAGTACGAGGCGGAGATAGCCAAGAGCGGCACCGAATTCGGCTGCGAGATACCGGAAAAATACACGACCGCCTTCGCCGACGATCGGACACTGTTCTCGTTCATCGGCGAGGTATCGGACATCGCCAACAACGAAACGATCCTTGCCTTCGCCGACTACGATGTCGCGATCGGCGGCTCGTTGAAGACGGTCGCCGACTACACCGCCTATGCCTACCACGACGACATCGGCACCGCCACCAACTACCTGGTCGCGCAGACCATCGGCAACCTCTTCGAGTTCGTCCCGGGCCGTCACTTCACCTTCGACTACACGCGGTTCCTGATACCGCTGTCGACCCTGCAGTCCTTCCCAACCGAAGAGGAGTCGCTGGAACTGACCCTGCCGAACTTCTATTTCCAGTATATGCTCCTCGAACAGAAACTGCCGAAAAGCGGCGGCGATTATCTCAAAGGCTGCATCTACGCGATGCATACTCAGAACGAGTTGAACGGCTCCTTCCTCTGCCGCGCCGGGGCGACCGATTTCCTGCCGGGCGACCCCTACCACATCGCCGCGAACATCGAACTGTCGATGGATGTCGACTACCTGATGGAACAGAACGGCGCCGCGACCCCCGACGATCTCTGCTTCTGTTACGATCAGACGACCGGCGAGACGATGACCTGCGACGATTTCGATCTTATTCCCGTCAATGATTAGGGAGGCGGCCATGCGTACGATATTCTTCATGACGCTCATGTTCGGCGCGCTGACCCTCTCGGCCGCCGAAAAGAACCTCTTCATCGTGACGACCGATAAGATCGTCGGCTCGTCGGCGAAACTGGCCGAATTCGTCGCGGCCAAAGAGGCGCGCGGATTCACCGTGACGCTCGCCACCCAGACCGACTACGGCGCCAAAGACAAGCAGGGCTTTGAGCGGGCCGTCGCGATCCGCGCATGGCTCACGGAGAACACCGCGCCGGGCGACTATCTGCTCCTCATCGGCGACGCCAATGCGCAGTACGGCGATGTGCCGATGTTCATCGTCTGGCCGCGCCACACCTACTCGGCCGACCAGTGTTTCGGTTTCGCGGTCGACTGCCGCGCCTTCGAGAGCGACGCCCCCTACGCCGACCTGAGCGGCGACTGGGACCTGAACCAGAACGGGCAGTGGGGCGAACACGATCTCGATGAGGGAACGGGCGGCTTCGATTTCGACAACGAACTCATCGTCGGCCGCCTGTCGGTCTATTTCGACGACACGGACGAACTCGACCGCATCCTCGGCCATGCCCTCGATTATATGCGCGCCCCGCAGGGTTCCATTGCGTGGCGCAAGAAGCTCCTGCTCCCCGCCTCGTTCTACTATTTCAAAGGGCAGAAAATGCTCTCCTACACGGTGCAGAGCGACATGGACGGGGCCGATACGGCCGAATGGTTCATCTACAATATCCTGTCGCAGCACGCCGGATTCGATGTCACCCGGATGTACGAGAAGGAGGGAACGACCGTCTCCAAATATGCGACCGATGTGCCGCTGACGCGCGCCGATCTGCAGAGCGAATGGCCGAAGGGCTACGGGATGGTCTTCTGGTTCGGCCACGGGCTCGATCAGGAGGTGGCGCGGACCTTCTGGAACGACGACAACGAGGACGGCGAAGTGCAGAACGAGGAGTTGCGGCAGCCGCTCTTTATCCACTCCGACGACGCGCCGACGATCGGGGCGCAAAGCCCCGCCTTCGTCGTGGCGGTCTCGTGCGAAGTGGGTAGCGCCCAGACGCCGTGGAACCTCACCCACGCGCTCCTCACCGAAGGGTCCGCCATCGGGATGATCGGCTCGACCAATGTGACGCCGGGCGACATGACCGACTACAGCGATTTCGAGAGCGAGCTCGACACCTCGACCTACGGCGCGACCAATCTGGGGGTCAATTTCTTCGATGCGCTGATGAACGGCGAGGTAGCGGCGAAGGTCTTCGCCGATGTGCGGCGTGTCGTCGGCACCGATCCCTCCATCGAGACCTACGCCGGGAAGATGATGCTCAACTACTACGGCGACCCGACCTTGTCTCTCACCAGCTCCGCCGCCGACGCGCCGGATGAAGACTTCACCACCGATGAAGATACGGCAACAGAAACTGACACCGAGACGCCCGATACCGAGATAGCCGAAAGAGGATCGGACAGCGGGTGCGCGCTGGTAACCTTATAAATCCTGTCAAGCCTTCCTCGCACGAATGCTGCGGCTTCCGGCCTGACGACACTGTACCACAGTTTCGTCCAAGACGGCCTACAGTGACAAGGGGGCGGAATGTTGAATTTCCCCCAGTCCCCGCTATAATCCACCCGACTGACTGACTCTGCGAAAAACGCCGGCAGATCAGCAGAAAAACAATCCAGAACATAACAGTGTCTATTCTCTATCGTGGGTGATATTTTTTTGTTCGTGAGGCAAGGAGATAGTGAAGAGACTTCCTTTGCCGCGGGTACTTTCGACCTTAATTTTTCCGCGATTGCGCTGAATGATCCGTTTGACCATTGCAAGGCCAAGTCCTTCACCCGACACCGGTCCGCCGGGATCGAGCCGGAAAAACAAACCCCATATCTGGTTGCAGTGTTCCGGTTTCATACCGATACCGTTGTCTTCAACATTATAGAGAACATGGTTTCCCGATACAGCACCGGTGATACCGATGGTGAGCGATCTTGACGGATCGTGGTATTTGAGGGCATTGTCGATGAGATTCGCAAAAGCTTGTTCCAACTCGCGCGGATCGCCCCAACAGGAGGGAAGCTCGCCTATCATCACTTCTACCCGCACCTGCCTTATCTGGAATTCGAGCGTGTCAAGCGTCCGTCGCATCAACGCATTCATATCTATTATTTCCGGAACATGAGAGGTTCGGCCAAGTCGTGAGAGTTTCAAAATGCCGTCGACCAATCTTTGCATTTTCTCGGCGCTCTGGGCAATGTAGTTGATGGCGGTTGGGAGTTTTCCCGTGATGATCGACCGCGCTTCGGCGCGAAGTTCTTCGGTCGGACGATCTTCCTCCCAAAGTAGCGCCAAGTCCTTGATCGAGTGTTTTATAATATTGTTGAATCCCGATATGTTGACCAACGGAGTTCGCAGATCGTGCGAACTGGCATAGAGCATGCTCTCCATTTCTTCGTTCTTGTTTTGTAAGGTTGTCATCAGCTCTTCGCGTTCCCGTTCCAAGCGCTTCCGCTCGGTGATATCGCGGACGATGGAAAGAACATGGGGTTCGCCATGCAGTTGGATGATCTCTCCTGAGTACAGGCAGTCTATAAGGATTC
>CAYPQK010000086.1:0-13314 GCA_964412895.1 uncultured Spirochaetales bacterium
GATATGACGAATAACGGAGGTCTCTCATGAAATGGCTGATGCTTATTCCGTTGCTGTTGGTCATCGCGGCATGCGACAATGTAAAGAATTCTGCCGGTGACCAAGACAACCCGACCGATATTGACACTACCGTTGTCGACACGGATGAATTCGTTGAAGAAGATACCGTCGAAAACGATGTGCCGCTGGTCGACGATGCTCCCTTGCCCGAAGAAGATAATGATGTGCCGACAGACGACGATATCCTGCCGGATGACAGTATCATCAACACAAATGAGGAGATACTGCCCGATTCAGAGGCGATTCTTTGTCATATCGGCGATCACAGGTGCTCCGTTCATTCGCCGCCGGAAAACATAGAACTTTGCGGTGAGAGCGGCTGGAGTGTCGTTGAGACCTGCGACCCGGCAGGCGTCTATGACGATTGTTACGAATATTATGACACGGTGCAAGATTCTTACAACGCCGTTTGCAACAACATGTGGCCTGACGGCACCATACATTGCCGGATCGGCGATGTCAGATGTACCTTGGAGACCCATATCGTCACCTGCGTTGAAGAAAATGATTGGATCCAGTGGAAAGAAACCGGTTCCTGCATGGCGAATTATGACATTTGCGCGGAAAATTTTGTCTCGGGACATTATGAGGCCCATTGTACCGAACGGGAATGTCAGAACGACGACGAGGTTTGTTTCGGGGATGATGTTCTGATATGTGAGAACGAACGCTGGACCGGTAAAGAAGACTGCACCGACAAAGGTCTTACCTGTTATTATACAAGCGAGAATACTGCCGAATGTCAGCAACCAGTGACCGACGACGCCAAGCCGAACATCTACCTCTACCCCACCGCACCGCTGGATATCACGGTAAAGATCGGTTTTCCGCGGGGAGGTCATGTCACGGTGTCGGAGCCGCTCTACAACGACGGCTGGACCGTTCGGGTGACGCCCGACAGTCTTATCGACGGCCAGTGGCGGTTCCTCTTCTATGAGAGCGTTCAGCCCAACGGCTGGCAGCGAGAACGGGGCTACCTCGTCGCGACCGACGAAATGGAAGAGTTCTTCCGCAACGACCTTGCGGCGCGCGGCTTTGTCGGGCAGGAAATAGAGGATTTCATCGACTGGTGGATGCCGCTCCTCGCCGGACCGGGCTATCTCATCGTCTACCCGCAGGACGATACCGTCATCCGCACCCTTGAGGACCTGCAACTCTCGGTGACGCCCGACAGCCTTTTGCGGCACCGGTATGTCATCGAGACGACCGCCGAACCGGTCACCATCGAGCCGCCCGACGCCCCCGCTCCCCTCACCCGCGACGGCTTTACCGTTACCGAATGGGGCGTGATACGGCTCTGACATGAAACGGATCAAGACCGCATTCATTCTTTTTCTCTTTTTTTCTATAAGCTACGGCTTCCAGAACCCCGACAAGGATGGCCAGACGGTCGAAGCATACGGCGGTGTCGGCGTCTATGGTATCACCGCCTGCGAAACACTCAGCATATACGATTACCGAGTCGCATCGGTCCAATACAAAAAACGGTGGGATCGTTGGCAGGTCGGCGGCGCGGCCATATATATGAACCGCGTTGAACGCTACGAGATCGACACAAAAACGGGAAAGGGCGTCCCCATGGAGGACCGTGAAGTGGACAATTACGGTGGCCTGATGGCCTCCGGCTCTTACCTACATAAGAATATTGAGCTGACATTGGGGATCGGATTTCTGGCAGAAAAGGATGGCGTCCTTCCTTGGCCGCATGCGACACTTCGGCTTGGATCAATGGATGCCGCGTACATCGCCTTCTCATTTGCCGATCCGCGCCCACCCTATAATGGATTCAAGGCATGGGTCGGAGGTTATCCTATACCGGAATTGCACATCTACGCCGGCATGGGCACCTTTTTTCCGGTCATGGCGTCCCCGTTTTTCGGCGTCGATTGGCGTATCAAGGAGCTGTTCGCCCTCTCCCTCTCTATGGGGTATCATATGCCGTTTGGGGATGATAAGGGGTACACCGACTTCGACACTTCCATTTTCGGCTCGTTGGGGGTCACCTTTTATTTCTAGGTCATTTTCCGATTGACTTCCCACTTTAAAATGCTATCCTTCAGGCAGATTCTCGAATTGACAGGGGGTGTTCCATGAAGTGGCTAGTTATAATTTCGGCTTTGCTTCTCATCGCGGCGTGCGGCGGGGAAGAAAACGGAGAAGATAATACCTGCCAAGCTGGCGAAGCTGTCTGTAAAGGAGAAACATATAATGACCTTTACAAATGCAGCACTGAAGGTGTTTTTGCCTTCTTCGAATCTTGTGATGGCCCCTCATCATATTGCGGTGATTACCAAGATGCCAACGGTTTTCGTTATGCGTTATGCATCACCGAGCAACCCGACCTCAAGCCCAACATCTACCTCTACCCGACAGCGCCGCTGGATATCACCGTGAAGATAGGTTTCCCGCGGGGAGGTCATGTTACGGTGTCGGAGCCGCTCTACAACGACGGCTGGAGCGTCCGGGTGACGCCCGATGGCATGATCGACGGCCAGTGGCGGTTCCTTTTCTACGAGAGCGTCCAGCCCAACGGCTGGCAACGGGAACGGGGCTATCTCGTCGCGACCGACGAGATGGAGCAGTTCTTCCGCAACGACCTTGCCACGCGCGGTTTCGTCGGGCAGGAGATAGAGGATTTCATCGAATGGTGGATGCCGCTCCTCTCCGAACCGGGCTACCTCATCGTCTACCCGCAGGACGACGCCGTCATCCGCACCCTTGAAACGCTGGAACTCTCGGTGACTCCCGACAGCCTCCTGCGGCATCGGTATGTCATCGAGACGACCGCCGAGCCGGTCACCATTGAACCGCCCGACGCCCCCGCCCCCTTCGTCCGCGACGGCTTCACCGTTACCGAATGGGGCGTGATACGGCTCTGAGCGCGCTTCTCTTTCTATCCAAATAATCATAGAAATCGGGTTGCTTTGCAGAATTTTTGTGCTACAATGGGTCGTCCTTGAAACCGGAGGTGGTCATGAAGAGAAATGTCCTGTGGATGTTGTTTGTCACCCTGCCGCTGTGGTTCTTCCTCGTTTCCTGCGGTGGTGAGAGCAGCGAGAACGACGATAACACCGGCGATACCGACGAAGACGGCATCGTTGTTGACGACGGCGTCACGCCCGACGGTTCCGACGGCCTGCCTATCCCCGACGATAGCGACATCAAAGACGATGCGCCGGTCAATCCGGACGACGGCGAAGTGCTTCCCGACGACATCGATACGCCCGACGACAACGATGTCCTCCCCGACAGCGATATCGACCCCACCGCCGACAGCGACGGCGACGGCATCTCCAACAGCGTCGAGGCGCCGAGCGGACTTGCGCTCGACACCGACAGCGACGGCACCCCCGACTACCTCGACACCGACAGCGACGGCGATACCGTGCCCGACGCCCTTGAAGGGACCGGCGACGCCGACAGTGACGGCAAGTCCAATTACCGGGACACCGACGCCGACAACGACATGATGAACGACGGCGACGAAGCGGGCGCCGACCCTACCACTCCGCTCGACAGCGACGCCGATACCATCCCCGACTATCTCGACAATGATTCCGACGGCGACGGCATACTCGACATCTATGAAGGAAGCGGCGATGTCGATACCGACGGCACCCCCAATTATCTCGACGGCGACTGCGACGGCGACGATATCTCCGACGCTATCGAGGCGGGCGCCAACCCCGCGACCCCGGCCGATACCGACGGCGACGGCATCTACGACTTCAAGGACGGCGATTCGGACAACGACGGCCTCTCCGATCTGAAGGAGAAGGAACTTGGCACCGACCCGCTTGACGAGGACAGCGACGACGACCTCGTATCCGATATGGCCGAGGTCGCCTACGGATCGAACCCGCTCGACGGCGGCAGTTCAATACCGGCCGAGGATTTCTATGTGGTGCTTCCCTATCAGGAGGCGCCCAAGAACGACGATCTCCAGTTCACCACCGATGTCGGCATCGCCGATGTCGTCATCATGATCGACCTTTCCCCCTCGATGAACGACGAGATAAACAACCTCAAGTCGAACATGAGTTCGGTCATCCAGAACATCCTCATCGCGATACCCGACACCCACTTCGGGCTGGTCAGCTTCGGCACTTGGGAGGATTCCCCCTACACTGTCTCCCAGCTGGTCACCGATAATTCTCTCGATGTTCAGATAGCGCTCAACGCCCTGACCAATACCGAAGGCTGGTATGAACCGCAGGAAGAGACGCTCTATCAGGCGGCCACCGGCGACGGGCTGACGGCGCAGATACGGCTGAAAAAGACCCGCGGCACCCCGACCTACTCCTACGACGACATCGCCATCCCGGCGGTCAGCGGCTGTGCGGCCGGCACCTACGGCGGCGTCTGTTTCCGCGACGACGCCCTGCCGATATTCCTGATGGTCACCGACGAACCGTTCCAAGGCTACGAGCTGCCGAGCGTTCCGGACGACTACTACACGGGCGGCATCGACGGTTCGTGGTATGTGGGCACCGGACATTCGCTGACGCAGGCGATAGCGGCCATGAACGCGAAGAACGCCAAGTTCATCGGCATCGATTCGGCGGCCGATATCCTGACCGGCCCCGATTCCTACTACACGCAGGTCGCCGACGGCACCGGCTCGGAAAACACCGCGGGCGAGGCATTCATCTATAAGATAAATCCCGACGGCACCGTCCCGGGCGGCGGCGATCTATCGGCGCAAGTGGTCGACGCGGTCACCGAACTGACCAGCACCATCGCGCTGGCGCTCTCCACCGGCACCGAATCGACCACCAACATATACGGCGTCGCCGAAACGAAGGATTTCATCAAGGCAATCGACTTCCTTTCAGCCGACCCTGTGGACGGCGTGCAGGAAGTGGGCGGCGAACTGATGGTCGATCCCGGCACGCAGGTCACCTACAATGTCACCTTCCGGAACGATTTCTACGACAATCAGGACCCCGAGGCGCACCTCTTCACGGCAAAGATACTGGTCATCGGCGGCAGCGCCACGCTCGACATCCGCGATGTCTATATCATCGTTCCGGGTAAGATACCCAATTCGGGCGAAGAGTAAGCGCCGGGGGGGGACGACCGTCCCTAGAATTCCACGCACATCACTATGATATCGTCGTCCACCTGCTCTTTGGCGGGCAGATAGCGGTCCACCAGCAGGCGCGGCATATCCGCGATCGGCGCTCCGGCGATACTGGCCGCGACCGGGAGCAGTTTCCGGTATTCGGCGGCCCATACCGTGGTGTTCTCCTTCCACTCGACCAGCCCGTCGGTGTAGAGAATGATGCGGTCGCCGGGACAGAAGGGATGTTCGCTGACGCGGTAGAGCGAATCGTGGTTGATGCCGATAAGCTCACCCTCCCCTTCGAGGAAGTGCGGCTCGCCGCTCTTCGGCAGGAATATGGCCGGCGGATGTCCGGCGTTGACCCACGACACCTTCCCGGCCGGCCGGTTGACCGTCAGGAACAGCGCCGAAAGGTATTTCTCGGCCGGCAGGATCCGTTCGAGCACCCGGTTCATCATCACGACCGTTTCTTCAAGGGTATAGATCGGGGAACAGTTCTGGCGGAAGAGCGCCTTGAGCGCCGGATGGATGTAGCTGGTGGCTATGTCGTGCCCCGCCACATCGGCGATGAGAAAGGTATACATTCCCTCGGCCATCTCCAGCGCGTCGTAGAAATCGCCGCCCGCCTCGAGGACCGACCGGAAATAGACCGAGAACCGGGCCTTGGGCATATCGGCAGGACGGATGAGTATCGCCTGCTGGGCATCGTGTATCTGCCGGATCTTGGCCGCCTGCGCCTCGATGGCCTCCTGCAGGGCGACCGCTATTTTGAGGTGAACGGCGACCCGCGCCTTGACCTCCTGCGGACTGAACGGTTTCACGATATAGTCGACCGCGCCGAGGTCGAAAGCGGTCATCTTCGACGCATCGTCGTCGTTGCCGGTCAGGAAGATAACCGGGATGTGGCCAGTCCGCGGGGTGCTCTTGAGCCGCCGCACCACCTCAAAACCGTCCATGCCGGGCATCATGATGTCGAGCAGAATGAGATCGGGCAGCGTGTTTTCCATCGCCGTGAAGGCCACCTCTCCGCTCGACGCCGGGATGACGCCGTAGCCGGTCTTCAGCAGTATCTTCTGGAGATGGGTCAGCGACACCACCGAATCGTCGACGATAAGCACCGTGAAGCGGCGTCCCGTATCGCTCATCGTTCCCCCCTGCTCACAAATTCCGCGACCGCCCCGATGACCGCCGCCTGCGCCCGTTCCGAAGCGGGCAGAAGCCCGATATTGTCCGGCGTTATACCGCCGATGAAGACCACCGGATGCCGCGAAAGACGCAGCGCCTCGGCGACGACGGATAAGACGGTCGGCCGCCCGGTCCGCTTGGTGGCGGTGTCGAACACCGGACCGAACCCGATATAGGCAAGGTCCTGACCGTTGGCTTTCTCGATATCCTCCAGCGAATGGGTCGAAAGGCCCACCCGCAGATCGGGATAGCGGCGCCGCACCGTGTCGGGCGTCATGTCGGTATCGCCCACATGGACCAGCGGCGCGCCGCAGCGGGCGGCGATATCGGGCCGGTCGTTGATCACCAGCCGCGTACCGGTGTTCACGGCCCGTATCCGGTCGCGGATAAAAAGCGCGTTCGCGACGAAAAGATCGTCGCTCCCCTCCTTCATCCGCAGCTGCAGGAACGACGGACGGAGCACCCGGATCACGCGGTCCACGAAAGCGGCATCAAACGGCCGGTCGCCTGCGATATCGATGATGGGATAGAGCGGGAGCATCAGCCGCCCTTCTTTTTCGCGATGCGGTATTTGCGTATCTTCTGGTTCAGGGTATTGCGGTGGATGTCGAGCATTTCGGCCGTTTCGCTGACCGACCATTCACAGCGGCGAAGCGCCGTTTTGATGAATTCCCGTTCGACCGAATCGAGGAACATCTGGAAGAATTTGCCGGGACGGACATTTTTCCCCAGATCGTCCCAGAATCCCTCCATTTTCATCGATACCAGTTTGTTGGCCGGGAAATGAGTCAGTATCTCGCGGATCCGTTCGTAGGGCAACTGCTTGTGCCCCTCCTTGGTGGTCACCACGCGGCGCAGTTCCTCGACATTGTAGGGCCACCAGTAGGCCAGCAGTTTGGCAAGATTCTCCTGCGAACACCAGAAATCGTAGTCGTCGCTGCGGGTGATGAAGTGCTCCAAGAGCGGCGGGATGTCCTCCAGCCGTTCGCGCAGCGGCGCTATCCAGAGATTCTGCGGGATACGGGCCGCCAGTTCGTCGAACTGCGACCGTTCCTCGACCAGCACCAGTTCGTCGGTCAGCGGATCGGGCAGGCCGAACTCCGCCTTGACGATGCGCGAAAAGGCCGACCGGATGCCGTCGTTCTTGTAGTAGGTGTTAACGATCTTGCGGGCGAGATGATTCTTCCCCACCCCCGGTTCGCCACCGATGAGGATCGGTTTGCCCGGATGCACCTTGGTTACGAAACGGCGCATCGCCTCGGCGCTGTCGCTGATACCGGCTATCATCAGATATCTATCCCGAAAAAGTTGTTTATCGTCCCCAGCAAACCCTGCTCATCCCACTTCGTCTGGTAAATGTGGTTGCGGAACTCGGTCGAACCGGCTCCGCCCCGCGAATACCAAACGGCGTTCTTCTTCAGTTCGTTCATCATGGTACGGAGCGAAATACCGATCAAGTATAGCCGAATGGCGCGGAAATGCAATGTCATGAGTTCCCGTTTCCGCTCGGCGGCGGCCGGAATGCCGCTACGCAGTTCTTCGAATATCCACGGACGGCCGAAGGTGCCGCGTCCTATCATGAACCCGGCGATCTTCGACCCGGAGAACCGTTCGAGGTCGCCCGGCTCGGTGATATCGCCCGAATGGATGACCGGGATACCGCGCTCCGCCGCAAGCCGGATGGAGAAATCGGGATCGCAGGTGTTCGGCAGGAACATCTGCGTCTTGAGGCGCGGATGGATGACCAGCAGATCGGCCCCCGCCTCTTCGATGATGGCCCCTATCTCAAGCCCGTTCTCCTGCTGGTACCCCTTGCGTATCTTCACCGAAAGCGGTTTTTTCGTCGCCGCGCGGGCCGCGATGACGATACGACGCACCTTTTCGGGATCGGTCATCAGAAAGGCGCCGTTGCGCCCTTTGAGTACCTTTTTCATAGGACAGCCCATGTTGATGTCGAAACCGTAGACGGAATGATCCAACGCCTCGATGCGCTGTATCGCCCCGGCGATATCGTCGGGTTCCGATCCGAACATCTGGACGAAGGTCTTCGGCTCCCCCGGCTGTACCTGCGCCATCTTGACGGTCTTCTTGTTGCCGAACGAGACCCCTTTTGCCGATATCATCTCGGTGTAACAGACATCGGCGCCGGTCAGATAACATATTTCTCTAAAGGCGGCGGTGCTTATCTCCGCCATGGGCGCAAGGTATAACTGCATCCGTTGTTCTTCAGTTCTCGGCCGCTAGAAAGTACCGTGAACGGCGGCCGTTGTCAACTAATCGGCGTCACCGGGGCCGTCATTCGCGTTCTTCCGTGAGGGCAAGCCCGCGCTGCGCCTTTCGGTTGAACTCGTCGGTCAGGTCGGTCATCCGGCAGAGGTCGCGGTAAAGTTCCATCGCCCGTGACGGATAATAATCCTGATAGAGCTGGGCCTTGAGGTAGAGTTTCTGGAGCAGTTTCGGTTTGGCCGTGATCCACCCGACGCACTCGGTCCGTTCCGGATCCTCGGCAACGCACAACTGGTACCAGCGGTCGGCATCGCCGTAGAGTTCCCGCCGCTCAAGACGCACCGCCGTCAGGTAATAACCCCACGCGCGGATCTTTCGGGCCTGCAGTTTCCAGCCGCTACCGCGCGGCGCGATGACCTTGTCGAGCAGATCGGCCTTCTCGACCATCCGCAAGATACCGTCGGCATCGGCCGTCTCGACCGCCTCCTGCACTTTTTCGAGCGTCGTGATGAAGGCGATGATCTGGGCGCGCAGCAGCATCGCCTCCGCCTCCATCGGCGTTCCGACAAGCAGCTCCTCGACCTCATTGATCTCGGCGAGCGCCTGCGGATACTCGCCGGCGGCGTAGAGCCGCACCGCTTCGTTGAGGACGACCGTCCTGACTTCTCCCGCTTCCAGCAGGAAAGAGGCGGCGGCAACGATGATGACGACGAGCGTCTTCATCAGGGTGGCTGCCGCGTGGTTCGTTCGATGTTGGCGCATGGCCTCCTCCTCTCGAACATTGGTAAGAACCCGCCCCTTTCCGACACCGCAACGCCCCGACGACGGACGCTTGCGCGCCGCCGGGAAGCATTCAATGTTGGAAAGAACCGTCACTATCCTGATGGAAGTGATGGTGGAGGGCGGAGATGCATACCTTCGAGTGGCAAAGAGCGGAGGAGTGATCAATCGACAATCACAGTATAACTCCGGGGGAAGCCGTTTGCAAGCGGTATTTTTGCGGAAGCGATTATTTCTTAGGCGGTCCCTTTCTTCGCCTTGCCGGTCGCCTCGACCGCCTTTTTGCGGGCGAAGAGTTCGTTGATATCGGGCATCGGCAGATTGAACGGGCCGTAGACGCCGGCGGCGGTCAGGTTGAGCAGGAAGCCGCGCCCCGAATGGAAGAGTATCGGCAGGGCGAGGAAGAGCGCCTTCTCGCGCTCTTCGGGAGCCATTTTTTCGGTATATTCGAAGAGTCCCTCGCAGACGATCTGGAACGAATAGCCGGGCAGTTCGCGTTTGAGGTTCGCCCCCACTTTCAGGACGACCTTGGTCAGCCGCTCGTTCTCGACCGCGTTGAGGACCGAGAAATCGATGTCGATGGGCGGTTCGGGAAGTTTCTTTCCCTGATGTTCCTTCGGCACCGGCACGGCGTCCAGATGGACCGAAAGGACGGTGAATTTCTTGATGTCGATGGGCGCCTTCTTCACTTCCATACTATCACCTCGTGTATGTTATTATTCAAGCCGGAATATCGCCGCCGACCGGCCGTCGAGCCTGACCGGCAGACAGCCGTCGGTCAGCCGCGCCATACCACCGCCCAACTGATCAGTCAAGCGCCCCTTTTCGAGCATCTGCTTGATGCGCGGCGGAATGCGCGGATTGGCGGAGACCGGGATATTCAGCGCATTGGGCATCGGGTCTGCCCCATTATTGAACACCGCGATGACGACATTGTTGTCGAATTCGCGCAACACCGCATAAACGAAACGGTCGACATAGAGGGTGATGAGCGATCCGCAGGTCAGCGCCTCGTTTTCCTTCCGTATCGCGATGAGCCGTTTCAGGTGGTCGAAGGTCTCCCGCGCTTCGGGGTACTGCGCCTTGGGCTTGTCGCCCGTAAAGAGTTCCCACGGCATGTCGCGCCGGTTGTCGGGATCATTGCCGCCCTCCAGCGCTATCTCGGTGCCGTAGTATATCTGCGGTATGCCGCGCGTGGTCATCAGGAACGAAAGGGCCAGCCGCAGCATCTTCAGAGCCGTGGGGCGGTCGCCGCCGGTCGCCCGGAGCGCCTCGGTGAAGAAACGGGCCGGCAGGTCGTGGTTGTCCAGAAGCGTCACCAGCCGGTTGTGATTCGTGTAGTAGGTATCGCCGTCGAGCACTCCCGGCGCGTCATTGGGCGACAGCCGCGGCGAGGCAAGCCAGTTGAAGGTATTCCCCCGGATGAATACCTCGGTCATCGTCCGCTGGAGCGGGAAATCGAAGAGCGAATCGAACGCGAAGTGCTGCTGGAACTCCGAGAGGCGCGAGATATCGTTCTCCAGCACCTCGCCGAGCAGCGACACATCGGGGTAGCGCCCCTTGACCTTGGTCTTGAAGTGCTGCCAGAAGGCGCGCTCGACATTCTTGGCCGTATCCATGCGGATCGAATCTATCCGCCCATCGCGTATCCAGCGAAGTATCGCGCCGACGCAGTAGTCGACCACCTCGGGGTTGTCCTGATCGAGATCGGGCAGTCCCATCATCCAGCCATCCTGTTCCGAGACATCGGAACTGACGCCCGCCGTGTTGAACCAGTGCGACCGTATCGGCGTGCAGGGGTCGTTGCACAGGGCGGGATGGTTGTAACCGACATGATTGACCACCATGTCGAGCACCAGCTTGATGCCGCCCTCCTTCAGGCGATCGGCCAGTTCGCCGACATACTCCATGCTGCCGGGGGCGATGCCGGGACGGGCGGTGTAGAGATGCGGATCGACCTTCTCGAAGTCGAGCGGCCAGTAGCCGTGGTAGCCGTAAGCGCCGCGGTCGGCCAGATGGGTATTCTCGTAGACCGGCGTTATCCAGAGCGCCGTGACGCCCAGATGCTTGAGATACGGTATCTTCTTGACGATGCCGGCGAAATCGCCGCCGTGATAGGCGGTCGGATTGTTGCGGTCGACACCGGCGTTATTCTTCGGGTCGCCGTCGAAAAAGCGGTCGGTGACGATAAAATAGATGATATCCTTCTGCGTGAGCATCGGTTCTCCTCCCTAATTGACGGAATGTTGTACCGCGCCGGCGTTAAAAAAGCAACTTCACCGCCCGTCCTGTTCGCGGTAAAGAGCCGAGAGCCGGTCCTTGAGCCGCTTCATCACCGGCGGCGTGAATATCGGTGAGCGATAGCTGGACAGCGAATTATTCTGGTAGAGCGGTTCGTCCGCGAAGTCGAGCCGACTCTCGGCATGGTGTTCGTCGAAAAGCGGTGTTCCCGGCACCGGGCTGAATTCGCTCAGGTACGGCCGTCCGCCCGCCGCGATGACCGCCGCGATGGAATCCTCGACCTCGGCGACCGTCTGTCCCGGCATCCCGCAGAGAAGATATATGCCGATGTCGGCGGAGTGGTATCCAGCGTCGCGCAGGAGCGCCACTTTTTCGGCCAACATTGCGGTCTCTTTCTTCGCATCGAACCGGTCGGATATCGTCTCAAAACCGAAGCGAAGCGGCGCGAATTGATACAGCCGCAGAAGCGCCGCGAGCGGCGCGTCAAGCTCCCGCAGATGGAGTCCGTTCGGCACATGAAAACGGAATTGACCCGGCTCAAGGTGACCGAGGAATCCTTTCAGATAGCGGCCTTTATCAAACAAAAGAGCATCATCAAAAAAGACTGCGTCCTTTTTCGAAGTCTTTTTCTGCCATTTCCTCAGCCCTTCAATTCGTCCCTTCTCCTGATAAATGTTCACTGATAAATGAAAAATGTGCGAAGCGCAGTAGCGGCACCGGAAGGGACAGCCGCTCACCAGTTCGAGCGGATAGACCCCGTAGCGTTCGGCGATATCTGAAACATTATTGAGGTCAATGCCGGGGTACAGTTCCCCCGTTTCAACGATGAGTCCCGCCGCCGTGAACCGTTCCGGGATAAGTCGCGCCGCTACCCCGCCGACGATGACCGGCACGCCGGGGAACCGTTCGTGCAGAAGGTCGGCGGTATGGATGACGCTCCGGTACCGGTAGGTCATCCCGGTAGCGATGAGAATGGCGTCGGGCGTCGGCAGTCCGGCGGTCACTGTTCGAATATGGTCGTCGGTCGCACCGAATCGGTTGTAGCGGCGCGGCACCATCGAGAGTTCGGGCGGCTTGGGCATCGGGGTCTTCCAGAAGCCGTGACGACCGTCGGCGCGGTATTCGGGCGCTATCGAAGGTGGCGGTAAACGCATCGCCGGGTCGTCGAGCAGATCAATGAATACGATCTCCTTCCCCGCTCCGCGCAGTCCGGCGGCCACCCGCATCAGACCGAGCGGCACGCTCCACAGGCTGTAGGCGGTAAAGTCATCGACGGGCGGGTTGACGAGCAGAAAACGGCGGGCAGCCGTTATGACCGAGAGGGCATCGCTCAATAATACTGCTTCTCGAATTCCTGACCCTGTTTGTGCCAGTTGCGGTAGAAGTTCTGGGTGATGGTCAGGTTGGTCTTCTCTTCCGACGGGATGAGCCGCAGGGTCGTATGGTGGAAAAAGAAGGGCGATACCGGGGCGCCATCGCGCCGTTCAAGGAAATAACGGACACCGTCGGACTCGCCGCGTTTGGCGAACCCGCCGGTCCCGATGACCGTCCCCTTGCGATAGCGATGTCCCTCCTTGATCTGCGGGTTGACGGTACCGAGGTATTCGAAGAACCCCACCAGCCCCTGATCGGGGAAGGTCACCTGCACCGATCCGCCGGTCTTGGAGAAATCGGTTATCTTGAGGACCCACGCGTCGAACGGAAAACGGACCTCGCCGTTCTGCGGAAGGAGAAATACCGGGACCAGCACCTCCTGC
>CAYPQK010000087.1:0-12938 GCA_964412895.1 uncultured Spirochaetales bacterium
GAAGATCTGCATGATCTGGCGGTCGCGGCCGAACGGCGCAACGAAAGAACCATCAGTCTCGCCGACATGAAAAAACGCCTCGCGTCGCATGGCTAGTTTTCGTATCGTTCTCAAATCATCGGTTGAAAAGGACCTGCGAAAGATCAACGAGCCGTTCCTGTCCCGTGTACTTGAAAAGGTGGAAGCGCTTGCGGTCGCGCCGTTCCCGGCGGGTTACGCCAAGCTGGCGGGAAGCGAACATCTGTACCGTGTTCGCGTCGGCGACTATCGGATCGTCTATCAGGTGTCGGTGCCGGATGCCGTCATCGTGGTGATCTATATCCGCCATCGCAAAGAGGTCTATCGTGACCTGTAGCAAAGAAGGCGTCTGCCCGTTCGAACCCTAACCGCCCGCCACCCCTTAAAAAAGGTTATGTTGCCTATTGAATCGCGCGCGCGTTTGGTATATAGTACCCCGATTTTGGAGAGAAACGCTCATATGAAAAAAACAGCACAGAACGCCGCCGGCGGCCGTCGCGGCATGGTCTTCGTGATATCGGCCCCGTCGGGGACCGGCAAAACGACCCTCATCAACGCCGTCCGCTCCCGCTTCCCCTTCCTCGAACAATCCATCTCCTGCACCACCCGCCGCCCCCGGACCGGCGAAAAGAACGGCCGCGACTACTTCTTCCTGACCGACGAAGAGTTTCGTAACCGCATCGACAACGGCTACTTCTTCGAATGGGCCGAGGTCTACGGCCACCTTTACGGCACCCCCAAAGATTGGATCGCCGAGCGGGTCGCCGCGGGTAAGTATGTCATCTGCTCCATCGATGTGCAGGGGGCGCTCGCGGTCAAGGACCTGCTCCCCGACGACGCGATACTCGTCTTCGTCCTGCCGCCCTCCATCATGGAACTCAAGAAGCGGCTCACCGGCCGCGCGCTCGACGACACCGGCGTCATCGAACGGCGCCTGCAGGAGGCGCGCGACGAGATAAAACGCTACATCCACTACGACTATGTGGTAGTCAACGACGAACTGGAGCACGCCGCGGCGCTGCTGGGCAGTATCGTGTCGACCGAGATACACTGCTCGAAACGCTGGAACGCCGATATAATCGAGAAGATGATCTCCTGATGGATGTAAAACAGTTCCAGAACATCGTCAAACGCAAGCCCCATATGGATATTCTGCGGATCATCCGCCCCAACGACATCGTCAAGGCGCATATCGAGGCGCACCCGCAGTTCACCGACGCCGAGAAGATGGCGGCACGCGAACAGTTGAACATGGCGATAGTGCTGGCGACGGCGGCCCACGACGGCATCGTCCGCAAGAGCGGCGAGCCCTACATCATGCATCCCTACGCGGTGGCGTATCTGCTGGCCAAGATGCGGATGAGCCTTGAATGCGTCATCGCGGGACTGCTCCACGATACGGTCGAGGACACCACCACCACGCTTACCGAGATAGAACAGCTTTTCGGCGACAAGGTATCCAACCTCGTTGACGGCGTCACCAAACTGTCGGGACTGACCATCGGCAAGGAGGAGAAGCAGGCGCACGCCTTCCAGAAACTCATCACCTACGCGGCGCGCAACGGCATCTGGGTCATTTTCATCAAACTCGCCGACCGCCTGCACAATATGATGACCATCGAATCGATGTCGCAGGAACAGCAGGAACGGATCGCCGGCGAGACACTGCGGCTCTACACGCCGCTTGCCCACCGGCTCGGCGTCTACTGGATGAAGGAGGAATTGGAGTCGCTCAGTTTCTACTACCTCTACCGTGACCGCTGGGAACAGGTCGACGGTTATATCGTTGAACGGTTCCATAACGATCCGGCGGCGGTGCTGGAGACGCTACAGGAGAAGGTGCGCGAGGCGATAGAGAAGAACTGTCCCTCCGTCGCCGGGAAGATCGACCGTATCTACGGCCGCATCAAGTCCTATCCGAGCATCTACAACAAGACCATCAAGCAGAACAAGGCCATCGGGTCGCTGCACGACATCATCGGCGTCCGCGTCATCCTCGATTCGCCGAGCCGCGACGACTGCTACCTCGTCATGGCGGCGATACATTCCTTCGGCGAATTCACCGTGATGAACGACCGTTTCAAGGACTACATCGCGCGGCCCAAACCCAATGACTACCAGTCGATCCACACGGTGGTGCGCTACCACGAATATTCGCTCGAGGTGCAGATACGGACCAAGGATATGCACCGGATAGCGGAGGAGGGCAACGCATCGCACTGGGCCTACAAGCACGAGATATCCAACAAGGACAAGGCGATGCAGTGGCTCCAGCAGGTGCTCGGCGAACTGCCCGACATGTCCAATCCGCTCGATTTCGTCCACGACATCGAATCGGCCATCCCGCTGGAAAAGATATCGGTCTTCACGCCCAAAGGTGAACTCAAGACGCTTCCCGAAGGGGCGACGGTGCTCGATTTCGCCTACGCGATACACGGCAATCTCGGTGACACCTGCGTCGGCGGGACGGTCAACGGCCGCAAGGTCCCCATCTACTACCGTCTCGGCAACAAGGACGAGGTGGCGATAGAGACCTCGAAGAAACAGTTCCCGCGCCACGACTGGCTCACCTTCGTAGTGACCCACAAGGCGAAGACCTATATCCGTCGCCATCTCACCCAGCAGGAGCGCGAACAGCTTGTCGAGGCGGGGCGCGACACGGTCAAGCAGCTCTTCGAGAAGGCGGGCCGCGCGCAGGATTTCAACCGTCTCGAAACGCTCGACGGCTTCTCCGAGATCGCCGACAAATATTCGCTTCCCAAGGAGCAGCGTCTGCAGGTGCTGTTCTACAAACTGGCGACCGGCGAGTTCAAACTGCGGGTGGTGCTGAAGAATCTCTTCTCCGACGAGGAAGTGGAAAAACTCATCATGGAACTGCCGCGCAAGGTCGGCATGCTCTTCCCGGAGCGGCGCGTCAAGCGCGACACCATCGAGGTCGTGCCCGGCTCGAAGTCGGTCTACATCCGCGGGGTGGGCGAGGTGAAGGACTACGGCGCCGCCAAATGCTGCGGCCCCGAAGAGGGCGATCCGATCGTCGCCTACATATCGCCGACGCGCGGCTACATCATTCATAAAAGCGGCTGTCCGACGCTCCAGCGCATCAATATCGAGCGGGTCGAGAAGGGGGTCTACTGGTTCAACTTCGCCCTCTACAAGGTCGAGCTCATCATAGAGATCAAGAATACCCCCGGCGCCCTGCTCGATGTACTGCAGGAGGTGTCGAACGCCGGGCTCAACATCGAGAGTCTACACCTCGATCCGCGCGATGCCACCGAGAAGACGGGCCATGTCTATCTTTCCTTCAAGGGGACCGACATCCGGCAGATCGAGCGGGTCAGTCAGGAGATGAAGAACAAAAAGTCGATACTGTCCTACGATATCAGCAGCGTTTCACGCATCTAGGAGGCGGGCATGAAAGGGGTTTACACGGCGATAGTGACGCCGTTCACGAAAGGCGGCGCGGTGGACTATCCGGCACTCGCGCGGCTCATCGCGTTCCAGAAAAAGGGGGGCGTGACCGGTATCGTCGTCGGCGGTACGACCGGCGAGGCGGCGACCTTGTCCTTCGACGAGAAGAAGGAGCTGTACGCCTTCGTTAAAAAAGAGGCGGCGGGACTCGATATCATCGCCGGGACCGGCACCAACAACACCGTCGAGTCGGTGAAACTGACCGAAATGGCGCTGGGCCTCGGCTACACGCAGGCGCTGGTCGTGACGCCGTACTACAACAAGCCGACCTGCCGCGGGCTCATGACCCACTACCGCGCCATCGCCGCGACCGGCGCGCAGATAGTGCTCTACAATGTGCCGGGCCGGACCGGGCTCAATCTCCCGGCGGCATGGCTCAAGGAACTCGCCGCCATCCCGCAGATAACGGCGGTTAAGGAAGCGAGCGGCAACATGGGGCAGCTCGCCGATTATCTGGAACAGGTCGGGCAGGGACGCTTCGCGATGCTTTCGGGCGATGACTTTACCATAACCCCCTTCGTGTCGCTCGGCGGCGTCGGGGTCATCTCGGTGCTGTCGAACATCGTGCCGGCCGAGACGGTCGCGCTGACCGCGGCGGCGCTCGCGGGCGACTTCAAAAAGGCGGCCGAACAGCAGGTGCGGCTCAACGCACTCAACCGCGTCCTGTTCATAGAATCGAGCCCTATCCCGGCCAAGACGGCGCTCCACCTCATGGGCTATTGCGAAGAGATACTGCGTTCGCCGCTCGAAACGATGGAGCCGCAGAACCGCGCGAAACTTATCGAAGTGCTCAAAGGATACCGGCTGATCTAGGTCACAGTTTCGGGACCAGCCCTTCACCGAAGAAATCAAGCGCCGTAACGGTATAATCGGGGAAATTGTTGTCGGTCTCATAAGCGGTGATGTTCACCGAACCGACGAGGTCCACCTTGGTGTTGCCGACCGCGTCGAGCCAGCGGACATAGTTCGTGCCGCCGTCGATGTTCACGGTGTAGGGGACATTCGAGGTGCGCGGCAGAGAGACCTGAACGATGACATTCTCCTGTCCCGGCACGGGATCGGTGACATTGCCATAGGTGACCCGCAGGATGATGCTGACCGGGTTGGTGTTCACCTTCTCGACGACGGTCGCCTCGCTGTATTCGATCGTCTCTTCGGCCGACTTCGCCGCGAGTATATGGGCCGTCACCTGTGGCGTCGCGTCGGCACGGTAACTGTAGATGAGCGATGATTTCGGTGTCGCGTCGGCGCAGGCGCCGGTGAAGGCGGCATTCACTCCCGCGGTGTTGGCGTTGCATTCGTCGAAATAGTCGAGACCGTCGCAGCCGCAGACCGGTTCGCCGATGGGTGCGGTGAGCGGGCACGCCTCGGGTCTCAGTTCGCAGGCACCGCTTCCCGTGTCGCACACGCCGATATCCTTTTTGCAGAACTCCGTCTCTCCGCAGTCGTCGTTGATCAGGCAAAGATCCTCTCCTTCACAAGCCCCGTCGTGCATCAGGTTGACGCCGGCGGCGTAGGCGAAACAGGGATGGTCATAGGTGACATTGTCGCAGCCGCACACGAGGATGAGCGCCGATATGAGCTCGCAGTCGACCGGCCGCAGGTCGCACCCGCCATCGGTGGTGCCGTCGCACACGCCGAGGTCCTTGGCGCAGTATTCGGTTTCGGTGCACTGTTTGTTGGTGGTGCAGGTGATCATCGAACCGCACGGTCCCCAGTGGGCGATGCTCTCGCCTTTAGCCTGCGCATAGCAATAGTTGTTGTAGGTCGAGCCGTCGCAGCCGCAGATCAGATCAACCGTGTTGGAGCATTCGGCGTCGGGATAGGGGGTGCAGGTACCTTCGCCGCCGCACATGCCGCTGGCGGTCAGGCAGTACTCGTCCGGGTCGCAGTCGGCGGTGTCGACGCAGAGTTTGCCCGGCTGGCATTCGCCGTCGTAGGCGACATTATGGCTGCCGGCGTTCGCGCTGCATTCGTTACTGTAGGTCATCCCGTCGCAGCCGCAGACCGGCGCATAGTTCTCGTCACAGGCAAGCGGCAGGGGCGTACAGACGCCGGGGTCGCCGCAGGAGCCGATGCCGCGCTTGCAGAACATCCCCTCGGAGCAGTCCCAGTGTTCGATGCAGACGGCGTCCAGTGTATCGTCGTCGGGCCGCGCCGTGTCGACATCTTCCGCGTCGTCGGGCACCGCTGCGTCGGTATCGGTGACCGTCGCCTCATTATCGGCGATGGTCGTATCATCGGTTGTCGTGTCGGTGTCGGCCGTCAGTTTATCGGTGTCGGCGAACTTCGATATCGTGGCATTCTCACAGGCGGCGAACAGCAGCATCGCCGCGCAAAGGAACAGGGTGCCCCGAGATGTGCTCATAATGATCTCCCTCGCATGGTTCATCTGGGGGGTATAGTATCACTAAAAGGGATAAATTATCAACAAGAATTTATAAGGTCTCGGCATCGAGCCATTTCAGGTAGCGGGCGCCCCCCATCTCGACCGGCAGGGCGATCAGCTCCGGCACCTCGTAGGGATGCAGTTCGGCGACCGCCTTCTCCACCTGCGGGAAGAGGGCGCGGCGCGTCTTGATGAGGCAGAGCAGTTCGCCCGCCGTCTCGACCTTTCCCTTCCAGCGGTAGATGCTCGTCATCGGTCCCAGTATCTGGACGCAGGCGGCGAGCCGCCGCTCGACGAGCGCCCGGGCGACGCGGTCGGCATCCTCCCGCTTCTCGAAGGTGGTCATCACGACGATATGCCCGGTATGCATAGGCTCCTCCCGTTCATGGTCCGCGGCGAGTATAGCCCGAAGCGGCGAATGATGCAACAGCGGCGATAAAGTTTGCATAACGGGCCGTTCCTTGCTATCGTGCGGGCGGTTTATTTCAGAGGTGTTCCGGGTGCGCAAGATACTCATGGTGTTCGCGAGCTGGCGGATGGCGGTGGTCCTCCTCACCGGCTTCTCGGCGGGCATCCCGCTGGGCCTTACCGGCGGCACCCTGCAGGCGTGGATGGCATCGGTCGGCGTCGACTTGACGGTCATCGGCATCTTTTCGCTGGTCGGTCTGCCCTACGCGCTCAAGTTCCTCTGGTCGCCGCTCATGGACCGCTACACCTTCCCGTTCCTCGGCCGTCGGCGGTCGTGGATACTCATCGCGCAGGTAGCGCTGGTCTTCGGCATCGCGGCGATGGCCTTCACCGATCCGGTCGCGACGCCGCTTCTCATGGCGGTGCTTGCTTTCTGCGTCGCCTTCTTCAGCGCCAGTCAAGATATCGCGGTCGACGCCTACCGCACCGAGATACTGAAGGTCGAGGAACTCGGCGCCGGTGCGGGGCTCTACATCATGGGCTACCGTATCGCGATGGTGATATCGGGCGCCGTGGCGCTCATCCTGTCGGACCATCTGCCGTGGACGGCGGTCTATCTCATCATGGCCGCCACGATGTTCATCGGCATCGTCGCGGTGCTGTTCGCCCCCGAGCCGCAGGTGGCGGTAAAACCGCCGCGGACCCTGCGCGAAGCGGTGTTCCTGCCGTTCATCGAATACTTCCGCCGCCGGGGCGCCTTCGAGATGCTCGGTTTCATCCTGCTCTACAAGATAGATGTCGCGATGGCGCTCGCGATGACCACCCCGTTCATGCTCGAACTCGGCTTCACCAAGACCGACATCGGCGCGGTGACCAAGGCGTTCGGACTGGTCGCGACGATATTCGGCACGCTCGCCGGCGGCGCACTCATGACGCGCTGGGGCATCAAACGGTCGCTTTGGGTGTTCGGCTTCACGCAGGCGTTATCGGGACTTTCCTTTATCATGCTGGCGCGACTCGGCCATAATTATCCGATGATGGTGACCGCCATCACCGTCGAGAATGTTTGCTCGGGACTGGCGACGGCGGCGTTCGCGGCCTTCATCATGAGCATCTGTGACAAACGCTATACCGCGACGCAGTACGCGCTCCTGACCAGTTTCATGGCGCTGACCCGCGTGCTCGTCGGGACGCCGACCGGCTGGATAGCGAAGACCACCGGCTGGGAGATATACTTCGTCATCTCGACCCTCATCGCCATACCGGGACTGCTCCTGCTCACCCGGTTCGACCGGTGGCAGGGAGTGGCCGCCGCACCCGATGAACAGAAAGCATAACGGAGATAGGTCATGACCGAAGAACGGAAACAACCCACCGAACAGGATATCGATCTCGAACAGTTCGGCGCCGGGAAAAAACTGAAGCAAGGAGCCATCGTCGTCGCCGTGGCGGCGGCGGTCCTCCTCCTGCTGTTCGCGGCGCGGATGATCGCCGCCGGTCTCTCTTTCAAGGGGGAGATGGCGAAGTACGACACCACTACCATCATTGCGCTCAAGGACACGAACGATCCCTCGAAACAGTGCCGCTGTATCGAGATGAAAGAGGGGCTCGGCTATCTTGCGGTGCGGATCGGAATGTCGATAGTGTTCGACGGGCCGAAACAGGAGTGCGGCTACGACGCCATGGTCACCTTTGCCAACAGCGCCGAACAGTACTCCTTGTCGGTCAGCACCCGGTGCGACTATATTAAGTATCCTCCGACATCCGAATTCCCTTCCGGAGAGTCACGCAACTACTCGGAAATGTTGGTCGGATCGTATCTCGACGCGGCCCGCGACAATGGCGTGGACTGCGACTGCATCGACTGAAATTTCCGGTTGCTTTTCCCGCGCACACGATTATAATCTATTGGTACCTGTTCAAAATAGATATGAAGTTTGCAATATGGGGTGGATCATGAAACGCTTCCTGTGTGTCGTTGCGGTTGTGTCGCTTGTCGTTGCGGCGGCCTGTTCGTCGAAAAAGAATGAGGGGCCCGACAAGGAGGTCCCGGTCGACGAGGATGCCATCGGCACCGATGACATCATCCTCGACGGTCTGCCCGAGAAGGAGTCGGTGCCCGAGTCCGACGAGGTCGTCAGTGAAGAGACGACCGGCGACGATGGCGTTCCGGTAGGCGACGATGAGGTGACGGTAACCGACGATCATATCGGCCCCGCCGATGAGGACGAACCGTTCCCGACCGATACGCCGGGCGATGAACCCGACGATACGCAGCCGGACGAGGTCCAGCCCGATGAGGTCGTTGACGATCAGACCGATCAGTCGGATCAGACCGATCAGACCGATGATGTGGTTCCCGACGAAGATACCGTCGATGCTCTTCCCGATGTCGACACCAACTGCGACGACGGCGTCGACTGCACCGAGGACCTGTTCTCGGACGGCCAGTGCAGTCATACCCTGCGTCACGACCTCTGCGGCAAGGCGGAGCTTTGCCACAAGACCGACGGGTGTCTCCCGGCGGCCGGCTGGGCCTGCATCGACTGCACGGGCGGCCAGACCGACTGCGCCCACGCCGATGACCTCTGCGTGAAACTCGGCTCCAACACGCCGGTCTGCCTTCCCGCCTGCGCGACGGCCGACGACTGCCTGACCGGCTATACCTGCGCCGAGGTGTTCGACGAGAACTATCTGCTTCTCGGCTCGGCCTGTACCCCCGACAACCTCACCTGCTGTATGAACTTCGACGGCGATAACGCCGGACTCGGCGCCCACTGTTCCCTGCAGGACTGCGACGAGACGAGCGCCGCGATATATCCGGGCGCCCTCGAGGTCTGCAACGGCAAGGACGATAACTGCGCGGGCGGCGTTGACGAAGGGGTGAGTGCCGACGCTCCCTACTGCGACAACCAGCTGGGCGCCTGTTCCGGGGCCAAGAAACAGTGCGGCGGGATCGAAAGCTGGCTCACCTGCGGCCCGGCGGTCTATACCCCCAACAGCACCGACTACCAGCAGAGCGAAACACTCTGCGACGGCATCGACAACGACTGCAACGGCCAGACCGACGAGACCTACAGCGGTACCCTGCGGAAGGTCTGTTTCGCCGGCGTCGGCGTCTGCATGAATCCCGGCCTCACCGTCTGCGGCTCCGACGAACTGAGCGTCGAGTGCAACGCGGTGCCGAAGGACGCCCCCGAAACACCGACGGAACTTTCCTGCGACGATCTCGACAACAACTGCGACGGCGAGATAGACGATCCGTGGGAACGCTCCTCCGGCTGTACCGTCGACTGCAAGAACGATGTCTGCTTCGACGGCGTCGGCGTCTGTCAGGTGACCGGCGTCTATGTCTGCGAGGGTGCCGGCGCCGCCTGCAACGCCCATGCCGATCTGCCCGATCCGGCCGATGTCTACAACGGCGACGAGATAAAGTGCGACGAGGCCGACAACGACTGCGACGGTTCGTCCGACGAGCCGTGGACCCGCGTCGGCGGTATCTGCCCCGCGGCCGACAACCACTGCAAAAGCGATGTCTGCTACGACGGTGAAGGGATCTGCCGCCGCGCCGGGATACTGGTGTGCGACGCGCTCCGCACTGGGCTTGAATGCTCGGCGAGCGAAGGTGCGCCCGAAGAGGAACTCTGCAACGACCTCGACGATGACTGCAATGGCGAAGTGGATGACCCGTTCCCGACCAAGAACCAGCTCTGCTTCACCGGCTTCGGCGTCTGCGCCCGCGTCGGGCTCTATGTCTGCAACGCCGCAAAGGACGATGTCGAATGCAATGTGACCGCCGGGAGCGGCGCCGAAGAGACCTGCGACGGGGTCGACGAGGACTGTGACGGGACCATCGATAACGGTTTCCCGCTCAAGAACACCCCCTGCACCGTCGGCGTCGGCGTCTGCAGGAACATCGGTATCTATGTCTGCAACGGCGCCCATGATAATGTCGAATGCAATGTCACGGCGGGCGATCCGGAAGCGCAGGAACTCTGCAACGGGTACGACGACAACTGCAACGGCTCGGTCGACGAAGGCTTCGCCGACAAGGGTACCGCCTGTACCGTCGGCGTGGGGGCCTGTCTGCGTACCGGCGTCAAGGTCTGCGCGGCCAACGGTCTGGCGACCGAATGCAATGTGACGGCGGGGACGGCGGTCGCCGAGACCTGCGACGGGACCGATGACGATTGCAACGGCGCCATAGACAACGGTTTTCCGCTTAAGAACACGCCGTGCACGGCGGGACAGGGCGCCTGTCTGCGGACCGGCGTCAATGTCTGCAAGGTCGATCATACCGGCACCGAATGCAATGCGGCGGCGGGCACGCCGGCGGCGGAACTCTGCAACGGCATCGACGACGACTGCAACGGCACGGCCGACAACGGGTTCCCGACCAAGAACCAGTCGTGTACCGTCGGCGTCGGCAACTGCCAGCGCACCGGCATCAATGTCTGCAAGGTGGACGGCACGGCGGTCGAGTGCAATGTGACGGCGGGGACGGCGGTCGCCGAGACCTGCAATGAGATCGACGACGACTGCAACGGCTCGGTCGACAACGGATTCCCGGCGAAGAACACCACCTGCACCGTCGGCGTCGGTGCGTGCCGCCGGACCGGCGTCAATGTCTGTACGGCCGATCATACCGCTACCGAATGCAATGTGACGGCGGGGACGGCGGTCGCCGAGACCTGCAACGAGATCGACGACGACTGCAACGGCACGGTCGACAACGGTTTCCCGACCAAGAACACCGCCTGTTCGGCCGGACTCGGCATCTGCCGCGCCGACGGCGTCTATGTCTGCAAGGCCGACCACACCGGCGTCGAATGCGATGCGGCGGCGGGGACTCCGGCGACCGAGACCTGCAACGGGCTCGATGACAACTGCAACGGCTCGACCGACGAGACCTTTACGACCAAGGGCCAGCCCTGCACCGTCGGACAGGGACTCTGCTTGCGGACCGGCGTCAATGTCTGCAAGACCGATCACACCGGTGTCGAGTGCAATGCGACGGCCGGCACGGCGGTGACCGAGACCTGTAACGGTTACGACGACGACTGCAACGGTACGGTCGACAACGGGTTCCCGACCAAGGGCCAACCCTGCACCGTCGGCGTCGGCGTTTGCCAGCGGATCGGCGTGAATATCTGTAAAGTGGACGGCACCGGCGTCCAGTGCGACGCGACGGCTGGCACTTCGACCGCCGAACTGTGCAACGGACTCGACGACGACTGTAACGGAACTATAGACAACGACTTCCCGCTTAAGAACACCCCCTGCACCGTCGGCATCGGTGCCTGTCAGCGCGCCGGCACCAACATCTGCAAAGGGGACGGATCGGCGACCGAATGTTCGGTGACAGCCGGCACGGCGGTGACCGAGACCTGCAACGATATCGATGACGACTGCAACGGCACCGTCGACAACGGCTTCCCGACGAAAGGAAACACCTGCACCGTCGGTGTCGGCGCGTGTCTGCGGACCGGCGTCAATATCTGCAAGGCCGATCACACCGGCGTCGAATGCAACGCGACGGCGGGCACGGCGGTAGCCGAGACCTGCAACGGCATCGACGATAACTGCGACGGCACGGCAGACAACGGCATGACCGCGCCCAACTGCGCCAACCAGAACGGTGTCTGTTCCGGCACCAAACAGGTCTGCGGCGGCGTCTCGGGCTGGCAGGCCTGCGGTCAGACGCAGTACGCGAACAACACCAACGGCACCTACGAGGCCACCGGCGAGACGCTCTGCGACGGCAAGGACAACGACTGCGACGGCGCCGTCGACGACAACCTGTCGTCCTACGGTCCCGCCTGCGACAATCCGGTCGGGGCCGTCTCGCCGCTCATCGGCGTCTGCGTCGGCGCCCGCAAGAGCTGTTCGGGCGGCGTGTGGGCCGCCTGCGGCGCGGCGCAGTTCGGCGCCAGCTATCAGGCGACCGAGAGTCTCTGCGACTACCTCGACAACGACTGCGACGGCAGCGAGGACGAGACCTTCATCAGCGGCGGTAAATACTATCTCGATACCGCGTGCGGCAATTGTCAGACCAACTGCACGACGATATACGCCAAGCCGAACGCCCACGGCCACTGCAATGCGACCGCCACCCCGGTCTGCTACATGGAATGCAACGACGCCCTCCATTGGGACCTCAACGGCGTGCCGGCCGACGGCTGCGAGTTCACGCTCGATACGAATGTCATCTATGTCTCGACCTCGGACACCCACGCGGTCGACAACGGGACCTGCGGTCTGGGCCCCTATGGCACCGGCGCCGGGAACTATCCGTGCAAGAGCATCAGTCAGGGTCGCGCCCGCGCCGTTACGACCGGCCGGGCCAATGTCTATGTCGCCGACGGTACCTACGAGGAGACGGTGACGCTGGCGAGCGGCAAGAACCTGCTGGGCGGCTATCGTCCCGACACTTGGGCGCGCCACCTTTCGACCACGATGACCATCGTGCGCGGCAACGACTCGGCGCACGAACCGCACAAGATCACCTTCTACGCGAGCGGCATCACCGCCGCCACCGTGCTTGAAGGGTTCGTCATTTACGGGCAGAGCGCGACCGGTACGGCGGGCAACTCCTACGCCGTCTATGTGACCGGCTCGAACAACCTGTTCACGATACGCTACAATGTGATCTACG
>CAYPQK010000088.1:0-12855 GCA_964412895.1 uncultured Spirochaetales bacterium
TGTGTCCCACCAAGGCGATACAGGCCACCTTCGAGCCGCCCAAGCCGAAACCGGCGGCGACCGAGGCGCCCAAGACGGCGTCGGTCGCGTGAACGAACGCTATGAACTGATATAGAGGAGAATACCGTGGATCTCAAGACATTCAAGATCGGCGGGGTCCATCCGCCGGAGAACAAGCTTTCGGCGGGGTTGCCCATCGAGGCGGCCGAACTGCCCAAGCGCGCATTCATCCACCTCGGCCAGCATCTCGGCGCCCCGGCCAAGCCGGTCGTTCAGAAGGGCGACAAGGTGAAGGTGGGGACCCTCATCGGGACGGGTGAGGGCTTCATCTCGGCGAGCGTCCATTCGTCGGTGTCGGGCACCGTGTCCGGTATCGACGATGTGGTGGACGCGTCGGGGTACAAACGCAAGGCGGTCATCATCGATGTCGCAGGCGACGAGTGGGAACCGGCCATCGACCGCAGTCCCGAACTGAAGAAAGAGATAACGCTCGACCAAAAGGCGATCGTCGAGAAGATCAAGGAATCGGGCATCGTCGGGCTCGGCGGCGCCACCTTCCCGGCCCATGTGAAATACATGGTGCCCGAGGGGAAGAAGGTCGACACGCTCCTTATCAACGCCGTCGAGTGTGAACCCTACCTCACCAGCGATCACCGCGTCATGCTCGAACGGGCCGACGAGGTGCTGGTCGGGACGCAGATACTCATGAAGGCGCTCGGCGTCGGGAAAGCGATCATCGGCATCGAGGCCAACAAGCCCGACGCGCTGGAACTACTCTCCCGCAAGGCGAAGGAGTACACCGGCGTCGCGGTGCAGGGGCTCAAGGTGCAGTACCCGCAGGGGGCCGAAAAACAGCTCATCAAGGCATGTCTCAACCGCGAAGTGCCGTCGGGCAAACTGCCGCTCGATGTCGGTTGCGTGGTCAACAATGTCGGGACGGCGCTCGCGGTCTACGAGGCGGTGCAGAAGAATAAGCCGCTTTTTGAGCGCGTGGTGACGATGACCGGCCGGAAACTGCCGAAGAAGGCCAACTTCCTTGTCCGCGTCGGCACCCCGATAAGCCAGCTCATCGCGGCCTGCGGCGGCATCCCGGAAGGGACGGCCAAGTTCATCAACGGCGGCCCGATGATGGGCAAGGCGATGACCAATCCCGAAACGCCGGTGACCAAGGGAACCTCGGGCGTCATCCTCGTCGACGAGTCGGAGGCGAAGCGCAACGCCCCCGGCGACTGCATCCGGTGCGCCAAATGCGTCTCGGCCTGCCCGATGGGGCTGGAACCGTACCTTATCGAGAAACAGGCCGAATATGCGCTGTGGGAGGAGGCGGAGAAAGAGGACGCCGCCGACTGCATGGAGTGCGGTTGCTGCCAGTTCACCTGTCCCGCCGCGCGGCCGCTGCTCGATAATATCCGGCTCGCCAAGGCAAATGTCATGAGGATCAGAAGAGAACGGAGTAAGAAATGAGCAACTATATCGTATCGCTCTCCCCGCACGCCAAGGGGCCGCTCTCGACCGAAAAGGTCATGTGGGCCGTCGTCATCGCCCTGATGCCGTCGTTCGCCTTCTCGGCCTATTTCTTCGGCGTTCGCGGCATCGTGGTGACGCTCGTGGCGACCATCGCCTGCATCCTGACCGAGTTCGTCATCCAGAAATACCTGATGAAGACGACGGTCACCGCGTTCGACGGCTCGGCCGCGATCACCGGAATCCTGCTCGCCTTCAATGTCCCGTCGAGCATCCCGATCTGGGAAGTGGTCCTCGGCGCCGTGTTCGCCATCGCCATCGGCAAGATGGTCTTCGGCGGGCTGGGGCGCAACCCCTTCAACCCGGCGCTCCTCGGCCGCGCCTTCATGCTGGTCAGCTTCCCGGTCGACATGACCACCTGGCCCATCCCGGTCAAGACGCAGTGGCTGTGGGACATGGGCAAGGCGGTCGACGGCACCACCGCCGCCACCCCGCTCGGCTACCTGAAAGAGGGGGTCAAGATGGGCGAGTCGGTGACCAACCTCGTCACGGCGTCGCCCGAACGGTTCGACTACTTCAATCTCTTCATCGGCAATGTCGGCGGCTGTATCGGCGAGGCGAGCGCCTTTGCGATACTCCTCGGCGGCATCTACCTGCTCTACAAGAAGATCATCTCGTGGCATATCCCGGTGTTCTATCTCGGCGGTCTGGCCCTCATCACCGGCATTCTGTGGGCGATGGATCCGACCAAATACGCCGATCCGCTCTTCCACATCCTCGCCGGCGGCGCGATGCTGGGCGCGTGGTTCATGGCGACCGACATGGTCACCAGCCCCATGACCGTCAAGGGGCAGATCGTGTTCGCCCTGTGCGGCGGCCTGTTGTGCGGCCTCATCCGGATATTCGGCGGCTACCCCGAAGGGTGTTCCTATTCCATACTCATCATGAACGCCTTCGTCCCGCTCATCGACAAGTACATCAAGCCTACCCGCTTCGGGAAGGAGGTGAACTATGGCTAAGAAACTCGAATCGAACTTCCGCAATATGTTCGTGGTGCTTTCGAGCATCTGCATCATTTCGGCGCTCGCCCTCGGTTTCACCTATGGCAACACCAAGGACGCCATAGTCAAGGCGGCGCAGGAAAAACAGGTGAAGAACATTAAAAAAGTGCTGGACGGGATACCCTTCGACAACGATCCGGCGAAGGATGTCTACAAAGTGGACGGCTTCGACGGGATCGAGCTGTACCCCGCCAAACAGGGCGGCCAGACGGTCGGCACGGCGGTCAAGACGCTCTCTCCCGCCGGTTATTCGGGCAATATCTGGCTCATGGTCGGCTTCAAACCCGACGGCGTCATCAACGCGATATCGGTGGTCGAGCACAAGGAGACCCCCGGGCTCGGCACCAAGATGGATACGCCGTGGAAGGATCAGTACACCGGCAAGAATCCCGGCGTGAACAATCTCAAGGTCAAGAAGGACGGCGGCGAGATCGACGCGATAACGGCCGCCACCATCAGTTCGCGCGCCTTCACCGACGCGGTGCAGAAGGCGCACGCGGCCTTCACGAAGGGAGGTGTGAAATGAGTATGATGCATGAATTCACCAAGGGGTTCATCAAAGAGAACCCGATACTGGTCCTCCTGCTGGGCATGTGTCCGACGCTCGCGGTGTCGAGTTCGGCCATCAACGGGTTGGGCATGGGGCTCGCGGCCACCGCGGTGCTCGTCGGCTCCAACGCCGTCATCGCCGCCATCAAGAACCTCATCCCCGACATGGTCCGCATCCCGGCCTTCATCGTGGTCATCGCGTCGTTCGTGACGATCGTCGACCTCTCGATGCAGGCATATACCCCGGCCCTCTCCGAGTCGCTGGGCGTTTTCATACCGCTCATCGTCGTCAACTGCATCATTCTTGCCCGCGCCGAAGCCTTCGCCTCGAAGAACGGCGTGGTGGGGAGTCTGCTGGACGGCATCGGCATGGGGATCGGCTTCACCATCGCCCTGACGGTCCTCGGCGGCCTGCGCGAGATCATCGGCAACGGCACCATCTTCGGCATCGCCCTGTTCGGCGAGAACCCGACCACCGTGCTCATGTTCATCATGCCGCCCGGCGCGTTCATAGCCCTCGGGCTTCTGATCGCCTTCGTGAACAAGTTCGTCAAGAAAGTGGCGTAGGAGGGTAAGCTATGGAATATTTTGTGATAATCATCGGTTCGATATTCGTCAACAATATCGTTCTGGCCCAGTTCCTCGGCATCTGCCCCTTCCTCGGCGTGTCGAACAAGGTGCAGACCTCCATCGGCATGGGGGCGGCGGTCATCTTCGTCATGACGCTCGCCACCATCGTCACCTTCCTTATCCAGAAACTGGTGCTCGACACCCTCGGCATCGGCTTCATGCAGACGGTCGTGTTCATCCTCGTCATCGCGGCGCTGGTGCAGATGGTCGAGATCATCCTGAAGAAGATAAGCCAGCCGCTCTATCAGGCGCTCGGCATCTTCCTGCCGCTCATCACCACCAACTGCGCCGTCCTCGGCATCGCGATACTGGTCATCAAGAAGAATTACAACCTCGTGCAGGGCGTCGTTTACACGATCTCGATCGCGGTCGGCTTCACCTTCGCGCTGGTGGTCTTCGCCGGCATCCGCGAGAAACTCGCGCTGGTCGACATCCCCAAACCGATGCGCGGCGCCCCGATAGCGCTCATCACCGCCGGACTTCTCAGCCTCGCCTTCATGGGCTTCGCCGGACTGGTGAAGTAAGTTGCGGAGGTTCCTCATGCGGTCGCTTTTCTCCCTTTTTCTGTTTTCTTTGCTCTTCGTCGCCTGCGGAAATGAGCAGGCGCAGTCGCATCCAGACGCCGACCTGAACGACGAAGCGGCGATCGCCGACGACTTCATCGGACCGGTGGGGGACGATGAAGAAGAAAAGGACGAAAGCGACCTCAGCGACACGAGCGACGAAATAGCAGATGAACTTCTGGTCGATGATCAGACCGATCCGTCCGATCAGACTGATCAGTCGGATCAGGCCGACGATGTCCTGCCCGACATAGACATGGCCCCGGCCGACTGCCAGATCAACACCGACTGCCCGTTCGGTTCCCGGTGCGACACGACGACCTCGCCGCATGAATGTTTCCCGATGAGCACCTGTAAAAGTGATACCGACTGCGCCACCTACGAGAAGTGCGCGATTGTGGACAACTGGAAGCAGTGTCAGATGAACCTCGCATCCAAAGAATGCGACAGCGAGGGGAACTGCGGTTTCGGCGAGATCTGCGAGACGATCTACGGGCTATACGATATCTGCCGCTCGATGAACGAATGCGCCACCAATGACGAATGTTTGGAAGGCGAGCTGTGTGAATCGAACGGGCAGTATCTCGAGTGCGTGACGGTCTGCCAGATCGATACCGACTGCCCCTTCGGGTACCGCTGCAGCCCCGCGTCGCCGCACAACCTCTGCCTGTATGCCAACGAATGCGTCCGCGATTCCGACTGCGAATCGTTCAATACCTGCGAGGCCTTCGGCAACTGGATGCAGTGCACCGTCAATGCGACCGGTAAATTCTGTTCGGACGACAACGGGTGCGATCCGTCGGAGTACTGCGACCTGCTCATCGGCCCGGTCGGCGGCTGCAAGTCGCGCGACCAGTGTCATGTCGACGCCGACTGCGACGACATCAACCTCGTCTGCGCGTCCAACGGCGTCTATTACGAATGCGTGACCGACGAGCCGAAGGACTGTTTCGTCGATCAGCAGTGCCCGAATGGCTGGGCCTGTTCGCCCGATAATGTCTGCGTGCCGCCCTACGCCGGGGTCTGCCCCGAGGTGGAGGGGGTGTGGGCGGCGCTGGTGTCGGAGAATCTCCTCATCCCGCAGGGGACCATCTACGAGTTTGTTCCCGAGAACGGCTGTGCCGGCAAGATACTGCCGCAGGACCAGCAGATAGAGGCGGGGAGTTTCTCTCAAACCGCGCCGGGGCAGTATGACCTGACGATGGCGCTTTTCCTTCAGTGCACCGGCCAGCTCACCATGGCGACCATCATGGAACTGACCTGCCCGAACGGCAACGCGACGCTGGTGAAGACCAACTGAAAAAAAGGGCAGGGTTCCCCCCGCCCGAAATGATCGGAAATAACGATAGACCTAATTGTCGGGAAGCAGGGAATCGTCGTCGGTGGGGGTGCCGCCCATCGTATCCCATTCCGCTTCGGCGATGGTGATGCAGGCGCCGCCCGGCACCGGGGTGGAGGTGTAGTCGCTCGCGACGGTGACCTCGACGAGCCGTACGCCCTCAAGGCGTCCCTTCGATTCTGCGCCCATCTCGCCGCCGACCGCGTTGAGTTCGTCGATGACGATCGAACCGGCCTGCTGGAAGAACGATTTCGGGGTGGCGGCCGCGTCGTCCACATTGTCCTGCGCGATCATGATGCACCACTGGCAGTCGACATAGTTGGTCCCGGCCAGATCGAAGGTGCCGGCGGTCTGCGTGCCGTAGAACTCTATCCAGAACAGGTCGTCGAACGCCGCGCCGATCTCTTCGACGACGGTCCCTTCGTAGACGCTGGGATAGTCGATATTGGAGGCGATGTCGGAGATGTGCACCACGGTGCAGTCGATGCAGGCGGTCTGGTCCTCGTTGCACTGTTTGCCCTCTTCACAGCCGTCGCCGCACTCGCCGCCGCAGCCGTTGGAGCCGCAGACCTTATCGGTGCAGTCGGGGACGCAGATGGTATCCCACGAACCGGTTATTTCGTAGCAGGCGCCGCCCGCGACCGGGGTGGAAAGGTAGGTGCCGCTCTCGATGGTGACCTCGACGAGGCGCGCCGTGATGGTACCCTTCGATTCGAGGGTCCCCGCCTTGACCTCGGTGATGTCGAGCGTGCCGTCATACTGGAAGTAATACTTGGCGATGGTGCCGCCTTCGGCGTCGTAGTCCTCGAACATGAGGGCGCACTCGGTGCAGGTGGAGTAGTTGTCGTTGGCGTCGCTCGCCAGATCGATGGAGCCGACCGTCAGTTCGGTCTGGACGGTCGAGGCGTCGATGTAGAACTGGAGCGAGAATTTGTCGACGATGGTCTCCGAACCGATGTTGATCGAGGGGACGCCTTCGTAGACCGTGCTCGCCAGCACGATGTCGTTGATGTCGATCTTGGTGCATTCGCCGATGACGAATTCATCGTCGGTGACCAGCGTGTCCTCGTCGGTCGCGATGTTGTCGGTCTGGGTGTCGGTCGTTTCGTCGGTCACTACATCGGTGTCGCCGACGGTGTCGATGTCGAGATCCTCTTTTTCGTTGTCGTCGCACGCGACGAACATCAGCGCGAGCATAGCCGCCGCGCACAGGGTGAGCCATTTGGTCATGTATGCCTCCGTTTCAGGGGTTTGGGAACTATTTCTTCCGGAACATCCGGTAGTACGAAAAAACGGCCAGCGTCAGTATGCTTCCCCACGACAGCGCCATGAAGATGATCGCTTCGGTGTTCATGCCGCACCTCCCGCCGCCGTGTCGTTCTTCATCCGTTTCGCCGCGTAGACGGTCAGCGCTATTACCAGCGCCAGCCCGCCGAAGACGAGCAGCCGCGCCCCCCAGATGTAGGGCTTATCGGCCTCCGCCACTCCCTCCATGAGTATCGTCGGGATGAACTGCTGATAGCTCCACGCGCCGAGTATCGCGAAAAGGTAGAGCGGCGTCACATATTTGATGATGAACTTGTAGAAGGAGGGGATACGGATATCGGCCCCCTGATGCATCTCTTCCCACGCCTTGTCGATGCCGATCACCCAGCCGAAGATGACGGTCTCGACCGTGGCGAACAGCACGAGGAACACCGTGCCGCCCCAGAAGTCGAGCTCGTCCACAAAGCCGTGGTCGAGGAAGAATATCGCCGGCTGGCAGGCGAGGAACGCGATGATGCCGAGTATGCCGGTCGCCTTTTTGCGGTCCACCTTGAGTTCATCCTGCATGAAGGACATGGCGGGCTGTATCATGGAGACCGACGAGGTGATCCCGGCGATGAAGAGCAGCAGGAACCAGAGCCCCGCGAAGAGCGCCCCGAGCGGTATCTTGCCGAAAATGAGCGGCATGGTCACGAAGCCGATGTTGAAAAGACCGCTTTTCGCCACTTCCAAAGTTCCCGCCGCGCCGAGGAAGACGAAGGCGGCCGGAATGACCACCGATCCGCCGAGAATGACCTCGCAGACCTCGTTGGTGGATGCGGCCGACAGCCCCGAGAGGACCACATCGTCGTCCTTTTTCAGGTAACTGGCGTAGGCGATGATGACCCCCATGCCGATGGAGAGGGTGAAGAATATCTGTCCCGCCGCCTCCAGCCAGACCCGCGCGTTGGCGAGGCTCGAAAGGTCGGGGGTATAGATGAAGTTAAGGGCGTTGACGATCGACAGTTCCGGCTGGGCCGGGTCGGGGGTCCCGAGCGACAGGGTGCGGGCGACCAGCAGTACCGCGAGGACGATGAGTATCGGCATGCCGCTCTTCGAGAGCTTCTCGATGCCTCCCTGAATGCCGCGGTAGATGAAGTAGAAATTGAGCAGGAAGGTGATGATGAAGAAGGTATAGGCGACGCCGATGCCGGAGAAGTGATCGTTCGCGACCAGCCCCTGATAGCCCGAGAGGAACGACTTCATCCCCGCCTGATCGCCCATGGCCGTCAGTTTTCCGGTGAAGGCGAAGTAGGCGTAGGCCAGCGTCCACGATTCGATGAAGGTGTAGTAGACGAGTATGATGAAGGGGCCGAGTATGCCGATGGCGCCGAGGATGCGGGCGGTCATGCTGTTACGGGTGACCGAGGCGAAGATGGAGGTCGCGGTGCCGAAGCCGCGCTGACCGCCCATCCGGCCGAGCGTCCATTCCATCCACATGAGCGGGATGCCGAGGAGGATGAGGGCGACGAGATACGGTATCATGAAGGCGCCGCCGCCGTTGAGGGCCATCTTTGCCGGATAACGCAGGAAATTGCCCAGACCCACCGCGCTCCCCGCGACCGCGAGGATGACGCCGAGCTTTGAGCCCCAATGTTCTCTCTGTCCCGCCATAGATTTCCCCGATGAATGGCTCAACCGGGCCACATCCTAGCAGAAAGGGGAGAGGATGACAAATAAATCGTCAGTCGAAGTGCATCGACTTGCGGGCGAAAAGCTCATTTAGCGCAGGGTATCGTGTCCTCGTCGGGTTGCAGGAGTTCGTCACCGTCGCCGGAGATGCTGTCGTCGTCGGTAGCTCCTCCGCACATGAGTTGACAGGTCTGGGGGAGCATTTCAGGTTGGTCGAGGGCCGCGAGAATCATTTCGCACGGCATGCCGGTTATCTGGCCGATACACCGGGCGGCATTGATGCCGTCGTATTGCTGGCACTCCGCGTCGGAAAGGGCGTCCGATTCGAAATTCGTGGCACATGCCGCATCGCCGCCGCGTTCCGCATATCGGGCGGCATCGCATTCCTTAATCCTGTCGCACAACAACAGGGAGAACTCGCTCTTGGAAAAAGAGGTTTCTCCGTCGTTGTCCGGGAGATCGACGGCATCGTCATCGGTGGGCAGGTCACACATGGCATCGCAACTTTCGACCGGGAACCCTCCGCTCAACATGGCAAGGAAATTCGCACAGGAGAGATCTGTTGCCGTCGCTTCGCATTGGGCGGCCGTGGCTCCGTCGTAATGCGCGCAATTTTCGTCGGAAAAGGCGTCCGACTCAAAAGTTCCCGCGCATGCCGCGTCGCCGCCCATCTCTTGATACATGGCGGGGTCGCATTCTTTTATCTTATCGCAGGCTTTTTTGGCAAAATCGCCTTTTGAGATCGTCGGCGGTTCGTTTGTATCGTCATCGGTAGGCAGATCACACATGGTATCACAACTTTCGATTGAGAGCGTTTCGCTCATCAAGGCAAGAAAATCCACACAGGAGAGTTTCGTCGCCTCCGTTTCGCATTGAGCGGCCTTGATATCGTTGTACTGCTCGCACTCCTCGCCGGAGAGACTGTTCGATGCAAAATTCACCGCGCACGCAGAGTCGCCGCCTAACGCTTGATATCCTGCCGGGTCGCACTCTTTCATTTTGTCGCAGACCTTTTGGGAAAAATCGTTTTTGGAGATCGTCGGTGCTTCTTTTTCGGAATCACAGGAAAACGCCAACAAAATAAAGATGATAAAAAACGGTATCCGCATCATGGTCCCCTCCATGGATGGTTGACTAAGAAAAGGTATCAGTTTAAATAAAACATGTCAATAAAAGAGGATGATAGCGTCAGTCGAAGTGCATCGACTTGCGGGCGAAGGTGAGGACGAAGACCTTGTCGGCGCCGTTATTTTTGAGGAGCGTCGCTATCTCATTGGCGGTGGTGAGCGTCGTCGCGACATCGTCGATGAGGAGGAACCGCTTGCCGGTCACCGGCCGGGTGAGGGCGAAGGCGCCCGAGAGATTCCGTTTCCGTTCATCGAGCGACAGCTCCGCCTGCTGTTTGGTCCGCTTCACCTTCTTGAGTAGATGGGTGTCCAGCAGCATCACGCCGCGCCGCGCCACCTCGTCGGCGAGCACCGCCGCCTGATTGAAGCCGCGCAGGAAAAGCGCCATCCGGCTCATCGGCGGGAATATCACGCGGTCGGCGATGCGCATCGGGTCGGGGATGTGGGTGCCGAGAAAGCGCCCCATCGCGACGGCCGACCGGTAGATCGGGCCGTACTTCATCGTCGTGACCGCTTTGGCGACCGCCCCGGCGTAGATGAAGGGACTGGCCGCCGCGTCGAAGGCGAATTTTTTGTCGCGACAGAAGCGGCAGCCCAGCTCATCGCCGTTCGGTTGTTCGATGAAGCCGCCGCACTTGGGACAGCGGCGGACGATATCGAGGGCGTAGCGGCCGCAGTCGGGGCAGAAGAGTTCGCCGCTTTTAACGATGGTGGCGCAGGAAAGACACGCGGCCGAGAGGAGCGCGGGTCCTTTCATGGCAGGATCCCTTCACTGCGGAAGATGAGCGGCGCGGTGTAGCAGGCGATGTAGAGATCGCCCGATATGTAGCCGTTCTCGAAAAGCATATCCATCAGCCGCTGGAGACGGGCCATCCGTGCGTCGGATACCGAGCCGCGCGTATATTCGTACTGGAAGTTCTTCGGATTGGGGATGATGGAGGCGAGCCACGCCGCCTCGTGCGGCAGGAGTTCCTCGGGCAGTTTGCCGAAGTAGTATTGCGCCGCCTGCCCGATGCCGAAGATGCCGGGGCCCCATTCGATGATGTTGAGGTATATCTCGAGTATCCGTTCTTTCGGGAGCGTCGCGTCTATCTCGACGGCCAGCAGCAGTTCGCGGAACTTGCGCAGTATCGTTTTGTTGCGGGTGAGGAAGAGGTTCTTGACGAGCTGTTGGGTGATGGTCGAACCGCCGCGCAGTTGGTGACGGGTGAGGTTGTCCTTGAAGGCGGCATCCATCTCGGCGAAGTCGATGCCGTGGTGCAGGAAGAAACCGGCGTCCTCCGACAGCACCACCGCGCGGTAGATGTATTCGGGGATGAGGGCGATGGGGGTGTAGGTGATGCCGCGGTTCTTCACCTCGACATGGAAGGCGGTGCCGGTGTTGTCGGTGAAGAAGTAGTCGAAGCCGCTCCGGTAGTTGTCGAGCCGGTCGGAGCGCTGTTCGATGCCGTCGAGCGATCCGCCGATGCCGACCGCGTCGAGCAGGATATCGCCCGGCAGGATCTCTCCCGACGCCGTCAGCGAAACGCTGAGGGTCCCCTCCATGAGGAAGTCGTCGAACAGCCGGTTCTTGACGATGGTCGCGAGCAGGTTGAGCGATGCCTTGGCGATATCGGCCGCGATGTCGAAGCGGTGGTCGGCGAAGGTGCCGCGCACATGCGCCTCGATCCCGCCGATGGAGAGGATGAGGTCGTTGAAAAAGGCGCTTTGTTTCGCGATGTCGGCGGTCACTTCGCCGCGTATCCGCAGGAATGGCAGTTTGAATGGTTCGGTGTCGACGAAGGGATGGGCCACCTCGATGTCCGAAAGCGACAGATCGGTGCGCAGCAGCGCCGTCCCGTTCTCTTCGAGCAGGTCGACCGATCCGTCGAGCCGGCCGCGGGCGTATTCATCCTTTTCGGGGAGCCACGGCCGGGTGTACGGGGCGATGGGGAACTGGTTGAAAAAGGCGGTCAGCCGCCGGTCGCCGATCGATCCGGAGACGGTCACGAACGAGCCGTTCCCATCGTCGGCCGGTTTGAGGGTTAGCGCGACGGTCCGCGCCTCGTAGCGGCCTTCGAGGGCGAAGGCGATGGCGCGGCCGTCGACCGCCACTTCGGTGCGGGCGGCCGAGAAGGAAAAGGCGAGCGGCCGCTCCTTTTTCTCTTTCTTCGGTTCCCCGGTCGCGCCATCCGGTTTCATGAGGAGGAGGGCAAGCTGTTTGAGTTCGGCGGGGTCGAGGTGCGCCGAGGCGCAGTCGATGGCGAGTTCCCCGTCCTCTTCGGTGAGGAACACGATAAGCCGCGAAACGGTGCATTGTCCCAGCGCGACGGCCGGTTTTTCTCCGGCGGCGGCGACCGATATCAGGTTGAACGAGACGGTCGGCGGCAGGAGCCCCACCGAATCTATATCGTAGGCGACCTTCGCCGGGAACCGCGGCAGCCGTCCGTCGATAAGCGCGGCGACCTTGCGCGGGAGGTAGACCGTTTTGAAAAAGAGGTAGCCGGAGAATAGCGCCGCGATGATGGCGGCGATAAGTATGAACAGGACCGTCCGGCGCATATTCCACCGTTCAAAAGAGCGCCCCATTATCAGGGAAAGCGGCCAAAAAGCAAGAAAGGGACGCGGGAAATGTTGCAATGCGCCGCCGTCCCTTTATGATGCGGGGAACCTGCGCGGAGGCGACGATGACCTTTCCGATACGCATAGTGCCGGTCGGCCCGGTGATGGCGAACTGCCATATCCTCGAATTCCCCGAAAGCGTCGTGCTCATCGATCCGGGCGGCGACCATGAGGCGCTGCTGAAGCTCATCGGGAAGCGCGCCGTCGCGGCGATGCTCTTCACCCACGGTCACTACGACCATATCGGGGCGCTCGTCCCGCTCAAAGAGCGTTTCCCGGCGGCGGCGGTGATGATACACCGGCTGGAGCGCGACTTCCTTTCCGACCCGTTGCTCAATCTTTCCGGGCACTTCGGTATCAACGAGGCCTACACCCGCCCGCCGGAGCGGCTGCTGGAGGAGGGCGACCGTATCGCCCTTCCCGATGGAAGCGAACTGACGGTCATCCACACGCCGGGACACACCCCGGGCGGCGTCTGTTTCCTCGCCGGCGGCGTGCTGTTCTCGGGCGACACCCTGTTCCGGGAAAGCATCGGCCGGTGCGATCTGCCGGGGGGCGACGAGGCGCTCATCATTAAAAGCATC
>CAYPQK010000089.1:0-12372 GCA_964412895.1 uncultured Spirochaetales bacterium
AAGGAATCGGATACCGACATCGCCGCCTCCTTCGATGTGAAGGACCTCAGCGAGGGCGGCATGTTCATCCATTCGCCGCTTTTGTGGGAACCGGGCGAGAAGTTCGACCTCTCCTTCACCCTGCCGGGTACCGGCAAAGAGATACGGGTGTTGGGCGAAGTGGCCCGCGCCATGGATAAATACCTGCTCGCCGGCGATCCGGGTCAGGACCCGATACCGGGGATGGGCATCCGTTTCACGAAGATATCGCCCGCCGACCGGGCGCTGATAAAGGAATTTCTGACAAAGGATCAGGCGGCCTGACCGGCCCCTTTCTGACGATACTCTATCACCTTCAGACCGACGAAATTCATCAGATCTTTAAGCCCCGAACGGGTCACGCCGCTTATCTCGAAATAGTGCCGTTCGCCGATGAATGCCTTCAGTTCGCGGCGCTGCTGCTCTTCGTCCGGGCCGTAGATATCGCACTTGTTGAGGACATATATCTGTTCCTTCTGCGCCAGTTCGGTACTGAAGAGCGCCAGTTCGCGGTTCAGCACCTCGATATCCTCGACCGGTGACCGGCGCGCCGCCGTTATCTCGACCATGTGAATAAGGAACTTGGTCCGCTCGACATGGCGCAGGAACCGGTGTCCGAGCCCCGTCCCCTTGTGCGCCCCTTCGATGATGCCGGGGATGTCGGCGACCACATAGGAACGGAAGTCGGCCCCCTCGACGATGCCGAGATTCGGCACCAGCGTCGTGAAATGATATTCGGCTATCTTGGGACGGGCGTTGGAGATGACCGAGATCAGCGTCGACTTGCCGACCGACGGGAATCCGATGATGCCGACATCGGCCAGCAGTTTGAGCGACAGCTTTATCCGGCGCGATTCTCCCTCTTCTCCGGGCTGGGCGAACTGCGGCGCCTGCCGCCGGGAACTCCGGAACCGGGCGTTGCCCTGACCGCCGCGCCCCCCGCCGGCCACGGTATACTCCTGCAGATGGGTCGTCAGATCGGCCAGCAATTCCGATGAACGGGCGTCGTAGATCATCGTCCCCATCGGCACGCGGATGATGGCGTCCTTCCCGGCGCGGCCGAACATGTTCTTGTTCATCCCCTTCTCGCCGTCGTCGGCCTGTATCTCGCGTTTGAAGCGAACATCGTAGAGGGTGCCGACATTCTCGTCGGCGATGATGACCACACTGCCGCCCCGTCCGCCGTCACCGCCGTCGGGGCCGCCCAGCGGCATATATTTCTCATGCAGGAAGCTTACCGCTCCGGCGCCGCCTTTTCCGGCACGCGCCATGACGACCGCTTCATCGACGAACTTCATACGGACCCCGTGGACAAAAAAAAGGAGCAGCCAAAAGCTGCCCCCGTAAAACTATCGGATCGCGATGCCTGATCAGGCCTGCGCCGCCTCGGCGGGAAGGACATGCACGCGGGTCTTTTCGGTGCCGCCGCGACGGTAGGTCTGGTACTTCACCACACCGTCGATAAGGGCGAACAGGGTATAATCGCGGCCGACGCCGACATTCTCACCGGCGTGCCACTTCGTGCCGACCTGACGGATAAGTATGTTGCCGGCGCGAACGACCTCGCCGCCGTACTTCTTGATGCCGCGCCGCTGACCCTGACTGTCGCGACCGTTGCGTGCGCTGCCGCCGCTTTTCTTGGTTGCCATCGAATATCTCCCTCTCTCTTACTTTCTGATCTCGACCACTCTGAGCACCGTCAGATGAGCGCGATGGCTCTTTTTCCGGCGATAGCCTTTGCGGCGTTTCTTCTTGAAAACCATGACCTTCTTGTCCTTGAGGTTGTCGAGCACCTCGAACTTCACCGCCGCGTTGGCGACATGGGGTTTCCCCACGACGATCGTATCGCCGTCGGCCACCAAGAGAACCTCGGTATTCTCAAAGACCTCGCCTACTTCCTTGTGCTGCGCATCGATGAATATCTTCGCGCCGGGGACGGCCTTCACCTGATTGCCGCCGAAATTGACTACCGCATACATCGGTTTCTCCTCTCAAATCAAAACAACGAACTGCCAAATAACCGAGGCGCGATTATATACAGTGAAGTCGCCGCGTCAAGGTTTTAATCCGATTTTTTCTTTTTCGCCGCTAGAACTTGGCTCCCAGCGTAAGTCCGCCCGTTCCGCTCACCCGCGGCGACCGGACGATATCCCAGTAGACCGGGCGCGGGTCGGCGTCGTAGGAATCGCCCCCCTCGACACGGCCGTACAGTTCAAAAAAGAGGTTCTTGACCGGGAAGGTCAGCGTCGCCTCGCCGTAGTACCGCGTGGCGCCTCCTTTTACCGTGAACATCGGCGTCAGCGCGAATTCTATGTGATGGTCCGGTATGCTGTGGGCCGGGAGCTGGTAGAGGCCGATCCGGTATTCGAGCGTCAGCCAGTTCGCCGCGAACCAGCGGTGCTTGAAAAATATGCTCTGGAAGTTCCGCCCGAAAGGATAACCGAGCGACAGACCGCGGTAGGTGTAGCCTTCCTGTTTGTACATGTGGTGTCGGTAGAAACTGAGGGCCGTTTTCGCATATTCGAGCCGGAAGAAATGGTCCTCCAGCGACATCGTGAGTCCCATGACATAGGCCCGTTCGAACAGGTGGAAAAAGAGCCACGGCACGGTGAAGATGACATCCTCGGGCTGCCACGGCGCCGATATGTCGGTCCCCGTCTCCTGAAAATAGAACCGCAGCGACTTTACCTTTCCGCCGGTCCAGCGATCCATCGGCAGAGAGAAGGTGAAGTCGATACCGGCGTACCCGTCGTTGTCGAACTTGCCGCCCGGCACATTATCCTTACCGCCGATGATCACCTCGGCCATCTCGTGTATCTTGTACCCGGGACGCCCCTCGCCGCCGTACATCTCGGTGCGCGTCACCCCGATCTCGACCCAGCCGGCCGGCTGGTAGACGACCCGCGCCGCGAAGAGCTGGGGGTCCGAATGGTCGGCGCGCCGGTCGAAGAGCCAGCCATTGAGGAGCATGAACGACCACTTGCCGTAGAACTCTATCGGTTCATCGTTCTGGAATTTGAGCATCCAGAAGGGTTCGGCGTTTGACGACAGGAGCATCCCCCACTCGCCCGGGCCGAGGTTGACGCTGTCGCGGCCGCCTTCTATCGAGAACTTCCCCAGCCGCAGTTTGGCGTAGGCGCGGTAGACCTCGTGGTGTTCTCCCTCCGGGCTCCAGCGGTGACGGAAACTCCAGTAGGCGCCGAAACGGTTCATCACCGCGAGGCTCCCGTCCTCGGTCAATACCGCGTTGACCCCCTTGTCGAGCTTCAGCCCCCCCTTGCCGGGCAGGGACATCGCCTCGCTGGCGACATAGATGGAACTGCGGAAACTCTGGAGCGGCTGGACATAGGTCGTGCGCTGAATGCCTTTGGTATACAGACCGATGCGGCGGTAATTCTCAAGGAACGGCAGGGTATCGTAGAGGGCATAGGGCATCGCGGCGAACGGTTCGCGCTTATAGGAAAAGGCGCCGTCGAGCGTCTCCCAGACGATGGTGTCCTCGGGCAGGATATTGATGAGCGGATTCGAATCGAAGCTCTGCGACGGCTCGTAGAGCTGGTGACGCGGAAAGGCGAAGGGGTTCCCGGTCGGTTCCGCGGCCGCGAGCGCCGCAACGCCGCACAACAGGGTGATGAAAAGCCAGCGCGCCATCATGCCGGGCAGTATACAAGAAACGCGGCGCAATCCAACTTTTTGGAAAAATTGAATTGTTCGGCCTCACCGGCTATCATGGAGCGGCTTTTGTGACTTCATCGAGGTACGGACCATGAGAAAGTTCATCGTCATCGCCATCGCGCTTTTCGCCTTTATCGCCATCGCGGCCGACGCCCCCGCCGCGAAACCGGCAGCCCCGGCACCCGCTGAAAAGATATTCACCCTCGCCGAACTCGCCAAGTTCGACGGCAAGGAGGGACGCCCCGCCTATGTCGCCGTTGACGGTGTTGTTTACGATGTGACCGGCGTCAAACCGTGGGCGGGCGGTTCGCACCATGGCGGAAAAGCGGGGACCGATGTCACCGACCTCATCAAATCGAAATCGCCGCACGGGCTCAAGGTCCTCGAAAAGCTTAAAAAGGTCGGGAGTCTTAAGAAATAATGTATGAATTCGGCGAACTCCTCGGCTGGGTGAATGTCTCTCTGCTGGTCCTTGCGGTCGCCATCTTCCCCGCGCGGAAATTCCTGAAACCGCCCGACGCGACGCTCGCCTTCCTGCGCCGCATCCATCCGTGGGCGGCGGGCCTGCTCATCGTGTCGGCCATCACCCATTCGTTCATCGTCTGGGGCGTGCCGCAGTTCCATACCGGACAGCCGCTCCTCGGCGCGATCATCCTCGCGGCGCTCTTCGCTTTCTTCGGCCCGCGGCTCAAGATACCGCTCTGGTTCAAACTGCACCTCATCATGCCGGTCGCGGTCATTGCGCTCCTTATCTGGCATTTGTGGTAAAACAATAGAGGTCCCATGAAAAAGATCGTTCTCGTCCTGCTTATGCTGGGCGCCTTCGCCGCCTCCGCAGCGGAACTGGTCACCGTGACCGAACACGACGGCACCTATACCATCGCCGTAACGGCTACCGCCGGTATCGGTAAAACGGCGTGCGACGGCCGCATCACCGCGCCGTTCATCCTCGCCGCGCTACGGGACGGGCAAACGGTCCACCGCACCGCCGTGGCGCTCACCCCGGACCGGAAGCCCGGCGCGCGCACCGGTCGGGTCTACCTTCCTGACGGTCTGCACTGGGACCGGTTGCTGCTCCACCGTGTCGCCACGGAACTGCGCGGCAAGTCGCTCGCGGCGCTTCCGGTCGTCGCAATGACTCCGCTCGCCCGCATCGACCGTCCCATCTCTCGGCTCGTCCCGCCGCCGGCACCGCTTTTCCCCTTCGAAAAAGTGCAGGATACCGGCGTCGACGACAAGCGGATCGTGCTGGTGATCATGGGCGACGGCTATACCACCGCCGAGATGGAGAAGTTCAAGAATGACGCCTCGACCGCGCTCGACGGCCTTTTTTCGGTGCCGCCGTGGGACAAACGGCGCGGCGCCTTCAATATCTACCGCGTCGATGTGGTCAGCAACGAAAGCGGCGCCGATCATCTGGAACTGAACCCGCCGACCTACGCCGACACCGCGCTGGGCGCCAACTACGGCTGTTGGAGTACCGCCCGCCTCATCTGCGTCGATGACGCGAAGGCACAGGAGGTGGCCGCCAGTGTCGCCGCCTACGATCTGGCCATCGTCATCGTCAACGACGAAACCTACGGCGGAAGCGGCGGCGTCATAACCGTCGCCTCGACCAACTACATGGCGGTCGATCTGGTTCTGCATGAATTCGGCCACAGTTTCGGCGATCTCGCCGATGAATATGAGGATCCTTATGCCGGCTATCCCGACGGCGACTGGGAGGCGAATGTCTCCTATGCCTACGATTTCGACCGCGCCCAGATAAAGTGGAATGCGTGGATAGAAACCTCGACGCCGCTTCCGACCCCGGAGAACAGCGGTTATTATGAGCTGGTCGGTATGTTCGAAGGGGCGCGCTACAAAACGAGCGGCATCTACCGGCCGAAGGAGAACTGCGAGATGCGGATGCTTTCACAGCCCTTCTGCGAGGTCTGTATCGAGGCGCAGATCCTGCGGATATACAACTTCGCCAGCCTGCTGGACGGTACCACCCCGGCCGCCGGCACCCTGCCGTACGAGGATGGCCTGACGATAACGGTCGACACCCTGCCGTGCGAGGCGATATCGGTAGCCTTCACCCTGAACGATGCGCCGCTCACCGGCGCGAACTGCACGACCGGCTCCTGCGCCATCACTCTGACGGCCGCCGGCATGAACGCCGGCTCGAATATACTGAAGGCGGCCATTGCCGACGACACCGGCGAAGTACGCAACGATCCGTCGCAGCTCTCCCACGCCACCATTCAGTGGGAGATACTCTATGACGGCGAAACGGTCGACAGCGACGGCTTGACCGACGATGACACGGCCGTGAACGATACCGCGTTCGACATGGACATCACGGACGACACCGCGGCCGATGAAGACACGGCCGGGGATGATACCGTTATCGCCGATGAGTTTCATTTTCCCGACACCGACGCTACGGTGAAAAAAGAGACCGGCTGTTCGTGTTCTGTGGTGGAATTCTAGCCTAGATGAGCACTTCGTCGATGAACTTCCCGTCCTTGTAGAAGAGCGTCCCGTCGGCCGTTATCGTACCCCCCTGCCGCATATCGCAGAGCATGTCCCAGTGGATCGCGGAGCGGTTCTTCCCGCCCGCCTCGGCCATCGAGTTGCCGAGCGCCATGTGGACGGTGCCGCCGATCTTCTCGTCGAAGAGCATATTGCGGGTGAAGCGCTGGATGCCGTAGTTGGTCCCGACCGCCACTTCGCCGAAGCGCGACGCCCCTTCGTCGGTCTTGAGAAGCGCCAGCAGGAGCTCCTCGCCTTTACGCGCCGTCGCCTTCACGACCAGCCCGTCCTTGACCTCAAGACGGATACCTTCTATCTCCTTACCCGCGTAGATGCCGGGGAAACTGAAGGAGATGTGGCCGTTGATGTTGGTGTCCTCGGGGCTCGTGAAGACCTCGCCGTCGGGGAAGTTGACCCGGCCGTCGCAGTTCATCCATTTTTTCCCCGCGACGCTTACCGTGATATCGGTCCCCTCGGAAACGATATGGAGCGACTTCTTAGTGTCGAGCCATTTGACCCAGCGCTCCTGCGCATCGCTGACCTTCTTCCATTCGGCCGCCGGATCGGCGGCGTCGAGCAGTCCCGCGCCGTAAACGAATTGTTCGTAGTCCTCAAGGCTCATATTCGCCTCCTGCGCGTCGGCGTAGGTCGGGAACTGGGTGCCGCACCAGCGGAGTTTGCCGGAGGCCATCCGGTCCGAATATATCTTGCGCCAGCCGCTCTGTCCCTGCGCGTCGATCTTCAGCCGTTCGGCCGGTATCGCGGCGTTGACCTTCACATTGCGCGCCGCCCACGCCGTCAGCCACACATCGGCCTTCTCGAGCGTCTTTTCCAGCATATAGTTCCCGGTCTTCAGTTCATCGTCGGAGGCGTACTTGAGCCGCGCCTCGGCGATCTCCTGAGAGACGAGCATCGTTTCGACATGCGCCCCCGCCTTGGTCGCTTCACGCGCCACGGCCAGCGCCCACGGCGTCGCCACCTCGTCGGCGCGGATGAAGACGAATTCGCCCCGTTTCACGCGGGTCGAATAGTGGACCAGCACTTTGGCCAGCTTGTCGAGTCTCGGATCGTTCATGGTGGACCTCTATAAAATGATGGATACGATGAAATGGTGCCGGAGACCGGGATCGAACCGGTGCAGGACTTGCGCCCCGAGGGATTTTAAGTCCCTTGCGTCTACCAATTCCGCCACTCCGGCACTGTAATGCGTAAGGAAGGATGGAGGCGCCTTCCGGATTCGAACCGGAGATGGAGATTTTGCAGACCTCTGCCTTACCACTTGGCCAAGGCGCCCCGGATAAGAGGAAAAAAAATGGAGCGGGAAAAGGGATTTGAACCCTCGACCTCAACCTTGGCAAGGTTGCACTCTAGCCACTGAGTTATTCCCGCTCAGCATAGGCACGGTGTTTTATACGGACTTTTTTTCCGCTGTCAACAAAATTCTGGCATCTCTGCGCATCATGAGCGCCGCCGTGAAGAAACAGCAGACGCTGGCAAAGAACGGGGCGAGTACCCCTATCTGCAGAAGAGCGTAGCCCGCCATCGGCACCAAGAGTCCCCGCACCCCGGTGAGCGTCACATGGACGCTCATGAGCCGCGGTATCTCCTGCGGCGTGGCGGCGAAATACATCGGTCCGACATTCCAGGTCAGCGACACCCCCGCCATCGCGATGCCGAAGGCGGCGAACGAGAGGTAGAAGAGCGGCTCCACCGCGCCGCGCAGGAACCACGCCGCGATGAGGAGCGCCGGATAGGCGATGAGAATGAAGAACGAGACCTTGCTGAGATATATCGGATTGGTCCGGTCCAGCACCTTGCCGAGGAACGGGGTACAGAGGATGATGAGGAGCGCCGTCATCACGCCGCGCCCGAACGAAACGACGCTGTAGGAGAGGTTCAGATGGTCCACCAGCAGTATCGGCATCGCCGGGAGTATCACCATGAACCCCGCGCCGTAGGTCATGAAGGCCGCCTCGTAGCGCCGGAACGGGGCATTGTTTCGTAGCGTCTCACGCGTGGTGGTGAAGCCCAGCATATCTTTGGGGGCGGGTGCCGCCTCGACGGTGCGCCAACCGTGGAACGGGATGAGCACCAGCAACAGCACCGACACGAACGCCACCACCCCGCTCCCGCCGAACGCGACGATGTAGGCATTGTGGTTCAGATCCATCCACAATCCGAATGCGTAACTGGCCGCGATGAAGAACACCTTGGCGATCGACAGCGCGATGCCGTAGAGTCTCCCGATCTCCCCTTCCCGGAAATTCTCCCGCATATAGATGCTCTGCACCGGCTTGAGCATCGCCACGCCGATATTGAACAGCCCGAACAGCAGCAGTAGCGACACCGCGTCGTGCCACACGAAGAACAGGACCAGCGGCAGGCGCGTGAGGATCGCCACCAGCCGGATATGGCGGTAGATGCGGTCGGGCCGCGCCGAGAGTATCTGCGAGAAGTAGACCGAAAAGAGCGACGAGGCGGGATTGATGATGGTGAAGAGGGTGATGAACAGGGCGCTTGCCTGCAGTTCGCGCCGCAGGACCACCTCGGCCAGTATGAAGATGCCCCAGACCAGTTCCTCCAGCGACATGAAGGCGGCATGCGAGAAAAAGGTCCGGTTGCGGGCGCTCACTTCTTTCTGCGCTTCTGGATGGTCTTCTCGAGGCTCTCCAGCACATCGGAGACACCGGTGCGGTTGGCGATGTTCTTGACGAATATCGGCAGCGAACCGCCCGGATCGGTGTAGATGTAGTAATCGACCAGCAACTTGTCGGGCTCGATCTGCCGGAAGATGTAGTAGCCCTTGTTCACCTTCACCCGGACATTGTCGTCGGTCTCGGGATAGTCCTTGTGGGTCGCCGTTTCCCACCACAGCTTCGTCTCCTGACTGCTCGCCTTGTCGGCGCACGACCGGACGATGTAGTCACGGTTACTGGCGATCGGCGGCGATATGATATTGTAGGAAACATCGCAGCGGTCATCCTTCGATATGACGACCGATTTAGTGATGTAGGGCATGTTGCCGGGATGGTTCTTCCGGTCGAAGATGATGTCGACCGCTTCCTTTATCGTACCGGGCATGAGTGCGGTCGCCTTCACCTCGCGGATATCGGTTCCGGGCACCTCACGGCTGAAAATGGAAAGGTTCTCGTCGCTGCGCTCCTCTTTCCACGGGCCGCCCGGCTCCTCGGCGGCAGAGAGGAACGACACGGAAAATACGATGCAACAGAACAGCAGGTAGAGTTTCATCGCAACACCTCTCAGTTCGCGGCAGTGTATCAAAAAGGTGCGAAAAGTAAAGATTCGGAAGATATCTTTGTCTTTTGGATTTTGTCAGTATGTTGAGAGGATGCACACTTATGGAGGTGCCCGACATGACCCTTCCCACCCATCCGGCGCTCGACCGTTTCTTCGACGCGCTCGACCGGAGCATCATCGATCAGAGCCTCGTGAAGCTGCTCCTCAGCGACCGCCGCGATAAAAAAAGCGACCTCACGCAGGTCATCGCGCGGCTCGTCACCATCAAAAAGGGGCTGGCGATATCCTGCACCTACCGCCACACGACCAAAGACATCGTCAAGAACTACGACCCGGCCGAGGCGCGGACGGTCATCGGGGGACTTCTCGACATCGCCTTCCGCAACGCCGACCTCTACACCCGCACCGAAGACCTTCACCTGATGCTTCAGGAGAAAGGTCCGCGCATCACCGCATCGGCGCCTCGCTTTCAGGAGGCCCCGTCGCTCGACCATAACAAGGCGAAGGCGCGCCTCGTCGATCCTCACGCCCCCTATCTCCATGCGCTGGGCATCACCGATGCCGCCGGGAATGTGAAGCCGACCATGCAGGACAAGTTCAAGCAGATAGACAAATACATCGAGATCGTCGACGGCCTCCTCAACGAAGCGCCGCTTCCCGCCGCGCCGGTCATCGCCGACATGGGGAGCGGCAAGGGCTACCTCACCTTCGCGCTGTACGACCATCTCGTGACCACAAAGAAGCTCGCCCCGAAAATGGTCGGCATCGAGGAACGCACGGAACTGGTCGACCTCTGCAATAAGATCGCGGCCGAAAGCACCTTCACCGGCCTCTCCTTCACACAGGGGACCATCGCGACGACCGAACTGCAGGCAACCGACATGGTCATCGCCCTCCACGCCTGCGACACCGCCACCGACGACGCTATATATAAAGGTATAGTCAACGGCGCGAAGCTCATCATCTGTGCCCCCTGCTGTCACAAGGAACTGCGCAAACAGCTCATCGTCACCGGCGGTGCCAACGCGTTCATCGAACACGGCATACTCGCCGAGCGGCAGGCCGAGATCGTGACCGACGGCCTTCGGGCGCTCCTCATGGAGTCGGCGGGCTACGCGGCGAAGGTCTTTGAGTTCATCTCCGGCGAACATACCTCGAAAAATCTGATGATCGTCGGCCGAAAACTCGCCAAGCCGCGCGACCCCGCCCAATTCCATGCCGGAATAGCGGCCATCAAGGCCCATTACGGCATCAAAGAACAGCGGCTCGAAACGCTTCTACGCAAACCCAACTAAAAATCTTTGACAAAAACATGCGGACGATTATTATCGGCAACGCCTCGTGGCGAGGTGGCTCAACTGGTTAGAGCATCGGATTCATATCCCGAGGGTTGAGTGTTCGAGTCACTCCCTCGCCACCATCTAATTCCAATGGGTTAGGCCTTTCCAGGTCTAACCCATTTTTTTTGCCGTCTCGCTGCCGTCTCACTTTGGGGAAAAGTCGCCGAGCCTCGCGCACGCTCTCTGTCACCTCCCGCAAAAACCTGTCTGCAAGCGGTTTGGAAGCAGTTCTCTCGGGAGAATTTGCGTCCTGTAACCGGTCGACTATAATCCCCGCTCTGGGCGCCCGTAGTTCAATGGATAGATCATTTGGCTTCGAACCAAAGGGTTGGAGGTTCGAGTCCTCCCGGGCGCACCATTTCCTCAGTGGACCACTTCGATCATTCACCGAAAGATTCTCCGTCCGACTCTTTCGGGGTGGTCAGTTTGGACCGGAATCGTTCCTCACCTCTTTTTTTGACTTGAGTGGGGCGGGGGATACACTGCGGCCTCTGGGATGGTCGAGTTGTTCTTCGGGGAGTTGAAAGGAGAACCTCCAAAGTATGGGCTACTTCTACTTTGACGAAAGCATCCATGAGCGTGCCGGGTTCATACTCGGGGCTTATGTTTACTCGCCGGATGACTTGTCTCCATCAGTGCATGCCCAAATAAAAGCAGTTGGTCTTTGTCCGGGTATTGACGAATTCAAGAGCAGCGCAAAGATGGACAAGTATCCCCAGCAGCAACTGTTACGAGACAAGATTCAAGAGGTGTTGGGGAACGCCTTTGCCAAAGTGGGTTTTGTGGTTATTCCTTGTAAAGAACGCTCGCGTCTTGGTGAAGAAGCGTTGCGAGGATTGGAAAAGATCATTCGCATGAATGAGCTCAAAGGAGGCAGAGCACATCAAGTGTTTTTCGATGAGGGCATTTCCTTCAAAGATGGACCGAAGATTGTCAAAGAATTGAAGTTGAACGATTGTTGTGAATTCCATTTCAAACAAAATTCACGCCTTCTGGGTGGCTTGCAAATTGCGGATATGGTGGCACACGATGTCCGGAATGCTGAAGGAAACCCTCGGCGACACCAGTAAGAAAGTGCAGATTGGTCGTGATGAGGGATATAAAAATGACTTTGATGTGAATTTGGGTTTTGTACTGTGGACCTCGATCAGGCATCATCTTTTCACGATGGACCGGATTGCTGTAGTCGATGATCAGGTTCCCAGTTTCATGGTTGACACCGGCTCTTATGCTGTTCATATCGCCGATTCTTGCTCATCTTCTTTGCGCGATGCAGTTGAAAAGCGATTCGGTGAATGTTACTTAGGTTGTATTCACTGATGCAGATAGCTACTTCATTGAAACCAGCGCTGGGAAAACCGACCTCCAAGAATGCCCTAGGCAGGGCGAACGGGATCGGGTCAAGGCTTAGGCCTTCGGAAGAAGTCTAATAATATCAAATAGTTACTTCGTATAATGGCCATTATGTCAACTTGAATGGATATTTGAGAAAGAAGTGCCGGCTACTGTCCCAGCATTTGATTGATGCGCGCTTCAAGGTGCGGGTTGTTCGAGACTCGTTTTT
>CAYPQK010000090.1:0-12159 GCA_964412895.1 uncultured Spirochaetales bacterium
GATCTTCAGTATCTTCGCCTTTACCGATTTACCGTTCACGAGCGTGATGCTCGCCTCCTGCGCGAAGGCGACCGTAACGCCCAGCAGAACAACCATCAACACGAACTGTTTCATAAGAACCTCCCCCGGGCGACCGTCGCCCGACAACCCATTATAGGACCGGAAAACGAAATAGCAAGTGTCTCCTGCCCCGCGAGTTTGACTTTTGGCGTTCTTTCCCGATAATACGGGCGGACATCGGGAGGAACGGGTCTCATGCGTACCGCGAAGAAGGAGAATCGGCGCGAACAGATACTGACCTGCGCGGCGAAGGTGTTCGCCAAGAAAGGCTACCACGCGACCAGCATCAGCGACATCTGCAAACGCTCCGATGTGGCGCGCGGCACCATCTATCTCTACTTCGAGAATAAGCGCGATATCTTCGACACCCTCATCAAGAACTTCACCGGCTCGATCATACAGGACATAACGATGTTCTCGAAGGACGAGCCGCTCCAGCTCCAGTTCAACCGCAACATGTGCAAGATGGTCGACAACATCACGCAGAACAAGGATCTGACGAAGATCATCGTCTCGGAGGCGGTGGGACTCGATTCGGAGTTCGATCACCAGCTGATCCTGTTCTACGCGCGGCTGGTCGAGTATGTCGAGGGGGCGCTGACGATGCTGCAGAAGAACGGCGACATCTCGGCGCATATCAATGTCCGACTCCTTTCCTATTCGTTGCTCGGGACGATCAAGGAGATCGCCTACCAGTGGGCCATCGACGGCGGCAATGTGCTCGACATGGACCCGCTCATCCGGCTGGCGAAGAATTTCAAGATACAGAATTACATCGCATTCGCGGGAGAATAACACCATGAAGAAAAAAGGATTCGAAAACCTGTTGGCGGCCGTGCTGACGCGGGACCAGATACAGGCGCTCCGCGAGGAGATCGTGTCGGGCGCGCGCCGCCTGCACCGTGTCGTGGACGAAAACGAGCGGGCCCGGGTCCGGCGCGACGAACTGCTGGCGCTCATGAAGCGCATCGACCTTTTCATGGAGAACCGGGATTCGTCGCCGGTCTTTCTGCGCGCCATGTACGGCGCGGCGAAGGAACAGATAAAGAAGGTCGTCATGCCGATGCTCGAAGAGGTGCTGCGCGAGACCGAGGAAGAGGGTCTTGATGCGGTACCGCCGGCGAAAAGCGCGCCGAAAGCGGCCGCGGACGAGCCGCGTTCCTCCAAGCCGGGACCGGCCGAAGAGGGGGGCGACCGCCGTCCCGACGCGCCGCGCCGCCGCCGTCGTCCCCGCCGCCGTTCGGGTCCCAAGAAAGAGGGCGGCGCCGCTCCGTCGAACGCCGATGTCGATACCGAATAACGCCCCGTTACCGGAGTCCTGAGACTTTCACCATGCGCATCATCACCGTTCATCATCTTATAAAAGAAGGCCGCACGCTGCTGATAGACCGCGTTCCGCCCCGTTCCCGCGCGGCGGCGGTGCTGACCACCCCGGCGGCCGTGTCGCCGCAGACCCGGGTGGGCATCACCATCACCACCCCCGCCATCGCCAAAGAGCTTGGCATCGTGAAATATCTGCCGTTCGGCGGCCCCGTTTCGGCCGGTCCCTTTTCGATAGAGCCGGCTTGGATGGGAGCGCTCGCGGTCAATCCGCTCATCGACGGCCGCTACTACTATCTGGCGGTCCTGCCCGACCTGCCCTACCGGAGCGCCGAAGAGACGGTCCTGCTTTTTCCCGCCGTCGAGCGGCCGACGGCCGCCGCGGTGAAGGCGTTCAAAGGTTTTGTCCGCGAGAGCCGGTTCGCGTCGATCATCGCGTCGGGACCCTATGCCGCGGAGTGGCGGCGGGTCTGCGCGCCCCGTATCGTCATCGAACTGAAAGAGGGGCCCGCGCAGTCCCTCATCGCATGGTAGCAACATGAACAGTGTGGGGCGCATCGGCGCATTCCTCATCGGGTTCAGCCGTCGCGAAAGCACGGTGCTTCTCATTGCGGCGGTCGGCATCGGCATGTTCGCCGGAATGGCCTACCTGCTCTTCAGCGGGCTTATCGAACTTCTGAGCCGCATTCTGCTGGGCGCCGCATCGAGCGAGGCGGTTGACGGGTTCCGCACCCTGCCGCTGCCGCTACAGATTCTCCTGCCGCTGGCCGGTGTTTCGGCGGGTGGATTCCTGATACGCTACTTCTCGAAAGAGAGCGCGGGGACCGGTGTCGGCCTGCTGCTCAAGACCATCCGCGTGAAGAACGGCATCCTGCCGCATCTTCTCGCCCCGTTCAAGATGATCACCGCGGCGCTTTCCATCGCCTGCGGCGCGCCGCTCGGCCTCGAAGGACCGGTCATCGTCATCAGTTCCGCCATCGGTTCGTCGGTGGGGCAGGTGCTCAAGGTCGGCTATTCGCGTATGAAACTCCTGCTCGGCTGCGGATCGGCCGCGGGGCTCGCGGTCGCCTTCAACGCCCCCATTGCCGGGACGATCTTCGCCGTCGAGACGGTCATGGGCAATTATGCCATCGGGACGCTCACGCCGGTGGTGGTGGCCGCCGCCACGGCGAGTTTTTTCGGCGCCTATTTCCTGCCGGGCCACGAGGCGCTTCCGTTCAGCCGGATAGCGCAGATATACGGCGCCGACGCCGTCTCTTCGACCGCGATATTCTCGGCTACCGAGATATTCCTCTATCTGGCGCTCGGCATCGTCTGCGCGCTCATGGGAGTGGCGCTCATCAAGGCGACCGCCGCGATGACCGACCGTTTCGAGCCGCTCAAGAAACGGATCCCCGAGTATCTGCACGCGCCGCTCATCCTGCTGCCGTTCGCGCTGGTGGTCCCCTTCGTTCCCTCTATATTCGGGCTCGGGAAGGATGTCATGGTCGATGCCTTCGCGTGGGGGCCGTGGGTGCTCATCGGCATCGCCGTGCTCAAGCTCGCGTTCCTGCCGCTCGCCTTTTCGAGCGGCGCGTCGGGCGGCATCTTTTTTCCCATCCTGTTCGTCGGTTTCGTCTTCGGCCTCGGCTTCGGCAAACTCATGCCGCTCATCCTTTCCGACCTGCCGGTCGGCAGCGCCTACAGTTTTGCCGTCGTCGGCACCGGCGCGCTTCTCGGCGCGGCGACGCAGGAGCCGATAACGAGTTTCCTGCTGGTGTTCGAAATAACCCGGGACTACACAATTCTGCCGGCGCTGATGCTCGCGACGGTCGTCAGCGTATTCATCTCGCGAACGCTTTCCTCCGTTTCGATCTACAACTATCAACTGGCCCGTGAAGGGATAACCACCGATGCCGGCGAGGAGACCTCGCTCATGCACGAGACCAAGGTGGAGGTCTGCTACAAGAAGGATTGCGTCACGGCCGCGCCGCATGAGCCGCTCAGCGCGGTGGTCGACCGGATGCGCGAAAAGGAGCGGTTCGAAGCGTATGTGGTCGACGAGCGGGGCCGCTATCTCGGCACCATCAACGCGGTGCTCACCAGCGCCCGCGAGGTGGAATACGGCCTCATCAGCCCGGTGGTGGTCGCCAACGATCTCATCAATACCGCCTTCCCGAAGGTGCGGCCGGGCGACAGCATCGCGCAGGCGATGCGCAAGACCGCCGAGTACGATGTCATCGAGATCCCGGTGGTGAGCGACGACGGGATGCTTCTGGGCTGTATCCACGAACACGACATCATCGCCTTTTATGAGCGCGAGATACTTTCGAAAGCGCACATGGTCAAGATGGTCGGCCAGCACGAGGAGCAGCACCAGCACCACATCCGGCTGGCCGGCGAATTCATCATCGAGGCGGTCGCGGCGCAGGGCGACATGACCGGCCGCAATCTCATCGAACTCAAACTGCGCCAGCGGTTCGGCGTGCAGGTGCTCGCGGTCCGCGAGAAGGGGAGCGACCGCGGCATCATAGAGCCGGAACGGCCGATCGGCGCGGGCGATACCCTTATCGTCGCCGGCCGTCGCGAGGATATCGCGGCGTTCCGTACCGCATATGGCGGTGCATGAGAACACCGAAAGAACGAATATACACGGAGGTCCCGATGATCCGCTATTGGCTGACGATACTGCTTGCCGGCGCGCTCCTGTCGGCCTGCGGCGGGGAGGAGGAGAAACTGACCGCCCCGGCGCTTGCCGCCTCTTCGCAGGAGGAGGGATGTCTCGATGCGGCGGCGGTCGTGCAGGCGGCGGCTCCGGCGGTGATGATCTATGTGAAAGGGACGGAGCTGGAGGCGGTGCACGCGGACTCCTCGTTCAACTGCTGTCACGCCGCCATAAAAGAGGATATCGCCTACGACGCGGCGACCGAGACCATCACCCTCACCGAACGGGAGGTGCAGGGAGAGGCGGTCTGCGACTGCGATTGCCCCTTCGAGGTCTGGTGGCGCGTGAAACTGCACAAGACCGGCGCCTTCACCATCGCGGTACAGCGGCTTTCCGACAGCGGGTCGGGTACCGTCATCTACTCGCAGAAAATAACGGTGACCGGAAAAGAGAAACAGACCTTCCCGACCCACCAAGTGCCCGCCGCCGCCGAATATCCGGCCGATTATCCTCATGCCGACTGGCCGAAAACGGTGACGCCGGTGACGCCGGAATATCTCGCCGATGACGCGGTGCTCGCGATCTTCGGCATGGAGGGAGCGACGAAAGGGGAGAGCGGCGGGCAGATACAGTACAAGACCGACGATGCCATCCTGACCGTCACGCCGGGGACCGTGGAACATCGCGTGAACTACTCCGTCCTGCGGGAGCGGCAGTATTTTCTGGCGAGCGCGAAGGCCGGGTACGACGCGAAACACGCCGAACTTCTGCCCAAGGCGCAGACATGGGCCGATAAATTCACCACCGCGACCTTCTTCCGTTTGCCGACCGTTTCACCCTACGACGACAACCCCGATGCCGGCAATGTCTCGTTCGCCGCCGCCTACCAGTTCGGGCCGGTGATCGAGGGGTTCTGGGACCAATACGCGACGCTTGCGGTCAGTTTCGATGTGCAGGGGCTCATCGGCGCCGAATTCACGGCGCCCAACGAGGTCGCGGCGGGGACGCCCGCCGACGCGGCGACCAAGGCCCAGATAGCGGCGGCACTGATCAAAGAGCTCGGCGTGACGGCCGCTCCGGTGGTCGAACAGATACGGTGGCGGGCGGTCGCCGAAAGTTCCGCCGACCGGATGCTTCGGTATTACTATGTCAACGGTCTCACCGGCGGCCTGTACAGCATATCGATGAAAAAGTCCGACCATCCCTAGTTCTTATCGACATTTTTTGACAAACCGGACCGGAAGTGATAGGGTTGCCGGTACTAATTTTAGGGAACGCGCGACCACGCTATGACCATACCCGAATACACTTCGAAAGAGATAGAACTCAAAGAGAAAAAAGACCCGTTCATCGGGGTCACCATCAGCGAACGCTACCTCATCACCAGCATGATCGGGTCGGGCGGGATGGGGAATGTCTACCTCGCCGAGCATGTCCTGCTCAAGAAGAAGGTCGCCGTCAAGATACTCCATTTCGAACTTTCCAAGAACAAGGACACCCTCGAACGGTTCAAGCGCGAGGCGATAGCGGCCAGCAACATCGGCCAGTCGAACATCGTCGATGTGACCGATTTCGGCTACACCGAACAGGGGAACGCCTTCTTCGTCATGGAGTATGTCGAGGGCGAATCGCTGGCCGAGATCATCAAAAAACGCTCCCCGCTGCCGCTTCATCATGTCATCGCGATATCGGCGCAGATAGCGCTCGCCCTCTACAACGCCCACGGCAAGGGGATCGTTCACCGCGACATGAAGCCGGAGAACATCCTCATCACCGCGAAGGATGAGATATCGCCCTTCGTCAAGATCGTGGACTTCGGCATCTCGAAGATCATCGGGACCAATGTGACCTCGCGCAAGGAGCGGACCCTCACCAAGACCGGCGCGATCTTCGGCACCCCCGAATACATGTCGCCGGAGCAGGCGGGCGGCCAGCAGGTCGACACGCGGACCGACATCTATTCGCTCGGCGTGATGATGTACGAGATGCTGACCGGCAAACTGCCCTTCACCGACCAGAATTACATGAAGGTACTCCACAAACACCAGTATGAGATACCCGATCTCCCCTCGTCGAAGGAGTCGACGGTCCCCTCCGAGATGGACGCCATCGTGATGCGCTGTCTCGAGAAGAACGCGGCGAACCGCTACCCGACGATGCTCGACCTCATCGCCGATCTCAAGCGGGTCTACACGCAGTACGGCCTTGAGAAACGGATAAACCTCTCGTTCCTCCTCAATTCGACCGTCATCTCGCGCGCCGAGGGCGACGGGCCGTCGCCGACCGCCAAGGATACGCCGTCGGAACGCGACATGCTGCTCATGCTCAATCAGGGCAACATGGCGGGCCGCCACCGCGAACGGGCCGACACGGTCGCGTCGGTGAATAAGAAATCGACCCTCATCACCGTTGTGGTCGTACTGGCGCTCTTGTTGCTCGCGACGGTGCTCATCTACCGGACCGTGACCAAGAAGGCCGATATCCTCGTCGCCGAACGGTCGCAGGGGGAGGACCCGAAGAAAGGGATACCGGGGAACAAAGAGGTCGTGAAGCCGCCCGAGCCGGACAAGAAGCCGCCGCAGAACATCAAGAAGAACACCGGCACGGTCGGTTCCAAGAAGACGATCCTGCTGACGGTCAACGCGAATGTCGACGGCGTGACGGTCGTCAACAACGAGACCGGCAAGGTGCTCTGCACGACGCCCTGCAAGACCCGTATCCCCAAGAACGAGGGGGCGGTGATGGTGCTCGGCTTCAAGAAGGACGATTTCAACATCCGCCCCATGGCCATAGCACTCGACCGCGATATGACGGTCAATGTGGATCTCAAACAACTCCAGTAACCCACGGGAGGTGACCATGTCCAAGAAGATATTCGTCGTCGATACGAATGTTATCCTCTCCGACCCGAAGGCGATCTTCCACTTCGAAGAGAACGACATCGTCATTCCGCTGGTGGTCATCGAGGAGCTCGACAAGTTCAAGAAGGACATGAACCAGATCGGCCTTGCGGCCCGCGCCTTCGCCCGCTACATCGACAGCATCCGCAAGCGCGGCAGTCTGCTCGAAGGGGTCCAGCTCAAGGAGGGCGGCTCGATACGGATAGACCTTGCGTCGAAGGTCGATCTGCCGGCGCTCGATCTGGGCGGCTCGTACGCCGACAACATCATCCTGTCGAGCGCCTACCGCGTCACCAAGGAGAATCCGAATGTGCCGGTGGTGCTGGTCAGCAAGGACATCAACATGCGCATCAAGGCCGACGCGCTGGGCATACAGGCCGAGACCTACAAGAACGAGACGGTCAACTTCACGAGTCTGCATAAGGGCTTCGAGCCGCTCGATGTTCCGGGCGAGATCATCGACCGGATACATCAGCAGAAGAAACTGCCGCTCGACGACGCGCTGGCCGCGCCGTTCCAGAAGGGTTTCGCGAACCAGTTCTTCATGCTCAAGGACGCCGCCAACGAACAGCATCAGGCCATCGTCCGGATCGATCCGTTCGAAAAGGCGGTGGTGCCGCTCAAGCAGTATAAATCGGTCTGGGGGATCTCGGCGCGCAATGTGGGACAGAAAATGGCGCTCGATCTTCTGCTTGACGACCGGGTGAAACTGGTGTCGCTCATCGGCATCGCCGGCACCGGCAAGACGCTTCTTGCCATCGCGGCGGGGCTGGTCAAGTGCCTTGAAGAGGGGGTCTATACCCGGATGCTCGTCGCCCGCCCCATCTACCCGATGGGCCGCGACATCGGCTATCTGCCCGGCACCGTCAGCGAGAAACTCAAGCCGTGGATGCAGCCGGTCTTCGACAACCTCGAATACCTGCTGGCCGGCTACGATTCGACCAACTTCGGCAAGATGAACGATCTTCTCAACTCGGGCGTCATCGAGGTCGAGGCGCTTACCTATATCCGCGGCCGCAGTATCCCCGAACAGTTCATCATCGTCGACGAGGCGCAGAATCTGACGCCGCACGAGGTGAAGACCATCGTGTCGCGCGTCGGCGAGAACACCAAGATCGTGCTGACCGGCGATCCCTTCCAGATAGACAATCCCTACATGAACGAATCGAGCAACGGCCTTTCCTACATCGCCGACAAGTTCAAGGCATTCCACCTCGCGGGTCATATCATCCTCGAAAAAGGCGAGCGCTCGGCGCTGGCCAATGCGGCGGCGGAGCTGTTGTAACAAAAATGCTGATCGCCCTTCTGTCGGACATACACGGCAATCTTCCGGCGCTCGAGGCGGTCATCCGCCGTATCGCCGAGATGAAGCCCGACCGGCTCTACTTCCTCGGCGACGCGGTGGGCTACGGGCCGTGGCCGGCCGAATCGGTGGAGCTCCTGCGGCGCAATGTCCACGGCGGGGTGCTGGGCAACCACGACGCCGGCGCGGCGCGCAAGGTCGATGTGTCGAGCTACTACGACGCCATCCGGTATGTCATCGAATGGTCGCGCGATCAGTTGAACGACGATCAGAAGAAGTTCCTCTCCGACCTCAAATACATCTACAACGACGATACCGGGCTTATCCTCTGTTCGCACGGATCGCCGCGGATGCCGGAACGGTTCGACTATCTCTACAGCAAGGAGACGGTCGAGCGGCTTTACGAGGTGGAGCCGTTCCTGCGGCGCCTCACCTTCGTCGCCCACTCCCACTTTTTCAGTTACTTCGTCCTGACCGGCAACGGCCGCTCCATAGAACTCGATCTCGCTTCGGGACGCATCGACATCGATTTTCCCTATCCGTCGGTCTGCGTCATCGGATCGGTCGGCCAGCCGCGCGACGGCGATAAGCGGGCCGGCTTCGTCACCTTCGACACCGAGAAGATGTCGGTCCAGTTCCACCGCGTCGAGTACGATGTGGAGAAGACGGTGAATCAGATACGGAAGCTGAAACTGCCGCGCAGTTTCGCCGACCGTTTGCTCGAGGGGCACTAGCATGTACTGGCATATCTTCGACCGGCCGCAGGAATACGGCGCGATGCTCCGGCGGCAGGAGGCGTTCCGCGACCGGGTGCTCGCCGGGGAGCTGGGCGAGGGAATCGTGCTGTTCCTCGAACACGCGCCGGTCTACACGCTCGGGATACGCGGCGTCGAGCGGCATATACTCATGCCGGAGGCGGAACGGGAACGGCGCGGCATCGCCCTCTACCGGACGCGCCGCGGCGGCGATGTGACCTATCACGGCCCCGGACAGCTCGTCATCTATCCCGTTCTCGACCTGCGCCGCTGCCGGTTCGGCTCGGTGAAGGAGTTCGTCGTGTGGTGGGGTAACGGGATGGCGCGACTGCTCGACCGGCGCTACGGCATCGCGGCGCGCTGGGATGAGAAGAAGACCGGCGTCTGGGTCGGCCGCAACAAGATCGCGGCGGTCGGGCTCCATGTGAAGAAGGGGGTGACGGCCCACGGTTTCGCCCTCAACTGCGATCCCGATCTGACCCATTTCACCGGCATCGTTCCCTGCGGCATCACCGACGGCGGGGTGACCTCGATACGGCGTGAACGCGGGACCGCGCCGCAACCGGCGGAGCTGGCGCGCGAACTGGTATCGTTCCTCGCGGATCGTTTCGGCACCGACAACCTGAAGGAGTACCCGATATCATGATCGAACGCATTGTTCTCTGTTTCTGCGCGGCGTTCATCGCCGCCTGCGCCTCATCGGGCGACGCGAAGAAGATGTCGCAGGACTACCGTGATTCGGCGCGGCTCTACCTGCCGCTCGAGGTGGGTAATCAGTGGACCTACACGGTCGATTACCTCGGCCAGGCGGGCGAGCTGACCATCGAGATCGTCCGTCAGGAGGGCGAATGGTTCGTCGATAACCGCGGGACGATGCTCACGGCCGACCACCGCGGCATCCGCGATCACGACCGCTATCTGCTCACCTTCCCGCTACGGGAGAAACGCACATGGGTCGCCTTCATAACGCCCACTCAGCGGGAGGAACGGACCATCCTTTCGGTCGATACGCCCGTCGATACCCCCGCCGGTACCTTCGAGGGGGCCATCGCGGTCGAGACGGCCATCGCCGCGAGTCCCGAAATGATATTGAAATCGGTGCATTACTTTGTGCCGAAGATCGGCATCGTCAAGATAGAGACCTTTATCGAGGACGGACGCAACGGCGCGATCAAGCGGCAGACCGTGACGCTGCTCAAAAGCTGGAAAGGGAAAAAAGTTGAGAAAAATTGACATTAGTATGAATAATTGTTACATAATTAGCATGAATTGGTATGCTAATTAAGTATAGTTATGTAACTTCACGGGGGCAGCGATGAAAAACCTGCTGGTTTCGTTCGTGATAGTGTTCGCCATGACGCTCATGGCGCAGGAAGCGCCGGGGAACTCCGAGGAGGTGCCGGTGCCGCCCTTCATCGACCTGAACAAGGCCGATTTTACTCAGGCTCCCGACGAACACGAGGTCGCGACGGGCGATACGCTGTGGGACCTGTCGGAGAAATACCTGAAGAGTCCGTGGTACTGGCCGAAAGTGTGGTCGATAAACCCGCAGGTCAAGAACCCCCATCTCATCTATCCCGGCGACAAGATATACTTCAAGGGGACCGGCGAGATCATGATGCCGCCGACCAACGAAGGCGGTCTGGCCATCGGCGAAGGGAGTGAATCCTCCGAGGATCAGGAGACCGACGAAACGGCCCGCACCGGCAAGACGCTCGACGACAAACCGGAGAACTACAAGAGCTATGTGAAACTCGGCGGCAAGTACCGCATCGACCGCTTTAGCCAGATCGACGATACCGTGCTCGATGTGCCTCATCGCGGCTTCATCTCCGACGAAGGTCTCAAGCGCGCGGGAAAGATACTGGCCGCGTTCGACAAGAAGGAACTGCTCTCCACCGAGGACGACTGCTATGTGCAGTTCGACGGCAAGAAACTGGCGGTGGGCGACTATCTCGAGTTTTTCCGCGTCGAAGAGGAGATCGAACATCCGGTGTCGGGCGATGTGGTCGGTAACCGCGTCGAGATAACGGGCAAGGGGAAGATCATCGACATCAACAAGGACGGCATCGCGACGGTCAAGATCATCAAGTCCTATACCTCGGTCGAGCGCGGCGACAGCGTCCGCGAGTATCAGGAGATAAAGACCAACATCCGCATCGTCCAGCTCGAAAAGAAGATGGAGGTCATGGTGCTGACCGGCTACGATCCCATTCTCTTCTTCGCCGACGGCTATCTGGTCTACCTCGACAAGGGTCAGAAGGACGGCCTGCAGGAGGGGAACATGCTGACGATACACCGCCAGCAGGACGGGCTCGGGGAGTTGGAACTCGACGATGTGCTCAAACTGCCCAAGGAGCAGGTGGGCGAGATCGTCGTGGTCCGGACCGAACCGCACACCTCCGTCGCCATCATCACCAAGAGCGTCGTCGGCATAGAACGCGGCGACATCGCGGTCGCCACCACGCTTGACTAATCGCACCCTCATCATCGTTGCGGCCTCCCTCATCGCCGTTGCGGCGGCCGGTTTCTTTCTCATCAATACCCTCTTTCTGGAAGGTTACCGCGCCCCGTCGGCGGCGCCCGAATCGCTTTGGGCGCAGGATATGGCAAAGGATATCGAGGCACTGCAGGATATCGTGCAGCATGTCGACCCCGCCGACGCCGGACGGCTGCGGGCGGTGACGGCGGCGATCCGTGAACGGTACACGCTGCATGCCGACGCGGTCGCCGAGAAACTCGATCCGCTCCTGAAGGTGCGGCTGACGACCTATCGCGAGGAACTCTGGCCGCTCATCGAACGCTGGATGTCGGACACGCCGCTTGCCGACGCCGAACTTTCCAAACTCAAGGCCGATCTCAAAGTGCAGAGGAAGATACTGCTGCTGGCGGCGAAACGGATAGAGAAGGATTCGCTCGCCGAAACGCGCGTCGGTCTGCTCCGATACGCCCGCATCGTTGCCGGGATCTTCGGACTCATGGCGCTGTGCGCCCTTTTCTTCGCGGTCGCGGCGTGGCGCGGCGGACGGCGACTGGCGGCGGTCGCCAAACGGATCGGCGCCCCGGCGGCCGACGGGTCGGAACTCATGACCCATGCGGAACGGATAGGCGGGGAGCGGGTCTCGACCCAGAGCGCCGACCGCAAGGAGCTGGCCCGCGAACGGACGATACTTAAAC
>CAYPQK010000091.1:0-11438 GCA_964412895.1 uncultured Spirochaetales bacterium
GCAGGCTACATCAACGATCACACCAACACCAGCAAACGCCCCGCCGCCGCGTTCGACTATAAGCTGGACCTGCACCTGCCCGTTCATCCGGAGATGGCGATCGCGCAGGAGTTCCCGTTCTACATCGACGGGGTGGACCCCGACGACGCCGAGACGATCATCTTCTATTCACTGGGCGACCCCGGCACCATCTTTTACAGCACCTATGCCGTCACGACCTTCCCGAAGGCGTGGCTCATTGCGAACAAGGAACAGCTGACCGCCGAACCGCTCGTCCAGCAGGCGCCGCCCGTGCGGATATTCACCGCCACCGCCGCCTCCGACACCGTCGTGCGGCAGTGCATCGTCGCGATCAACGACATGGACCTTGAGCACCCCGAACTTCCGCCGCCGGGCAAGATGATGATCTGCCCCGCCGATAACGACGAGTTCGCCGCGTATGAGAATGTCTATATGGCGGTCAACGCGAAGCTGACCGAAGATGTCGACAAGATACTGGCCATACTGGGGCTTACTTCCGCCGACGAACTGTGCGCGTGCGCCGATCCGATGAACAATCCGGTCGAATGCCCCGATACGGAAACCCCCGACGACGATGTGCTCCTTACCGACTGATCGGTCGCTTTGCTGAACGCTTGATTTATTTCAGAATTTTCGGTGCATCGGGGAAACGGTACTGCCGCGTCGTGACGGGTGCGTTGGGCAGGAACCCGATCTCGGGGCCGGTCCAACCGCTACTGTCAAGCGCAAAAACGAAGTACCATTCGGGATCGATGAGTATCTTCACCGGTTCGGCGGCGGTCGTCAGTTCGACCGTCGCGCTCTGGCCTGCCGTGATATCGACCGCGACGGTGGCGGAGGTCTCATCGGCGAAGAGGAAGGTCACCGGCATCTGCGGCAGGTCGGCGCTGTTCCCGCCGTGGGTCAGCGTGAAGGAAAGTACGCCTGCTTCGTAAGTGTAGGCCGTCGCGTTGAGTGTCGGGCACGGCGCCCGGTAGACCCAGTCGTCGAAGAGCGCCTGCCAGTAGTCGGTCGAGTCGGTGGTGTCGGAGGTGTGGGCGATGAGGAAGGCGAGGAAATCCTCGGTGGTGACGGTGGTCTGATGTTTCTCCTCGAACCAGAGTTTCAGGAGCGGCAGGAGCGACATCCCGTCGAAATCGCGGCCCAGCCGCTTGTTGACCATCTCGAGGAACGCCGCGCCATAGTAGTAGGCCGACTGCGTCTGTATATCGAGCGTCATGAAATCCCGGTCGGGATCGAACCGGAGCGGTACCGCGTCGGCGGCGGTGCACAGGAAGCCGGCGATGGTGCGATATTCGTCGCGGCGGTCGGCAAACGCGGCCGCCTCCTCTATCGTTCCCATGAGGTTGTAGTTGGTGGTCCATTCGTCGAACCCCTCGGCCACCCAGAAATCGGGCCAGTCGGCGAACCGGACATTGTTGCCCCACCAGTTGTGGACGATCTCGTGGACCGTGACGAAGAGGCCCGAATCGTAGGAGGCGAGGACATCGCTCCCCATGTAGATGACCCCGACATGCTCCATCCCGCCGCCGAAATCGGGGATGGAGACGAGCCCCACCTTATCGCCGAACTCGTACGGGCCGATGAATTCCTCCATCCAGTCGACGGTGGTGACCCCCACCTCGTAGATCTCGGTGATGTTCTCGACCTCACCGGAGAAGCCGGCGCCGACGATATCGACCCCCGATTTCGAGGTGCCCGCCGTGATGAAGGTGTAGTCGGGCGACGCGGCGAAGCTGAGGGCGTAGAAGGGCATCGGGGCCTCCATCGTGAAGGTCCAGACAGTCCCTTCCTGCGTCCCGGTGACGCCGGGGCCCATCACCTGCCACTCCTCGTCGGGAACGACGACCGATAGCTTCACCTTCTCGACCGGGACATTGGCGTCGTTGTCTTTGTCGGTCTTGAAGGGGCTCTGCGGAACGATAAGCCAGTAAGGGGTGTAGTAGGGTTCGGTGAAGGGACCGATAACCTTGTCGCCCGTCTCGAAGTTCTCCCATATCCGCATCCCCATCTCGTAGGTAGCGTTGAAGGAGAAGGTCGCCTCGATGGTCAGCGGATCGCCTTCCGCGAAGTCGCCGGGGAAGAACAGAACGGTGTGCTTGTCGTATTCGAACGGGACCGACGCCTCGGCGATGGTCAGCTTTTCACCGAATAATTTTATGGTGTTGCCGGCGGCCGGGGCCGGGAACGAGAGTTTCTCGGTGACGGTGAAGGTGTTCTTTCCCCATTTGGTGATATCGACCGTCGCCTCCAGTTCGATGCCGCTTTTCGGGATGACCACGACCCGCTCGAAGTCGCCGTCGAACGGAACGGTGTCATCGTCGGACTCTTCTTCGAGCAGGCTGTCGGACCCGTCGGACATGTCGGACCCGTCCGACAGATCTGTTGCGTCGTCAACAACATCGACATCGGGTTTCGCGGTGCCGCCCTCATCGCAGGCGACAAGCAGGAGCAGACTCAGCAGTGCGGGCACCCACCATCTCATCGGCCACCTCCACAGGGGTAAAAGCACGGGACACTATATACCGTCCGTCACAACATAAGCAAGAGCCATGCGCCGGTTTTATCGCGAGCGATTCCGGAGGGTTGGTTTTGCCGCCTTGGCATGAATTCTCGTAACCGATTGATATTAATGAGATTTATTTTATGGCAGAGGGATTGCTTGTTACTTATAGTAAGGATATAATAGCGCCATGGAAAAGGGCAACAACCCACGGCGTTATTGACCGTTATGGTCTTTTTGATGGAGGTACCGATGAGAACCCTTGTGATGTTCACGATCCTGTGCGCTTGCATGGTGGCATGGGGCGCCGACGAGAATGTGGCGCAGAAGATGCAGATGTCGTTCTACGAACTCAAGATCGATTCGATGAACGGCATCATCTCACCCAAATGGATGAACGAGCTGACCCTTGCCGAACCGGCGATGTACAAGCCGGGCGACTTCACGCTCCTTGACGGCTGCCGGAAGATCTCGGCCGCGCTGTTCGCGAGCGAACCCAAGAAGACCGGGATGAAGATGGGAATGATCGGCTCTATCGCCAACACCGGCTATCTCAACGACCTGCCGCCCGATTCGGTCTACATGCCGGCCGAAGAGGAAGGCGGAGAGGGCGACAATGCCCTGAACACCCGCGAAGACACCAAAAAGAACGGCATGCGCACCACCGGCATGGGTTCCATCGCCAACACCGGCCAGATGGGCGATGCCCCGGCCGATGAGGTCTATCAGACGGGCGGCGGCACCGGTTCGTCCTCGAGCGTCGGCAGCGCCGTTCAGCAGGCGACCGAAGATGCGAAAAAGGAGAACGCCCGCAACAACATGATGGGCTCCGTGACCAACGGCGGCCAGTGGGACGACAACAACGGCGGCGACTATCAGACCGACATCCAGCCCACGAAGAAGGCGATCAATGTCGGCGAGGACCGCATCCCCTATCTGGTCAAACAGCTCTCCTCCCCGCAGAATGCGAACAAGAATCCCTCCGACATCCAGCGCGACATCCGCCGCCAGATGATGCAGCAGCGGGTCACCCAGCCCACTCCGTACGACGATCTCTGATCTGGTTTTCGAGGTTGGGGTCAGGCGCACAAATTGCCTGACCCCTTCCCGTTCTTTTCTCCCGCGTCCCTCTTGACGCGCCCCACCTCTTTTCGTAAGATGGTCCCATGAGAACGCTTGTATTCCTCTCCATCCTCGTCCTCATGCCGCTCCTCGCGGCGGGCGAGAAACAGCTCTGGCGCGCCGCGATACCGCACTACCTCCTGCGCGACGCGGGGCCGGTGCTGACCGACCTCGATGTCGTTTCGCTGACCGAGGAGGAGGGCGATACCGTCGCCTACATCTGGGAATCGCCCGAACGGATAGCGCTCCTTGCCGCTACGGCGCGGTCGCTCACGACCCTTCCGCTCCGTTTCGCCGACACCCCCGATTATCGCACGCTCGACGAGATGACCGCCGCGCTCCACGATATCGTTGAGAAGTTCCCCGACCACGCGAAGCTCTATACCGTCGGCTCGTCGGTCGAAGGGCGCGACATACTCGCGCTCAAGTTGTCGGTAAGCCCCGCCGAGAACCTGCCCGGGCCGCCCGAGATAGTGTTCGTCGGCCTGCACCACGCCCGCGAATGGATATCGGGCGAGGTGACGCTCCGGCTCGCCGAATTCCTTGCCGCCCATATCGGCGACATGCCGCGCATCCGCTCCATCGTCGAGGGGGCCGAGCTCTGGTTCATCCCGGTGATCAATCCCGACGGCTATCTCTACACCCATACCACCGACCGGATGTGGCGCCACAACCGCCGGCCGAACGCCGACGGCTCGTTCGGCGTCGACCTCAACCGCAACTACGACGCGGCGTGGGTGAAGAATGGCAACGATCACGGCACCGGCCCCTTCAGTGAGCCCGAAACCCGGGCGCTCCGGGATCTGGTGGTCACGCCGGAAGGCGGGACGGCACTCACCGACGGTCCGCGCGGCCTGATCAGTTATCACAGTTTCAGTCAGTTCATCCTCTATCCGTGGTCGTCGATATCCGATCCGGCGCCGACCGCCGGACTCATGACGGCGACCGCCGACCGGATGGTCGATCTCATCCTCCCGGTCGCCGGGGCCGCCTACATCGCCAAACAGGCCTATCTGCTCTATAGCGGCCCGATATACGGCGAATGCGGCGAATGGTTCTACAACGCGACGGGGCAGGGGACCGCCTTTCTCATAGAACTGCGCCCCGCCGCCAGCGACGATACCGCCTTCGCCCTCGACCCGCTTTTCATCGAACCGACGGCGCGCGAGAACATCGCCGCGGCGCTCTACTTCATCGAATCGATCATCTACGATTCGGTCGACATCGACACCGATGTCAACAAGAACGGCACCGCCGACTACCTCGAGGTCCCCGACATGTTGCTGGAGGAGCCCGATGAGACGGTCGAAGAGCCGGAGGATGATCCGCTCGAAGAGACCGACATCGTCATCCCCGACACGGCCGATGTGTCACCCGATATCGATACCGTTTTGCCGCGGCCGCGTGACGGCGGGTGCAGCATCTCCCTCTTCTGACCTGAAAAAAAAGCCGCCCGTTGCCGGGCGGCCTGTCAAAGTGATGCGCCGAAGCAGAGAGGGATCAGAGGCCTTTCTTGAATCCGCCGGCCGGCTTGAACGATACGGTCTTCGAGGCCTTGATCTGGATCTTCTGGCCGGTCTTCGGGTTGACACCCTTGCGAGCCTTGAGGGCGCGCTTCTTGAAGGTGCCGAAGCCGTTGAGGATGATCTTGTTCTCGGACGCGATGGTCTCTTTCAGGATCTGCACGAAGGTCTCGTAGGCGATCTTCGCCTGCTCGACGGTGAGGTTGAGCTCCTTCGCCATGTTCTCCTTGATCGCCTTGATGAAATCGCCTTTGCTTTTCGCGATGATCTTCTTGGCCATTTCCGCCTCCAAAATAAAGAAATGAAAAAACAGGGAACCAACGGGTCGAGTATGCGTTGTCCTTGCGCGGAAATCAAGAAAATCGCCGGGAGAAGAAAGGCGTCGCGGCCAGCATCTATCAGCCGATAACGGTGGTGCCGGCGTAACTGTTGATAAGGTCGATGGTTTTTTTCTTGGTGGCCAGCAGTAGATCTTTTTTCTGCTGATAGGGGAGGAAGGCCGACTTGACGCCGTTGACCACCAGATCGAGCACCCGCTGAGGTTGAAGATCGAACAGTTGGTAGGCGCGGAGATACTCGTCGGTCATGACCGTATCGGTGATGAGGCGGTTGTCGGTATTGAGCGTCACGCGGATGCCGAGGTCGAGGTAGAACTGGAACGGATGCTCCTCTATCTTGCCGACCGCGCCGGTCTGGGCGTTCGACGAAAGGCAGACCTCGAGCGGGATGCGGTGGTCGTTGACATAGTTCAGCAGATCGCCGTCCTCGCGCAGCCGTGTCCCGTGGCCGATGCGGTGCGCCCCGCAGTAGTGAAGCGCCTGATGGATGCTGTCGGGACCGTAGGCTTCGCCGGCGTGTATCGTGACATTGACATTGTTCGACAGGATGAGGCTGAAGGCGCCGAGATGGTCGCGCGCCGGATAGTTGTATTCGGCCCCCGCGAGGTCGAAGCCGACCACCCCCTTATTCTTGAAGGCGACCGCCAGTTCGGCCATCCGCATGCTCACCTCGGGCGATATGTTGCGGATGCCGCAGATGATGACGCCGGAGAGGATGCCGAAGTTCCGCTTGGCGTCGCGCAGGCCGCGCAGGACCGATTCGACTATCGCGGTGAGCGACAGCCCTTTCTGCGTGTGGAGCACCGGCGAATAGCGCACCTCGATGTACTCCACCCCGTCGGCGTGGCAGTCCTCGGCCAGTTCATACGCGGCGCGGTAGAGTCCCTCTTCGTTCTGGAGCACCTTGAGCGTTATCTCGAAACCCTTGAGGTAGTCGGTGAGCGACGCATGGACCTTCCCCGGGCCGATGAGCTTCTTCAGCCCCGCGACATCGGTGACGCCCAGATCGACCTTCTGCTTCACGGCGAGGTCGAATATCGTTTCAAGCCGCAATGAGCCGTCGAGGTGGACATGGAGATCGGTCTTGGGAAGTTTGCGGAAGAATTCGCGGTCGAACGGGGTCGAGAGTCGCCGCTGCTGCATGGCGTTATTCCAGCGTCTTGCAGTCGACCGGGTCCATGTCGCGCAGATCGGCATAGCCGTCGAGCGAGAGCGGCTCCCCTTCGCGGATGCTGTTGGTGAAAAGATGGACCACGCCGTCGACCGCGTCCTTCTTGAAGCAGATCTTCGATATCTCGCCGGTCGTGCGGGTCACATCGGTCATATACAGCTTGTCATTGTTGAGGTAGAAGACCTCCTTCTTGGTCATCGACGACCCGTCGAGCTGGAGGACGAAGGTGCTCCCTTCGCCGTCCTCGAGATGCTGGGCGAAGAAGACCTGCAGGAGCGGTATCTGGAAACCGGCGCTGTTGTTGATGTTCTTTTTCATGACCCACAGCGCGCCGATGTAGACCACCTCTTCCCCCGCGCCGTCGATGTAGGTGAGCCGTCCGTCGCCGAGCCGCAGATCGCCGGTCGGGGTGCTCTCGCCGTTGATGACGCCGTAAAACTGGAAGCGGACCTGCCACTGTTTTTCGGTGATGCTGTCGCCGTCGGTGGTGTCGGGATACTCCTCATCGGTATAGTAGTTCTCCAGATCGTTGAGGTAGTCCCATTTGCCGACATCGTCCTTGGGCGTGTCGGTGCAGGCGCCGCACAGCAGGAGCGCCGCCGCCAGAAGCATCAGCCATACTATTTTCACCGGACCCTCCGCCGTACCTTTCCACTAAAGACCTGCCGATTATAGCACGAACGCTTCGTTAGACAACTTTTCTCCGTATCATTACTTCACTTTGTCGCCGCCGGTGCTATACTGTCCCGTCACCACCGACGGAGGGACGCATGCTGACCAAGGGACTGCTCCTGAAACTCTTCGATGCCGCCCATATGCAGCGGTGGAACGACCGTCTGCGGCCGGTGGCGTTGTTCGAACTCGACAAACAGGCGCACAAACTCATCGCGGCGGTCCACTTCGCCCGCTATGAACAGGAGCGGCGGCCGGTCGACATGAACCGGCTCATCGAAGGGGCGCTCTGCGAGATGCTCCAGCGGGTGGTCCTCACCGACATCAAGCCGCCCGTCTTCTACCGCATCAAAGAGGATGCGGAGAAATATCGACAACTCAACGACTGGATCTACGAACAGCTCAAGAAATACCTCTCGCCGCTCGGCGATGGGTTCGACGAACGGTTCCGCCTCTATTTCCATGAACCGGAAGAGACCATCGAGCGGCACATCCTCGGGGCGGCCCACCTGTTCGCCACGCGCTGGGAGTTCGGCCTCATCGAGCGGCTGAACATCGGTTACTTCGATGTCGAGGATATCCGCCGCACCCTCGATGAACGGCTCGCCGCCTACGGCGACCTCGCCGGGATGGAGGAGATCGGGCGCCACGGCGGGAACAACAACAGCCGCCACTTCCTTGACCTCTGCGGGCAGCTGCGGTTCCAGTACCGCTGGTCGAACCTCCACATGATGCCGCGCATATCGGTGCTGGGGCACATGCTGCTGGTCGCCCTCGTCTCCTATCTCCATTCGCGGGAACTCGGCGCCTGTCCGCGCCGCGAGGTCAACAACTTCCTCACCGGGCTCTACCACGATCTCCCCGAGGTGCTTACCCGCGACATCATCTCGCCGGTCAAGCGGTCGGTCGAAGGGCTCTCCGACCTCATCAAGGAATATGAGAAGGAGCAGATGGACCGCGAACTCTACAGCCTGCTACCCGAAAAGTGGCGCGACGAATTCCGGCGCTACACCGAGGATGAGTTCTCCGATACTATCCGCAAGGTCGGAGCGTTCGTCGCGACGACCGCCGACGAGATATCGAAGAAATATAACGAAGATAAGTTCGATCCGCGCGACGGGACGCTGGTGAAGGCGGCCGACGAACTGTGCGCGTTCATCGAGGCGACCACCGCGATAAAGAACGGCAGTCACGCCGACGATTTCTACAAGGTGAAGGTGCTGCTACGCGAAAAGTACGGCAACCGGATGATCGCCGGCATCAACATCGGCCGGATCTACGCAGACTTCGAGTAGACGAATTTCTATGGACCTCATCAACCAAACGGTAAATCAACACTATCTCTCCCAAGTAGAACAGAGACTCAATTCTATAAGAACAAGGGATGGCAAAGAAACCGACGAGATTTACCAGTTTGAAGTGTTGGACCGTGAGAATTTCAAATTGTCAGAACCAAAAAAAGTGAAAATTGCCAAAACTCTTTCCTTCAACGATCTTTACACTTTTGCTTTTGATAAACCGAAGAGAGAAAACCTCGAAAAGCTTTTTCAAGACTATGAAAAAAGGTTTCAAGGTCATGTTGCCGCATTGGAACAACTAACCCGAGAAGGCCGAGGCAATGATGCGGCAGATGTCTTATTAGATGTTTTCTGTTTTAAGATGTTGAATTTTCTCCGCAACCCTCATTGCATTGAAAAAACACTTAACACTATAGGGTCCTGCGCCGACTACAAAATCAACGAGGACGCATATGGTCGTGCCTATGAGAAGATTGATTGTCTGGATGCCGCATACTGCCAAAGAATTTGTAACGAGTTTCAAGTTAATGAAAAGCAATATAAAAGGTGGCTAAAATCGTTACTGTTCATTCTTTACAAACTTTCCGATGGATCTAACTATCTGGAATCTTCGATGCAGGACTTGTTTTTAGATAAAAAAAATCTTCTGGGCATTTTTGTTTTTACGATCGACGATGACTCCGAGGCTTTTCTTCTTTCCGATCGTAGCTTTACAGACACTGGCGCCAAAGGGGATAGGCTGAGCCTGAATTTCAACATAAGGCATAACTTGCTGATATCATATAGCTTCATTCCTTCTAGTTTTGTAGACGGCGTATCGATCCAAAATTATATGGAAAAAAACAAGAAGTTTATACAGATAAATATCCGACAGGCACCGCTCGAAATTCTCTCGCTGATGAATCGACTTGCAATCTATCAGGCGAAAAGATTTGTGTATTGTGCCAAAGAAAAAATTACTTTTTAGAAACCCGCCTATCTATATCAAAAGCATTGCATCCATAACATATTTGATACCAAGAACAGCCCGTTTCTGAGCTAAATTAGAGCGGTCGAAGTTCGAATGGGCCGCGCAAGCCCATTTTGTCGCCGCCACCGAAGAGGGCCGAAAGTATCTCCGGCTCGACGGCGGCCCTCGTGAGCGCCGGTTTAATGTCATCGAGAATGATAATCTCCTAAAATACGAGCGGTTATCGAACTATCAATCTATTATCAATTTCTATCAAATTGATAATTTGACTTTTGTCTCGGGCCGAGCTATTATCAATTTGTTGCTGATTGATAGATAATTGATAATGAGGACAAACCATGAAGATTCCTCAGAACGCACCCACTTTTGAGTCACTCTACGACGAAAAAACCGCTAACAATCGAAGCTATGCCATACTGAACGCCATTGAAACATTGACCTCCTCCCTTCCTTATTATCATTGGGATGAGTTGCGTCGCCGTCCGGTCCCGGCGGGATTCACCCACGACGAATGGTGGCTGGCGATCAAAATGAAAAGAAAGGTCGCTGAACGAAAATTGCCCTTGACCGACAAAAACGGTAATCCTTTTCGTTTCTCGAAGAACGATGCTCTGGATTCGTTACTCCATGAGATAGACCGGCACGGCGGCGACCTTATCGGCATATCGGAAAAACCGTCGGATGGCGCCATGAATAAATATCTGCTTAAAACGCTCACCGAAGAGGCGATCACCTCGAGCCAGCTTGAAGGGGCGGCGACCACCCGTGCCGTGGCGCGCGAAATGATCGCGCGCGGAAGAAAACCCCGCGACCGTTCCGAGAAAATGATACTCAACAACTACCGTACCATGCAACACCTGCGCGAGGTATGCGGCGAAAAGCTCACCCCCGCATTGGTGCTTGATCTGCATCGCCGGATAACCGAAGATGCGCTTGACGACCCGACCGCCGCCGGACGCCTGCGTCGTGCCGACGAATTGGTCCGTGTCGAAAGCGACGACGGAACGGTCTTTCATTTTCCGCCCGATGCCAAAGAGTTGGAAGAACGGCTTGCGGCGTTGTGCCGGTTCGCGAATGAAGAAACGCCCGACTATCCGATACATCCGGTGGTCCGGGCGATCCTGCTCCACTTCCAACTCGCTTACGATCATCCTTTCGTCGACGGCAATGGCCGGACGGCACGCGCTCTTTTCTACTGGGCGATGCTTCATCATGAATATTGGCTTTTTGAATATCTTTCGATCTCCGAAACGATACTCAAAGCGCGGGCTCAGTACGGCATGGCCTTTCTCTTTACCGAGACCGACGAGGGCGACGCCACCTACTTTCTCCTGCATCAGGCCGATGTGATACGAAAGAGTCTTGATACGCTCCGCCGGTATGTCGCAACGAAACGGAAAGAAATGGAGGAAGGCGGCGTGGTGCTTCATCGGTTGCCGGGCGTGAACCTGCGGCAAAAAGAACTTTTGCTCCACGCGCTGAAAAATCCGGGGGCGATCCTCACCATCGCCGGACATCGCGCCCACTATCGCATCGCGTACGGCACCGCCCGGACCGATCTCTTACAGCTTGCAGCGCTGGGTCTTTTCGAACAGCGGAATCAAGGCCGCGAGATACTCTTCATCGTGCCTCCCGACCTCGCCACGCGAATAGAAAAAGCATCGTCCGGCGCCGGCAACAGCAACGATCAGCAATAAATTTAGAGCGGCGTCGGGTCGAACGATCCCCCGACGCCGTTGCTTTTTGGTCTTCCTTATATTATAGTGGAATGTTCACGGAGGCAGCATGTCGTTCACCGAGCGGACCGCGATAATCTACGG
>CAYPQK010000092.1:0-590 GCA_964412895.1 uncultured Spirochaetales bacterium
TTAAGTAGAATAGTAGTATACGGATATATAAATACAGAATCGGAATCATTGTATATTTCTGTATTTTTCGAATGTGATGCGGGACCCGTGTAGAAAATAGCACGATATTGTCTGCCAGTGCCCATATCATCTTTTATTCTTGTAACGATCCAGTCTCTTTGAAGATTAGTCGAAACCGCCGTCGCGCTATCGTAAGAACTGGTGTCCGCAAAATTATAGTCTACATCACAATGGCTTCCCGATGTTGTTGCGCCCCACTGACCTTGACTGACCACAGATAACCACTGAGATTCATCCGTAAGATAATATCTGCTTGTACCGGTGACACTCCAAATGTCATCGCAATCGAATGCAAAAAGATTCATCGCAAAGAAAACCCCAACAGCCAGAAGCATCAGCTTTTTCATGGTAGCCTCCCAAAAAAGTTGGAACAGAGCGTAAACACACCCGTGCTTGCACTCCCCTCTAAGATCCGGCATAGAAGCAAAAGGATTCAATTATTTTTCGGAAAACTCGCAATGTCTTATATTTATTGTGATAAAACTAATCCTCGGACAAACGATCATATGGTAATGAGAATGCGGTGACCT
>CAYPQK010000092.1:600-4732 GCA_964412895.1 uncultured Spirochaetales bacterium
GTATATCACCCGCACCTTCATCACCTTCGCGGTGACCTTTATCTGGGAACCGAAGTAGGCGGCGCTCGGGCGCGGAAATACCCGTTATATTCCGGATGGTTATAAAATAATCGGGCGCGACTGAACCTTTTAACCGCTCCGCCGTATCTTAACGGGTGATTTACGAATCGCAGTGGGGAGGTTCCCATGTTCAAGTATTTCGTGTGGTCGGTCGGCATCGCGTTTTTCGCGGTCGCGTGCAACAGCTACAATGTCGAAGGAAAACCGGAGATCACCGCCGACCCTCCGAAGTGGAGCGTCGACTATGTTCTGCGCGCCGCGGATGCCACCGGCACCTACGACGACGACGGTGTGACCCGCAACCTGAGGGCGGGCGAGTTCGTCATCAGCAACAAGGGCGAGACGGGCGAACTGCAAATATTCTCGATCAATCTGCTCACGCCGAACGGCCGCATCGTCGGCAAGACCGGCGTCGACGCCGATATCGCGCGTCTCTTCTCCATGGCGCGTTCAACCGTCGACAGTAAGGGAAAGGTCGTCAGCGGTGAGAGCGCGGGCTTCTCCGCCATCGACGGCTTCTCGCTCGACAACCACAACAACAACTCGGGAAAATTCCTCGTTGCGCCGCTCTGCCCGCTTAACGATCCGCTTGCGCCGCTCACGACCGCCTGCCGCAAGGGCTTCGACGCGGCCAAGTACAACACCTTTGTCAAGGTGAAGGTGAACTACAAGGAGCTTGCCGCGGCGATATACAAGGACATGCTGACCCGCGACATCAAGGACGAAGGCAACTACGCGCTCGAGTTCTGCACCAACGATCCGAGCAAGGAATCGAGTCCCGACACCTGCGCCGAAGGGACCTCCTACAAGGTGCAGATATACCGGTACCCCAATCTGCCGCCCAAGCCGTACATCGGCCTGCGCTACAACAACCCGATCGGCGGCTTCAAGGACCACCGCGTCATCAAGGACCCGGTCAACATGGATGTCTCCCTGACCTGCCCACGCAAAGAGGGCCTTGATGCGTCGGCTGAAGCGCTCTGCGACAAGATAATCTCCGACACCGTGACCGGCGACAACACCATCACCGCCAACGACTTCCGGAATGCCTGCTGTGTGGAGAACTGGGAGGACCAGTACTGCGTGAAGTACCGCTGGGAACTTATCGAGACCCCCACACCACTCGCCCCCGAGACCCGCATCACGCTCGACAACATCCCCGATTCGGGCGAAGGCTCGTGGTACCTGAACTGCGGCGGACAGGATCCGACGCTCGCCTCGTTCAAGGGCTACATGATCACCCCGACCCCCGACAACAAGAGTTACAAGGTGCAGATACAGGCGGTCACCATCGACAAGCAGACCCAGCTGGACAGCGACATCACGGAAAAGATAGACATCCCCAACATCATCCCGTCGGCCCGCGTCATGGTCCAGCTCACTTGGAAAGAGGGTCTCCAGACCCGCGCCGAAAAGGATCGTCAGGAGGGGGTCGCGGTCGATATCGACCTCCATCTGGTCAAGAAGCAGGGAATGGATTCGTGTCAGAACCTTTCGGGGGCCGACGGACTTCTCTGCACCTCCATGGGAACTCCCCTCTATCCCGACCTTGCCTCCCCCTCGCACGATGACTGCCACTTTAACGATACCGGCTGTAACGGCGATCACGGCGATTGCAACCAGTGCAGCGGCGGCGAACCGACGAGCGATTTCCGCACCATCGCGTGGTACGCGGCGCTCGACCTCGACAACACTTGGGGCGGCGGCGGCTATACCAACCCCGAGACCATCAACATGGGTCCCATCGACGACGACGACCATAACGGCCAGCCCGATGTCAATCCCTTCACCGACCAATATCTGGTCATTGTGAACTACAATCTGTGCCAGAATCTTGTCGAGGGCGGTTCGAACGCCGACTGCGAAGAGGGGGGCGCCTACTACAATGCCCACGCCAAGGTCGAAATATTCATCGACGGCGACAAGGCCCCCCGCCCCCACAAGGAGGGCCGTCCCGATGACGACGACCCGCTCGTCATGCTGGAATTCGTCATCCGTCCCAATGAATGGATAGTCGTCGATCATATATTCTGGGACCAGTCGCTCACCACCGGCAAGTGGGGCGGCGACGGCTATGTCCGGAATCCCCCCGCCGACTACCGGGTCTGCAACTTCGATCTCTCCTATTGCCACAATACGCCGATATGGGATGTCGCCGCCTATGAGACATGGGTCGGTTCCGATCCGAATGTCGATCCGTATGTCGGCGGCGCCGGTTCCTGCTACGATTACGGCACCCGGCAGTAAGAGAGTTGCCCGATGTTCGCGCTTTCGACATGCTCCCATTTGACATTCACTAACGCTTCCGCTACAGTGGACGGGTATTCTCGCGTACTCAGAAAAGAAAGGGAAGGCATGGCGACACCCACTCTTCCGTCCGAAAAAGAACTGACCGAACGGGCGCGACGGGGCGATATCGCCGCCTTCGAAGAACTCGTCCGGGCGCACCGGACCAAGATATTCTCGTTCGCCCTCAATATCGCCGGCGGCAGGCGCGATCTGGCACAGGACATCATGCAGGAGGCGCTCATCCACGCCTACCGCGGCATCGCCTCCTTCCGGGGCGACTGCTCGTTCTCCAGCTGGCTGTGGCGGATACTGAAGAACGATCTCCTGCGCCACCGGGAACGGTCGGCCGCCGCGCTCGGCTCTTCCCTGAAGGAAACGGGAACGATCGCCGACCACCGGACGCCGACCGCCGAAGAGACGCTTATCCGCGAAGACCGCTTCCTGCATCTCCGGGCGATCATCGCGCAGATGAGCATCGACGATCAGGAGGCGCTGACGCTCGTCGAGTTTCAGGAACTTCCCTTCGAAGAGGCGGCCCGCCTGCTCGGCATACCGGTCGACACGCTCAAACCGCGCCTGTTCCGGGCGCGACAACGACTCGCCGAACTGGTGATGAAGAACAAGGATCTTTTTTTGTAGTCCCGGAGCTTAACGGGACAGAGGTGACCATGGAGAACAAGACCTGTGAAACGATCCGGAGGCTGTTGAGCGAAACGCTCGCGCGGGAACTCTCTCCCGAAGAGCGGCGCTCGTTCGACGAACATTGCAGTGCCTGCCCCGAATGCGCTTCGGCATACCGTGCGGTCAACGCCGCCCACGCCCTTCTGCGGGAACACCGCCCCGACGACGACGCGCCGCCCGACGAGCTCCAAGCGTCGCTCCACCGGCGGCTGGTCGAAGAACAGGCGGCGCGGGAAGAAACACGGCCCGCGTTCGGCTGGCGGTGGCGCCTGCTCCTCGGTACGGCGGGCTGCGCGTTCCTGTTCCTCCTCGGCTATCTGACCTTCACCGCGCTTCCCGAAGAGAACGACGAAGGGGTCGTCGTCTCCCGCACGACGGTCAGCGCCAAAGAACCGCTCACCGTCCGGATAACCTATGTGGCCGAGCGGCCGCTCACCGGCGTAGAGGTGACCGTGCGGCTGGATGACGGCATCGTCTTCTACACCAACGACCCCCGGCGCCGGGACCTGCGGGAGTACCGCTGGCGGGGCGATCTCAAGGAGGGGACCAACGAGATACCCTTCGTGGTCGAGGTGCGGGAGATGGGACAGCGATCCATCCGCACCACCGCCGAATTCGAAGGCTACCGGCACCGGCACGATGTCGAACTGCGGGCCGACGAGGAAACGATACGGGTCACCTATCTCACCTATGAAAAGAAACCGATATGAGACCGCTCTGTTCCGCACTACTGTTCTGCGCACCCCTTTTCGTTCTGAGCGCCGGAGATATGCCGCTTAAGAGTTTCATCACTGTCGAACGCGGCGTCTATAAAACGGGATGGGAACATGATTTCTTCCGCGACGAACCGGTCACGGAGAGCGCCGGTGAGACACCCGATACCCTCATGACGACACCCGACGATGCGGCTCCGGTCACCGACCGGGACACGCTCCCGCACCGGCAGAACGGCCGCGCCGTCAAACACCGCGACGAAAAGATGGCGGCCGAACAGCCCGACGCCGCCGTGCCGTCCGAAGAGATCGCCACAACGCCGGCGGAAGAAAAGATACCGCCGCCGCCCGAAGAACGGCGCCCCGTACCGCCTCCGCCCGCCGAAGTG
>CAYPQK010000092.1:4742-11382 GCA_964412895.1 uncultured Spirochaetales bacterium
GCGCCCCCGCCCAGCCCCCGGAGGTCGAACGGCATCAGGAGACCGTTCTTCAGGAAGAGCCCGCCGAACCGAAGAAGAAACAGAAGGAACGGGCGCGCGAACTGGAAAAGAAACGGAAAAAGGGGAACTTCCGTGATCCGAAGATCGCTTATTAGCATCCTTTTCTTTCCGCTCCTCCTGTGGGGCGGGACCGCATGGGACGGCTCCCTCACCACCGGCATGAAGTACAACAGCAATGTCGAATACCTCTACCTCATCGACCGCCTTTCGGACGACGATCCGCCGCGCAAGGGAAGCTTCTTCGCGGTGTTGAACGGCGATGTCGCCTTTTCGTTCGGCACCGAATATCAGGGCCGGATCACCTATTCCCTCATGTCGGAATCGGGTATCGACCACCCCGAGCTTTCGCGGTTCGATCAATACCTCGCCGGCACCTTTTCCCATGTCTTCAACGAGAAATTCCTGCTCGACTGTTCGGTGGTCGTCCATCATGTCGCCGAACGGTGGCCGGTCCCGCGCCAGCTCTATGTCGACCTGTTCGGCTGGGCCACCCTCATGTACGATCACAACGACTACTTCTCCAGCTACCTCACCGTGCGGACGGGTTACTACCACGACATCGATCCGTTCACAGACCGGCGGCTCGACTACTTCCGCGGCCCCTCGGCCGGCGTCGAAGGGGGCTGGTATGTCTACCCGGCGGCCGACTCCAGCTACATCAAAACGGGCGGCGGGGTCGATCTGAACTGGTTCCGCGACGAGGAGTACAACCTCTACGCCGCCCGGCGCAACGATGTGTTGGGGGTCAGCAACAAATATCTCCGCATCGCCGTACTGCTGGAAGGGGCCTTCATCGACGACCCCTTCACCTTTTCCACGGCCCTGCGCTACACCTTCCAATACTGGCTCGGCATCGATACCTTCCGCTACCTCGACTGGGAGAAACGGCGGCTCGAACATACCGTCTACCTTCAGCCCGAATTCGAGTACCGGTTCCTCGACCACTACGCGGTGCGGGCGAGCTTCAGCATCATGAAAAAGATATCCAATATCGGCGAGAACAGGAATGACTACACCGATTACTCGATCATTCAGTTCACCGGGGCGGCCTCGTTCAGCTACTCTTTTTAGCCTGCTGGCCGCCCTCCTCATCATATCCTGCGAAGCGCCGGTGTATGTCGAACTCGATCTCTCCCCCTTCTCCGACGACGGGTCGTCCGACACCTTCGTCACCGACGATGCCTCCCCGCCCGACAGCGATCAGCCGCTCTTCGCCGTGCACGCCGAAGGAAGCGCCGCGGTCGACCGCGGGACCGCCCTCATCCCGGCCGGCGACGGGTCGATATGTATCGGCGGCATCACCGAAGGGGAACTGGAGCCGGGAAAAAAGGGGAAGGGAAAAGACATCTTCATCGCCCGCTACGACATTATACGGATGCGCGAATGGGTGCGTCAGATCGGCAGCGACGCCGACGATATCCTGACCGCGCTGGCGCCGGGCGACGACGGCGCGTTCTATGTCGTCGGCCACACCGCGGGCCTGCTGGGCGGAACGGCCTACGGAAAGAGCGATATCGTCATCGCCAAATACGGCGCCGACGGGACGCGGTCGTGGCTGAAACAGTACGGCTCCACCGAAGAGGACCTCGCCTTCGCCGTTGCCACGGTCGGCTCATCGATCTATGTCGGCGGTTCGACCCGCGGCAAACTGGTGCCGGGGAACCTGCCGCTTCAGGAGGACGGCTTCATCATGGAACTCGACACCGACGGCAGCATCATCCGTTCCACGCTGGTGGGAAGCAACAAGACCGACCGGGTGACCGCCCTGTTCGCCGGGAAAGAGAACATCCTCTACGCCGCCGGGACCACCACCGGCGATCTCCACGGCAACGGCAACTACGGCAATATCGACGGCTTCCTCAGCAACTTCGATCTCGCCCTTTCGCGGCGCTGGACCCGTCAGTTCGGCACCGCCGACGCCGACATCGTCTTCGCGGGGACCGCGAACGACGCGAACATCGCGCTCGCCGGGATGACCTTCGGCTCATTCGACCACGAAATAAACGCCGGGAACTACGACGCGCTCCTGCTCCTGTTCGACCTCAACGGCAACCGCTTCTTCAGCCGCCAGCACGGCAACGACGGGCTCGACGCTTTTTACGGCGCCGCCTTCCTCGCCGACGGCACGGTCGTCGCCGCGGGTACCTCGTCGGGCGCCGTGTTCACCCAACCGGCGGCCGGCGGCTACGAACTCATCGCGGTCCGCTACGACCTCTACGGCGAACGGCTCCGCGACCTCCAGTACGGCACCGCGGGCGACGACGGCGCCTATGCCCTCACCGCGAACGGCGACACCGCGACGCTCACCGGATCGCTCTCGGGACGGAACAGCGACCTCCCATACGAGGGGACAAGCGATTATTTCATCATGGATATCAAATGGTAACGATATTTTCGGGCGCGATCGGTACCTTTTTGCGTCGTTGCGGTCTCTTAGTGGGTGGAAACCGGTTTTTTATGGAGGGACCCATGAAACGCGTGAGCGCCTTATTTGTCATGCTGCTGCTGTGCGCCGATCTGTCGGCGGCCATGTTCGGCGGCGAACCGTACGAGGTCTTCGATGAAGGGGGAACCAGTTATGTCATTTTCGGCAATAGCCTTCTTACCGATAACTTGACCCTCTACGGCGAGGGCGATAACCGACAGGGCGACACCTGCCGCACGAACAGCCGTTACACGCTGAAGACGGGCGAACTGCCGATAGACGCTGTGGTGAGAAAAGCGTATCTCATCTGGACCGGCGCGGTCGACCCGGCTAAACTCGCCGAGCCGACCGACAGCACCGTCACGCTCGACTTCTACCGTGAGGATGGCTACGGCTTTGATGACTGGATCAGCAGCGGTATAGACGGTCCGAAATATCTCGGCGATACGACCGACCCGTTCCTTTTCGAGAGCGTGCAGTTCACCGCCGAGGTACCGGTCGGCTGTTCCGAGACCGAGCCAGGAACCATGACCGCCGCCGACCTCGCCTACTTCACCTACCGCGTCGATGTGACCGACTTTTTTGAATATATTCAGTGGAACAATGAGCTGGTCCAAGAATCGCTCCTGCCCGGCGAGACGCTCTATGGCGACTACACGGTGAGCGACCTCGACTGCACCGATTCCGATGTCTACCGCTGTTCGACCCTCATGGTGTCGAACTGGGCGCTGCTGCTCATCTATCAATCGTCTGAGATCATTCCTCAAACCATCTACCTGTATCCGGGCTTCATGTTGGGTAAGGAGGAATCGCTGGGGAACCAAATACATACGACATTAGCCAATCGCGATCTGCCGTATCAACCCACGATACGGATGACGATGCTTTCCTCCGAGGGAGATCCAGCGCTGATGCCGGCTCAAAGTGGATTCGAGATGCTCTTTCTCAGAGGTAATGAGCAGGAGAATTGGCAGCTTATCGCCGATGACTGTGATCCGGAAGACGCCTACTTCAATGAGATCTGGGATTCGCGCCCCAGTTCTTTTTCTTACAATAGCGAAAAGAACCGTTACTGCACCTCATACGATCAGGAGCATACTTTTAGTCTCGATATCGACAATTGGTACCTCGATACGGCGACGGATGAACATCTGGCGACGATCTTGTCCGATGGGAACAACGATATACATCTTTCCTTTAACTTTACCAACGACGAGGTGCTGACCAATCTCCTCATCCTCGCGGTCGATAAAAAGTCCTCAAGTTTCGACATACCGGGCAAAGATGAATTGCTGAACTGTGTCTGTTTTCCGGAGGAACCGCATGAGGTGTTCTGCGGCGGAGAACCGCAGTATTTCCTCCTGACCGTTGAGAACTGGGGCGGCATTCCGGCCGAATCGGTATATGCAAAGGCGGGATACGATACCCTCGTATTCGATTATATCCCCGGCACCACAGAGGTGGCCACCGAATTCGACGAGGCAGGGAACGGTCTGAACTGGCAGAAACTCCTCGACGGACCGGAAGATAAGTTTCCTCTGTTGGACCCGAATCTTATCGCCAACAGACTGGATAGCTTCAAACTTGACCCCGAGATGGCGACCTCTTACTTGATCCGTTTCCGCTTGCTGCCCAAAACGGGACTTGAGCCGAATCGTATCGCTGGTATAGGCGCAACCATCAGCGATACTACAAGCTCTTACAACACCAACACTAACATCCCCTTGCATCTCTTCCCCGGCGAGTGCACGAAGACCTGTACCCTTGAAGAGTTGAAGAATCTCTGCGGCGGCCCTTCGCCCGACGACCCCGATATCTTCGATCCCACCGCCGACGACGATGCGATAGCGGCGACCGACGATGAACTCTCCGATGAAATGCCCGATGCCACCGTCGATGAGACGCCCGAGGACGATCCCGATGAGGCCCATCCGATGAAGGATCAGGAACCGGGTTGTTCGCTGACGATGATCTAAGCAAAAATCACCTCATCCCGGCCTTCTCAAACCTCACCCCGACCCTCGCCGAATGACCTCATCCCGGCCTTCTCCTTGGAAAAGGAGAAGGAGTAAGCGGTCGGATAAAAATATATCCTATGCATTCCGGGCGGTTACATAATTTCTTGATAAAAGGTGAATCCTTTTGCCTTCTCGCCGTATCTTAGAGGCAGAAATTAAGGAGTGAACTTGGCATGAGCCGTCAGGGGGCGGAGGCCGGGGAGATGGAATTGATACCTCCAGAGGGTTTTCCCGGATTTCGCCCCCTTCCCCCCTTTCCTTATATATATGTCAATACCTCAACCTGCCTTCTCCTTGAAAAAGTAGAAGGTAAGCGGAGTGGCGGAAGGAATTTCTTGATTTGGGAGTCGGCTCCGCCTAATATGACGGGGTAATGGGGAGGTTGGTTCGGTGGGGAGCGGGGAGCGCAATATATCAAAATTTAGATGTGAGTCCGACGGGATTCGCGGAGGGATAGATGAAAGATGAGTTGGTGTTTGCCATATCGAAGTTGTTTGAGTTAACATCGTGGGTTTTTGATGCGCTTATCGTGTGGACTGCGCCAGGCTTGCTTTTTGTGTCCGCCTTATCCTTCATTGTTCCTGAACTCAAGACAATATCGTTTGATGGTAGCATGAATATAATACTTTACGGCATCCTGTGGCCAACAGTGATCGGACTTTTTCTAAATTCATTTGCGCTTCTTATTTTTGATTATATCGCAAAAAAAACAGATTTTATTAAAAAGGTCGAAAACGAAATACAGGAACAATTTGTAAATGCACGGCTTGCTATAACAGAAAATATTCTCTCCTTTTTCAATGAAGAAGAAAAAAAGACACTGCAAATACTTTCACCTGAAGAAAAAGATGCTTTTTTTGCCAGCCTTTGGCAAAAATTGCGTCAGGTGACCACCGAAGATGTAAAAAGGAGAATGAATTTGGGGTTCACGCTAACCCCGTATGTCAGCTTATTTCACCCCAATATCAAGAAAGAAATGAAGCAGGCTATTTCTCCGCACTTAAACATGCATGTTTTTTCGCTAGGGATATTTGGAATGTCGACTTTGTTTTTTCTTTGTTCGATAATAATATCCTTGTGGAGTCAAACTTGGGTTAACTTGCTGATATATTCTCTGCCCGCATTTTTTGTGACGCTCTTATTTGCGAATATGGCACTCAGGTTTGCCTACATGTATTATGCGGCGGTGTATTCGCTGTATTTGGGGATAGCAGATGTGTCACGAAAGAATGCCACTTAGAAACTTCAAGAATCTCTTAGGAAGAAACAGATGAAGCTTAAATCGTTTAGTGTTAACAATTATCGCTGCATTAATGATTCGGGTCTCATAGAAATGGATGATTTGCTGACAATTGTTGGAAAAAATGAATCGGGCAAATCTGCATTGTTGCAAGCCCTAGCTAATTTTAATCAAGGAGCAAAGCCAAATATAGATGTTGATTGGCCGAGAGGACACCGAGAATCGAGAGACCCCAAAAGCTTCTTCCTTTCTGCTGACTTTATTCTATCGCCTGAAGAAAAACAACAACTTGGGGATATATGCGCTGAGGCTCCTCAAGTAGACAGCATTTTAATACAAAAAAACTACAAAGGCGAATATCAGTATTTTATTAAACCAACAGGGTTCTTGGATAAGTATAATGAAAAAGAACTCACAGCTTCTATTTCTAATAAATTGTTAGTCTTGCCAGAAACATTTGGGGCCGATATCATAAAGAAATATAACGATCATGTGGGAACTTTTCTAAGTTCAATATCAACGATAACTCAAGCAACGCAATTGCGTGACAAATACAATGATTTTAAGAAGAAACTTGCGCCAATCTTGCCTCCGTCCGTGCCTGGAAACGACAAAGGAGCTGTTTTTTCTGCCCAGTTGATCCAAAGCCTTGAACCAGTAATCTCCAATTTCTCAATTTCACCAAAGGAAAAGGCTATACGACTGATTTCGAGTTGGCTACCCATCTTCATTATTATGGACGAACAGAAGATATTTTCAGGGTCCGTCCTATTAAAACCTTTGAAAGAGCGGCATGACAAAAAGCAACTATCGGCATCAGACGAAACATTACTCTTCATTTTCCAAATGGCGGGAATCAATCTTGATCAAGAAACTCAAAAAATTGACTTGGATGAT
>CAYPQK010000093.1:0-11298 GCA_964412895.1 uncultured Spirochaetales bacterium
CAAGTGTTTCCAGCACCGACCGACGCGTGCGGGCTTCGAGCGGCACCTGAACGCATTCGGGTGACAACAGGCCGGCCAGGGGTAAATCGGTGCCGGAATCGGACTGGCCCTGCGATTCTTCGACCACCGCCAGTTCGTCGCTGTCGCCGAGCATCTCGTCGCTGTCGGACCCGTCCTTATCGACGATATTCTTCTTGGTCCCTTCGCAGGCGACCGTGAACACGACGGCGCAGAACAGAAGCACCATCCAATTGAAACCTTTCATCGCGTACCTCCCTAACAGGCAGAAAAACGATGCATTATATATCATGTTCCTTGAACAATCAAGAACCTTTGCGCTTTTTCGGAAAAGACTATTTCTTGTCGCCGGCAAGTATCTCAAGCCGGTTGTCGACAGCGGCCGCCTTATCGCCCTGTCCGGCCGCGCCGTAGGCCGCCTTGAGACGGAGCAGATAGGCCGTCAGCGGCGTTTTCCAGCCGTTCTTAGAGGCGCAGTCGGCCGCCAGTTCGAGCGTGCCGGTGTCGAAGGTCCCCCGCTTGACCGCCACCCCGGCGCCGATGAGGCGCGAGATCGGGTCCTCTATATCGGCAAGCGCGCCGTTCACCTCTTTGGGCGACCGTTTCGCCAGCGCCTCCATGAGGTCGCGGTACTGTTCCGGCAACGCGGAACCCTTCGCGGCGTTCCCTTCGAGCATCGCGCGGTAGCTGTCGTTGGCCGGATCGCCGCCGAATCCCTTCGCCGTGTCGCAGGGGACATCGATGAGGGCGGCGGTCTCCAGCGCGCAGCGGGTCAGCCACGCGCGGCCCACAAGCGCCGGGTCGCCGGTCTTCGAGATATGTTCGAGCGCCTTATCAAAGTGAATGCCCGCCAGTTTCTCATCTCCCGAGAGGTAGCTTTCGGTATAGTTGGCGAGCTGCGTGTACGCGGCGCTCTGCCATGCCGGGGCAGGCTGAGACGAACAGGCGACCACCGCGAACGCTATACAGATAAGAAACTTCCTCACGGCAGTTTTATCTCCTTTTTCTGCTCGAACGGCAGACTGTTGCGGACATCCTGAATGAGCTTGTTCACCGACGATATCGTCTCCTCGACCTCCTTGCGAACGAGGTTGATGTCCTGCGTGGTCCCCTGCAGATCGGCGCTCATCGTGATGGCGTTGTCGATGAGGGTATCGAGCCGCTTGAACTTCCCCTCGATATCGGAAAGGATATTGTTGACTATCGCTACCGAGCCCTTGTCGCCCAGCACCGCCTCGTCGGCCTTCGCCACCATTCCGTCTATCCGCTTCATGGTGCCGTCGACCGTTTCGGTGATGGCGGCGACCTGCTCAAGCGTCTTCATGAGCGTTTCCTGCCCCTTCTTGTCGCCGGTCGCCATTTCGAGCAGGCTCTTCTTCTCCGAAAGCATCTTGGTCATCTTGCGGGTGTCGGCGATGATCTTATTGAGCTCGCTGTCGGCGTTGGTCATCCGCTCGACATTGTCGGCGACCGCCTGTATCTTCTCGACGAGCGGCTGCGCCTTCTTAATGACCTCGTTGATGTCGTCGATGGTCTTTATCGGAACGATCTTGTTGTAGGAAAGCTCATTCCCCTCGGGGTTCTCGGTCCGCACCACGATGCGCGGCGTGCCGACGAGCGGCTTTTCGAGCGTGAAGGTGCTCTCCTCGCGTATCCAGCGGACATGTTTGCGCGGCACGGTGATGGTGATGACCACCTGTCCCTTGTCCGACAGTTCGAGGTCCTTCACCTTGCCGATCTCGAAACCGGAGAAAAGGACCGGCATCCCCTGCGTCAGCCCTTCGCCCGATTCCGACTGGAGCCGGTACATCGCCAGATCGGCGAACAGATCCTTTTTATAGGCGATGAACAGGGCGGCGAGTATGACGAGCATTATGGTCGTGACGATGAAAAGTCCGACCTTGTACTGTATGCTCTTATTCGCCATCGGCCTCGTAGCGCCCCCGGTTCCATTCGTACCCGAGAATGATACCTTCGATGCCGGGGAAGTCAAGGAGTTCCAACGCTTTCCGTATCGGCGAAAGGGTGTGCATGTTCTCGACCTGCGCGAAGGGACGGTCGATGACGACGGCGGCGTTCGCGTGCTGTGAAGCGCGTAGCAGTTTCACGAAGAACAGCTCGCGGTCGTTCAGTTCGAAGCTTCGTTTCGCCGCCAGATGACACATGTCGAACCGTTCGAGCAGCGCCGTGGTGTCGCGGTGCGAATCCTCGGCCGTCAGCCGCTCGTGGTACTGCCGGATGAGGGCAATGTTCTGGAACACCGACAGGTTGGAAAGGAGCGGGATGTCGGCCGAAACGGGGGCGTAGCGCGGTCCCAGCTCACCGCGCAGGGCGACAAGCGCCGCGGCCAGTTCATCTTCCGAACGGAAGAGTCTTACAGAAAACGGGCAACTAATGACAGCACCTCTATGACGACTATCGCTATGAAGACATTGACCATCCCGCGCAGGACCGACACCGGTACCGCCGTCAGCTGATAGCCGGCGCGCGACCCGTAGTAGAGCGGGATGAAGGTGATGAAGAACCCGAAGGCGGCGCTCTTGACCATCAGAATGAGAAAATCCTTGTACTCTATCGCCTTGGCGATGAGATCGGCGTAGGCGTTGAACCCCATGCCGAAGATAAGTGCGGAGAAGATAAGTCCGGAAAGGGTCACGATGATGGCGAAGAGCGAACTGAGCAGTACGACACTCACCATCACCGCGATGATGCGCGGCAGGAACAGGTACCGGGCGATGTCGATGTTGAAGGCGGTGAGGGCGTCGAGTTCGCGGTTCACCTTCATGACCGCCATCTCGGCGTTGATGGCCGAACCGCTCCGTAGGGCGATGAGGAGCACCGTGACCAGTGGCGCCATCTCGAGCACCACCACCCCGGCGATGAACTGGCCGATATAGCTCGTCAGGCCGATCTCCTTGATGACGAAGAGGGTCATCCCGATGAAAAGCGACCCGAACAGGACCGACACCACGATGAAGAAGCCGAGTATCTGGACCGCGGTGAAGTAGATCTGCGTGGTCAGGATATCGACCGTCAGCGGCCGGTAGCTGGAGGGGGCGAACAGGCGGCGGAACACGGTGTAGGCGAACCCGAGCAGTTGCCGCAGTTCGTGCCAGTTATCGAGCACCGCGCCGCCGAGTTTCTCCAGCCACGATGAGGTGTTCATGCGCTCCTCCCGCTTACGGCGCGCAGAACCAGACCGGCGAGATAGAACGCGCCGGCGGTGAGCACCATCGCCGGACCGGCTGGGATATCGAGGGTGAACGATCCGAAAATGCCGGCGAAGGTTGAGAAAACGCCGATGAGGGTCGCCCAGCCGACGATGGCGGCCGGAGAGCGGCTGAAGAGCGCCGCGGTGGCGGCGGGAAGCGTGAGAAGCGCGATGACGAGTATGAGGCCGACCGCCTGCATCAGCACCACCACCGTCAGCGCCACCACCCCGAGCAGAATGATGTAGAGCGCCGTTCGCGGGAGTCCCCGCACCCGGGCATGCTCCTCGTCGAACGATATGGCGATGAACTGCCGGAAAAAGACGAAGACGGTGACCAGCACCACCGCGTCGAGCGCCGCCAGTCGGTAGAGCGACTCGCGCGGCACCATCAGGATGCTCCCGAACAGATACCCCATCAGATCGGCCTGATGACCCGGGGTGAGGTACAGGAACAGGATGCCGACCGACATCCCGACCGCCCAGAGCGCACCGATAAGGGTATCCTCATGCTGACGCGCCCGCTTGTTGACGAGCCCGAGCACCACCGTGAACAGTAGAGCGCAGACCAGCGCTCCGGCGAAGGGGGAATAGCCGAGGAACACGGCGACCCCGACCCCGCCCAGCACCGCGTGCGATATGCCGCCGGTAACGAACGATATCTTTTTGAGCACCACGAAGGTCCCGGCAAGGCCGCAGGCGACCGCCGCCAGCAGTCCCGCGATAAGGGCGTTCTGCAGGAAGGGATACTGTCCCAGCGCCGTGAAGAATCCGTCCATCGTTACAACCCGCAGTGGTGGCCGACCATGTGCATATGGCTATGATACTTGCCGTCTATCGTCCCCTGCGTCATCGTCACGGCATCCTCGACCACCAGATGCCGATTCACGCAGGCGATCCGTCTGACATACGACGACACGAAGCCGAGATCGTGCGACACCATGACGATGGCCATCTTTTTATTCAGTTCCTTGAGGAGCGCATAGATATCCTGCTCCACGGCACTGTCGACGCTCGACACCGGCTCGTCGAGCAGCAGCAGCTCGGGCGCCGACACCAGCGACCGGGCGATGAGGGTCCGTTGTTTCTGGCCGCCCGACAGTTCGTCGAAGAGCCGTTCCTTGAGCGGCAGGATATCGACCGCCGCCATCGACTCGCGCGCCGCGGCATGGTCCTTCTCGGAGAAGAACGGGGTCAGCGATCGCGGCCCGAGCCGCCCGAGCATCACCGTCTCCTCGACCGTGATGGGGAAATCGAGCTCCATCCGCGCCGACTGTGGCACATAGCCGATCCGGCCGCCGTTCTTCCCGGCGGGCGCCCCGAGTACCGTCACCCGCCCCTGCCGGGGCTTGAGGAGGCCGAGCATGAGTTTCAGGATGGTCGTTTTGCCGCCGCCGTTCGGCCCGATGATGGCGAAGAACTCGCGCTCATAGATATCGAACGAGACCTCTTCGAGTACCGGCCACGCCGCATAGGCGAAAGAGACCTTATCGAACTCGACGATATTCACTTCCCGCCCCCGAACGCCGCGGCAAGCGCTTCGGCGACCGTCGACAGGTTCTTCTCGACATCCTCGGCGAGCGGATCGATCGTGACGACCTTTGCTCCGGTGGCACCGGCTATGGCCTGCGCCTCGCGAACCGGGAACTGCGGAGCGACGAAGATCGCGGAGACCTTTTCCCGCCGCACGATGTCGGTCACCGCCGCCAGATGACGCGCCCCCGGTTCCTTGCCCGCCATCTCTATCGGCACCTGTTTCAGGCCGTACGCGTCGGCGAAATAGCCCCACGAGGGATGGAACACGATGAAACTGCGCCCTTTGTAGGGCGCAAGCAGCTCCTTTATCCGGCCGTCGAGCGCATCCATCGCGCCGGTAAAGGCATCGAGCCGTTCCTTGTAATAGGCCGCATTCGGCTTGTCGGCCGTCATGAAGACCGCCGCCATCGAACGGGCTTGAATGCTTAACAGTTTGGGCGCCAGCCAGATGTGCGGATCGACACCGCCGTGGTGCTCTTCTTCTCCATCGGCCGGCCGTTTGATGACGGCGGCGCCGGTCTCTATGAAAGTAAGGCCGGGATACGAACCGCGCACCTTGTCGCGCCACGCAAGCTCCGAGGGATCGCCGGCAAGGAAAAAGAGCGTGGCACTCGACAACCCCGCCATCTGGTCGGGCAGCGGTTCGAAAGTATGCGGATTTGCGCCCGGGCGGACCAGCGCGGTGACCGTGACCCGGTCGCCGCCGATCTTTTCGGCGATGAACCTGAGCGGCGGTATGGAGACGAAAACGGGCGTCGGCCCCTCGTGCACCTGTAGCGGAGCGACCGTCGCCGCGGCACGGGCGGGCTTTGCCCGGTCGGCAGTGGCAAAGATGAGCCAGCCGATGACACCGGCGAGCAGGAGAGGGATCGTTATCCAGACAAGTTTCTGCAAGTTGTTCTCACCATTACCACATACGCCCGCCACAATAGCAGAGGAAAGAAGGATAGTCAATAAACGACGGCCGACCGGCCCCTTTCATTGACAAACCGGTCCGGCGTATATAGTATGCGGGCGTTATTTGTTCACTATGAGTGGTGTGATGGTCAAACGGATGCTTTCACGGGTCGACTTCGAGGTCGCCGCCCGGATCATATATAACGGTACCGAGATACCGTGCGAGGTGCGCAACCTGAGCCTTTCGGGCATCTACTTCGCGAAGGGTCCCGAACTGGCGATGGGCACCCCGGTCGATGTGCGGCTCGAACTGTCGAGCGAACACTCCGAGATGGGGGTGACGGTCAAGGGAACGGTGGCACGCAAGGATACCGACGGTTTCGCGGTCCAGTTGCGCGATCTCGAGCTCGATTCCTTCATCTTCCTGCGCAACATCATGGTCTACAACAGCGGCAACTCCGATCTCATCGACAAGGAGTACCGCGACTATCTGATCTGGAAATCGGACAAGAACGAATACATCCCGACCTGACCTTTTTTGCATTATTTTTTGTCCCGAGTATGATGCGCCCGGCTCTTTGACCGACAGATGATCATATCCTAATAAGGGAGGAACCTATGTTTTCCGATCTTGGCCTGTTCGGCCCCATTTTGTGTCTCGGTCTGGCCGCCTGCGGCTCGGCCATCGGCTGTGGACTTGCCGGCATGACCTCGCACGGCATCATGTCGAAGACCGACGAAGGTCACGGTCTGTTCGTCGCCCTTTCGGCGATGCCCGCGTCGCAGACCATCTACGGCTTCGTCCTGATGATCCTCATGAGCGACAAGATAAATGCTCTCACCGAAGCGGGCAAATCGACCGGGCCGCTCTTCGCCATCGGCGTTTCCTGCGGCGTGGCGCTCATGCTCTCGGCCATCTATCAGGGCAAAGCGTGCTCTTCGGCCATACTCGCGGTCGCCAAGAAGCCCTCGATCGCCGGCATGTCCTTCGCGGCACCCGGCATCATCGAATCGTTCGCCATCTTCGCGATGGTCGGCGGTATCGTTCTTCTGCAGGGTCTCAAGTAAGCAGCCATCGCCACTTCCTTTGACATAGCGAAACTCCGCCTTTCTGCGGCTCAGCGCGAGGCGGTCACCACCACCGACGGTCCGCTCCTTGTCTTCGCCGGCGCCGGATCGGGCAAGACGCGCGTCATCACCTGCCGCATCGCCTACCTCATCGGCCAGAAGAAGGTGCCGCCCGAAGAGATACTCGCCGTCACCTTCACCAACAAGGCGGCCAAAGAGATGCGCGAACGGGCGGGCGGTCTCATCGACGATCCGGCGACCGCCAAACGGGTCACCATCTGCACCTTTCATGCGCTCGGTCTCCAGATACTGAAGAGGGAACACAAGAAGATCGGCTATCCCGCCCACTTCGTCATCTACTCGCCCTACGAACAGGTCGAACTGATGAAGAAGGTGATGGCCGAGGAGCGCGTCTCGCGCGAACAGTATTCGGCCCACGCCCTCATCGGCATCGTATCGTCGCTCAAGAACGATCCGGCGCTACTGGACGACAAGAGTTTCTTCCTCGGCGACATCCGCCGCACCGTCGCGCGGCGGCTGTACGAGCCCTATCAACGGACGCTCAAGGCGGCGGCGGCGATGGATTTCGACGATCTCATCATGAAGCCGCTCGAACTGCTCGACCGCGACGAAGAACTCCGGAAGAAATATGCCACTCATTGGCGCTACCTCATGGTCGACGAATATCAGGACACCAACCGGGCGCAGTACCGACTCATCCGCCAGCTCTCGTCGGTCCACGGCAATGTCTGCGCGGTGGGCGACGATGACCAGAGCATCTACAGCTGGCGCGGCGCGCGGGTCGAGAACATACTCGAATTCGCCGACGACTTCCCCGGCACCCGCATCGTCAAGATGGAGGAGAACTTCCGGTCGGTCAGCGAAATAGTCGCGACCGCCGGACGGCTCATCGGTTTCAACAAGACCCGGTCGCCCAAGACGGTCTTCGCCCGCAAGAAGGCCGAAGGCTACACGCCGATAACGGTCGCCACCGCGCTCGACGAGATCGAGGAGGCGGAACAGGTGGCGGGTGAGATCGCAAAGCTCGTCATCGCCGGGAAAAAATACACCGCCTGCGCCGTCATGGTGCGGACCAACGCCCAGACGCTCCCGTTCGAAAAGGTCTTCGCCCGCTCCCGCGTCCCCTACCGCGTCATCGGCGGCCAGAAGTTCTTCGAGAATAAAGAGATCAAGGATATCCTCGCCTACCTGCGGATACTGGTGAACCCCGACGACGAGATCAGCCTGCGCCGCATCATCAACTATCCCGCCCGCGGCATCGGCGCGGCGGCGGTCGAAAAACTCTTCGAGATCGCCGCGGTCGAAAAATCGCCCGCGATCGGCGTCACCCAGCGGGCCGCCGACTACACGATACTCTCCCCTGCCCAGCAGAGCGCCATCGGCGCATTCGGGACGATGCACCGCGAACTCATCAGTAAACTCCGCGCACTCGAACCGGCCCCATTCGCCGAAGAGCTTATCCGGGCGACCGGCATCGAAGAGGCGGTCCTCAAAAGCGGCGAGAGCGACGAAGCGGCCGGGATACGGCTTGAGAACATCCGCGAATTCGTCAGCGCCGTCAGCTATCACCGCGCCGAGAAGAAGAATCTCGGCCCGATGGAATTCTGGATAGATTTCATCAACGCCGCGACGCTCATCCAGTCGGCCGACGATGACGAAAAGAAGGGGGGCGTCAGCATCATCACCGCCCACAGCGCCAAGGGACTCGAGTTCGACGCCGTCTTCATCCCCGGTTTCTATCAGGGCGGCCTTCCCAACCGGATGGCGCTCGACGAAGGGAACATCGAAGAGGAGCGACGGCTCTGCTATGTCGCCTTCACCCGCGCCCGCGAACGGCTCCACCTCACCATCCCGCGCATGGTCAAGGTGCGCGGCAAAAGCGAGATGACCGCCGCGTCGGTATTCCTCGCCGAGGCGGGACTGACCGAGGGGGTCCCCGGCGGCCTCACCGAAAAAGAGATGGCGCTCGACATGCTGAGCCGCATGCAGAATAAAATTCAGAAAAAAGATCCCGCGGAGAATTAACGGGGATTATTCGAGTCCGCCCACCGCCTTCTCGGCGATGCGGACGAGTTCCGTTTCCATCGCCCGGACCTTCGCGAAGGCGGGATGGAGGAAGTAGTCGTGGTCCATGAACGGGACCTCGCTCCGTATCCGCTTATGGAGCGCCCGCAGGGCGATGCCGGTCTTGAGCGGCTTGCGGAATTCGAGCGCCTGACAGCCGGTGAGCAGTTCCAGCGCCAGTACGCAGGCGGTGTTCTCGGTCACCTGAGCGCACTTCCGCGCCGAAATGGTCCCCATGCTGACATGGTCCTCTTTGCCGGCCGAGGTGGGGATGGAGTCGACCGACGCCGGGTAGCAGAGCGATTTCGATTCAGAGACGAGGCTCGCCGCCGCCACCTGCACGATCATGAAGCCCGAATTGAGCCCTTTATTCTTTATAAGGAAAGCGGGCGCCTGCGAGAAGACCGGATTGACCATCTGTTCAATGCGCCGCTCGGCGATGTTTCCCAGTTCGCTCACCGCCGCGGTGAGGTAATCCATCACCAGCGCCACCGGCTCGCCGTGGAAGTTGCCCGCCGATATCGTCTCCTGCTCGTCGGGGAAGATGAGCGGGTTGTCGGTCGATGAATTTATCTCGGTCGTTATCACCTCGCTCGCGTGGTTGAGCGCGTCGCGGATGGCGCCGTGGACCTGCGGGGCGCAGCGAAGGCTGTAGGAATCCTGCACTTTGGTACAGCAGCGGTGCGATTCGCGGATGGATGAACCGGCGAGGAGCTTGCGGACATTGCGCGACACCTCGAACTGGCCGGGATGGGCGCGGACGCGGTTCACCTTGTCGTCGAAGGCGCGGTCGGTCCCGAGCATCGCGTCGACGGTAAGCGCCAGCGATATGTCGGCGAGTTTCACCAGATCGTTCAGACGGTGGATGGTGAGCGCCCCCACGGCGGTCATCACCTGCGTCCCGTTGATGAGGGCGAGCCCCTCCTTCGCCTTGAGCGCGATGGGGGTCACCTTTTTCTTTTTGAGTACTCCGGCGGTATCGACCGGTTTCATATCGTCACCGAGGCAGTACCCTTCGCCGCACAGGGCGAGCGCTAGATGCGACAGCGGGGCGAGGTCGCCCGACGCGCCGACCGATCCTTTCTGCGGGATGTAGGGGATGATGTCGGCGTTGATGAACTCGATCAGATGTTCGAGCGTCGAGAGGCGGACGCCGGAGAAGCCTTTGGCGAGGACATTGGCGCGCAGCAGCATGATGGCGCGGACGGTCGCCCGGTCGAAGGGGTCGCCGATGCCGATGGCGTGGCTGCGGATGAGGTTTATCTGGAGGTCGTCGAGGTGGTCTTTGGGGATCGCCACTTCGCTGAGTATGCCGAAGCCGGTGTTGATGCCGTAGACCGGCCTATCCTGCGTCAGGAGTTTATCGACGAAGCGGCGACATTTCTCAACCTTTTTCACCGCCGCGGGGGCGATGCCGACGGGACGGTCGCAACAGGCGACCTCATACACATCGCGGATGGTCAGCGTTTCGCCGTCGATCAGCAGTTTTTTCATCGGCATGGGGGCCTCCGTTCTCTCAATCACCCGGCGTGAGTCTAGTGCCCTTCAAGGTAAAATCAAGAAATCAGAACAATGCCAGTGCATCAGAAAAGCAAAACCATTTTTTGTTGGAAATTTCTCCACACAGTCTTCTACATTCTAATATTTGCAGATATAAATTCGGTTAATGTCCCATTGTGCCTCGTGTTACAAGCCAAGCAATGTAGGCTGGCACAGCGCTAAACAAGAGAGACAATGATACAAGAGTTAAGTAAACGGAAGATCGTTGTTCCTCGGATCTAGGAGTGTAAAAAAGGATTTTGCTGGTATGGCCTGCCGCCAACCAACCGACTCGAGCTATGAAACGCAACAAGATCAGTGAGAAGTAGGTGAACAATGGGATAAATGTAGTCATCGCAAAAAACAATAATCCCATGTTAATATACTGGATGTGAAAAAGGGTGATGGCTACAAAGAACTGGACAAAGAACGAAAAAGAAAATATTGCCGAATCCGTTCCTAATTCTATAGCAAATGGAATCCATACTATGAAATAAACAATCGTGGCAAAAATGAAAGCCACAATAATATCTAAAATAATCCATCCTATGTTACTCCAAGAACTCCCATGAGCAACGCGACGAAAGATCAAATAAGAGACCGAAATTGTCAGCGCGTCAAAAACCCAATTGCCAATATAGTACAGTGTAAGATCGATTAACTCTTCCAACTTCCAATACATCCAGAACATATTGTTATCAATCACAGCGAAAACAATTAACACAACTAGACTCTTGACAATCAATGGCTTATAGTAACCTTGAGAGGCCTTTTCAATAACACCTCTCGGTAATTGCCAGAAAGCAAAAATTAGCACAAACACATTCAACGCAAGATAGAAATATTCATTGTTCGACAAAGTCATCAGTGAGACACCCGAACTGGAATAGAGATCGTATATGCGGGGAACAAAACTAACCAACCATATCAGTAATAAATACCGTATA
>CAYPQK010000094.1:0-11054 GCA_964412895.1 uncultured Spirochaetales bacterium
ATTTTCCGATCTGTTCGCCACGCCGCGCGGCGATCTGTACGCCCTTTCGACGATACCCGACGCCGCCGACGGGGAGCAGACCGGGACGCTCTACCGGTTGACCGCTCCCGGCGACGGCCGCTATACCGCCGCGGCGCTCCGGAGCTTCCCCGGCATGAAACCGGAGGGGTTGTGCATCGGCGCGAACGGCCTGCTGATGGTGGTGTTCGACACCGGCGCCTCGACCTCTTACTACTATACTATGGAACCGCCCCGCCCATGAGACGAGCCCTTTCCACAGCGCTTTTCATTTCGCTCCTGCTGTCGGCCCTGAACCTCGCGGCACAGGAACTTTCGGAACGCGACGCGGTGGAAAAGGCGCTTGCCTACAGCCGCGAGTTGGCAACGCTTGCAAGCGAGGTGCAGCAGCGCGAGAAGGAGGCTACGGCGGCCGGACTGCTTGCCTTCCAAAATCCCGAACTGCGGATGCAGGATATTTCCACCAAATACGGCGACGGTTCGGCCAATCAGGAGTTCCAGATCGGGCTCCGCTGGCAGCCGCCCAAGATAGGTGAACTTGCCGCCGCGACCGGCCGCGAACAGGTGCGGCTCTGGGAACGGAAGGTCGCCCTCGACGAGTTCCGGCGCGCACTGACCGCCCGGGTCCGGCTGGCCTACGCCGAGGCGGCGATGTTCGGGAAATACGAAGAATCGGCCCGGGAACGGGCGCGGCTGACGGCGGAGCGGGCGACGGCGGTGGAAAAACTCGTCGAACTGGGCGAGCGGCCGCTCATGGACAAGATAAAGGGGCGCAAACGGGTGCTCGATGCGGTCAAAGATGCGGCGGTCGCGGTGCGGAAAAGCCATGAGGCGCGGCAACGGCTGGCGCAACTGACCGGCGTTGCGGGGGCCGTCGCGGGCGATCCGGCCGGGCCGCCGGTGCTTACCACCGACCGGAAGCGGCTGAAAGATATCGCCGCCGCGATGCGTCCCGAGGTCGAACTGGCGCGGCAGGAAAGCGCGTGGTACGGGAGCCGTTCGCGCGCAGACCGCTCGGCGATGATCCCGTGGTTCTCGTTCGTCGAACTCGGTTATCACTATGAGAGCGACAAGCCCGACAGCGGGGAATTGAGTCTCGGCATCGAGATCCCGATATTCAACTGGATGGCGGGCGACCGTTTCGCCGCGCAGGCTTCGCCGCAGTACGATACACTCAAGCGCGACGCGGCGGCCGCGCTCATCGAAAGAGATATCGCCGATGCGCTGACCGGCTATGAAGAGGCGCTGGCGGCGTGGCGCGCCGTGGAGACGGACACCGGAAAAGCGCTCGCTTCGTTCGCGACCCTGCTCGCCGAGGCGCAGATGCAGGCGCTTCCCGCCGATGAGGTGCTCGAACTTGAACTCACCGCGGTGGAACTGCGGATGACCCTGCTGGAAACGGCATACGACCTGACCGAAGCGGCGATAGAGCTCTGCGCCGCGGTCGGCGTCGACGACTTCGCGCGGCTCACCGACGGGCCGGAGGGGGTGCATGAGTAAGGGCGCTCTTTCGGTCATCAGCCGCTACGAGGCGAAATATCTCATCACCGCCGATCAGGCGACCGCCATCCGCGACTATGTGCGTCCCATCTGTTCGCCCGATCATCACGCCGGACCCGACGGCCGCTACACCGTCAACAACCTTTACTTCGAAACCCCCGATCTGCGTTTTTATCACGACACGAAGTTCAAGAAGTTCACCCGCTTCAAGCCGCGTGTCCGTTTCTACGACGACCATCCGGAGTCGCTCTGGCTCGAACTCAAGCACAAGGTGAAGAATATCACTTGGAAGACGCGGCGCAGGATACCTACCGCCGAGTGGTACACCCTGTTCGACGGCAAAAAAGAGTCCTGCGAGCGGTGCGAACAGATAAGCATCCGTGATTCGTTCGAGGACGCCGTCCTGCGCTACAATGCCGCGCCGATACTGCAAGTGCGCTATGTCCGTGAACCGTTCGTGAGCGACATCGACGAGTACGGCCGCATCACCTTCGACCGCGCTCTTTCGTTCCGGCCGGTGCATGGCTCGTTCGCCCTGCGCTCCGAGCGTCCCTTCCAGTTCTACGACGATCCGCTGACCGAGATACACGAATACGACGATTCGCCGGTCCTGCTTGAGATCAAGACCGAATCGTTCGTCCCGGTCTGGGTCCAGAACCTCATCAGGCGGTTCGGCCTCGGTCAGCGCGGCTTCTCGAAATACTGCTACGCGGTGGACAACGCCCTCATGGCCCGAACGGGTGGCGACCGCGTGAGCGCTTCCCGGGCACCGATACCGATGGCTCTGTACGATAACGACTTGTTGGAGGTATGAGATGAAAAGACGGCACCTTATGGCGGGGATGTTCCTCGCGGCGCTCATTATCGGCTTGGGCTGCGACAACGGCAGTACGCAGAAGGTCGACAACGAAGCGACCGGCGACATCCCGATGTGGACCGATGACGACAACAGTGTATCCGACCTCTCCGACGGGTCCGACAGCACGATAGTCGACAACACGGTGCCCGACGACTATGTGACTCCCGTCACCTGCGGCAACAGCATGACCGATATCGGCGAGGCGTGCGACGGCGATGCCAAGGAATGTACACAGATCAACGCTGCCTATACCGGCGGCTGGGCCGAGTGCAAAAGCGACTGTTCGGGTTACGGCACCGCCACCTGCACCGGCGCGGCCGATGACGATACGCCGGTCACCGACGACGGCCAGATCGTCACCGACGACGGCGAGGTGCCCGACGCCGACGGCCTGCCGCTGTTCAGCTTCTTCGTGACGAGCCTTGTGCGAATGCAGGAGTTGTCGAACAATTCTCTTGGTTTTGGCGGCGACCTCCGCTACGGCGAGGCCGACGGCCTGACCGGCGCCGACAAGATATGCGCCGAGATCGCCGAGAAGAGCATGCCGGGCGCCTCTGCCAAACAGTGGCGCGCGTTCCTCTGCACCTCCTCCGTCAACGCGATAGACCGCATCGGCGAAGGGCCGTGGTACGACCGGCTCGGCCGGATGCTCGCCTTGAATAAGACGGCGCTCATGAATGAGCGACCGACCGGCGGCGATGCGACGATAGCGGACGACTTCCCCAATGAGGACGGCGTTCCCAACCATCAGCCCGACCCGTTGCAGGCCGAGGTCGACAACCATGACTTCCTGACCGGCTGCAACAAGAACGGCGCCATCTACAGCCAGACGGCGACCTGTGCCGACTGGACGAGCACCGCGACCAATATCGGCAAGCCGCGCGTCGGCCATTCGTGGCCGCGCACCATGCTGGTCACGAACGACATCCAATCCCCTCCGCCGGGCGATCAGGACATGGCCGACTGGCGCTCGGCGCTCGATGAATCGGGGTGCGCCCCCGGTATCAATTTGTTGGAAACCGGCGGCCCGGGCAATGACGGCACGGTCGGATCGGGCGGCGGCTACGGCGGCATCTACTGTTTTGCGCTGGTACCGTGACCTTTTTTTGGAGGAATATCATGCGGAGATATCTTTGGATTTTACTGCCGCTGCTCATCGCGGGACTCTTCCTTTCCTGCGGTGAAAGCAACGATCCGGCGGAGGATGCCGATACCGTGACCGATGAGGCGACGGTCGCCGATGCCGATACGGCGGAGCTTCCCGACGAACTGGTCGGCCGTTTCGTCGTCAGCCTGATAGCGCCGGTGGAGGCCACCGACGATACCGCCGCCAAGCCCGGTTCGACCTCGATCCTCGGCAAGGTTCAGGACGGTCCCGCGCTGTCGCTGGTGGTCTGGGAACAGGCGGCAGCAGTCGGCGACTGCATTCTCTGGTCGCCGCGCATTCCCTTCTGCAATGAACCGTGCGGCGCGACCGCCGCCTGCGTCGAGGACGACACCTGCAAGGACTATCCGCTCGCACACGGCGCCGGCATCATCACCGTGACCGGCCTCGGCGACGCGGCGTTCACCATCGAACCGGTCGCTAACAACTACATGAAGACCGGCCTGCCGTACCCCGCGTTCAGCGAAGGCGGCACCGTCACATTCGCGGTGCCCGGCGGCGAAGTGGCCGCCTTCACCCTCACGGCGAAGGGGATAGCCCCTCTCGAACTCCTCAGCGAGTCGTTGCCGTTGGCGAAGGACACCGCGCTGGCGCTCCAGTGGACCGCTCCGGGGCAAAACGGACTTTCGACGATCTACATCAAGCTCGATATCGCCCACCATGGCGGATCGTCCAGCAAGATAGAGTGCTCTGTCGATGACAACGGTTCGTTCTCTATCCCCGCGACCCTCGTCACCTCGCTGATGGACCTCGGTGTCGCCGGGTTTCCTACGGTCAAACTCGCGCGTAACGGCATCGGGGCGGCGGCGACCAACTACGGATGGGTCGAATTGCAACTGACCTCCGAGGTCGAGAAGGAGGTGTTGATAGACGGGCTCATCTCCTGCAACAGTACCGACGATTGCCCCGACGGACAGACCTGTCAGGACGATCTGACCTGCAAATGAAGGAGGCTTTCGTGCGTGTTCGAGGATGGATCATCGCCGCCGTCATGGTCGCCATGGCGTCCGGCTGCGGTGAGGATACGAAAAAAGAGAAGGTGTGGAAATGCACTCTGACCAGCGAGTCGGCAACATATGCCGTCGAGATAGGGTGCGTGGCCGACTTCACGATACTCTCCTCCGAGCCGATGAGCGCCTCGATACCGGGGGCCCGCGCCGCCAAGACGGTCATCGATCGGATGGAGGGCGACAAACTCTACTTCCAGAACAGCAAGACCTACCAGATACACTGGGAGTTCGTGAGCGAACATCTGTCGGGCGGCGAGTTGCCGGTCGTTCCCGATCTCGCCTCGTTCAACACGACCGAATACTTCAGCCCCGACCGCCGTTTCATCCTCGGTTCGCTCAGTTACTACGAAGGCCCGAAGATCTGGGCCTACGAGATATCGCCCTATGACACCGCGAGCGCCGCGATGATCCAGCTCGCCTACGAGGCGATACAAAAGGCGACCTATTTCGGCGACGAACTCTATTTCCATCCTACCTCCGACTCGGTTGCCGTCGAGGCCAAGAAACTCCCCGCGACGGTGAAGATCATCACCACCGACGATATCTACGCCGGCACCGACTACCAGCCGCTCACGCTGGGCAAGGGGGTCGGACAGCTTAAATTCATCAAAGCGGCCGATCTGGCGGTTGAATATGTCTCCTACAAGGATGTGGTGGTGATGGACGAGGCGCCCAACGACATATCGGTCGTGCAGGGGCTCATCACCGCTGAATTCCAGACGCCTCTCTCCCATGTGAATGTCCTGTCGCAGAACCGCGGGACACCCAACATGGGCCTCAAGGGGGCGATGAGCAACGAAGAGCTCCGCGCACTCGAAGGGAAATTGGTCGAGCTCACCGTCGAAGCCACCGTATGGAGCGTCAAGGAGGTCACCACCGATGTCGCCGAGGCATTCTGGAAAGCGCACCTGCCCGAGCCGGTCGAACTGCCGCCGGTCAACCTCGACATCACCGAGATATACGATATCGAGGAGGTTACCCCCGATCCGGGCGAGGGAGAAACGCTGCTCGATAAGATAAAGGAGGGGATCAACGCGTTCGGCGGCAAGGCGGCGCAGTATTCGCTCCTGCGGCGCATCGAGAAGGTGCCGACGAAGAAGGCTTTCGCCGTCCCGATGTACTTCTACTATCAGTTCATGACCGACAACGGGTTCTTCGCGCAGATAGAGGAATTGCTGGAGGACGACACCTTCAACACCGATTCGGCGACCCGCGCCGAGAAGCTGGCCGAACTGCGCGAAGATATGATGGCGGCCCCCCTTTCCGAGGAATTCAAGACCAAACTGCAGGCGAAGATGACGGCCGATTACGCGAACGGGGAAAAACTGCGGTTCCGGACCAGCACCAACAGCGAGGACCTCTACGGTTTCGCCTGCGCCGGGTGTTATGAGAGTCACACCGGCGATCCGGCCGACTGGGCCGATATCGAGGATGCGATAAAGGAGACCTTCACCAGCGCGTGGCTCTACCGAACCTTCGAGGAACGCTCCTATTACGGCGTCGACCATACATCGGTCGGCATGGCACTGCTGGTCCACTATAATTTCCCGACCGAGGAGGCCAACGGCGTGGCGGTCACCAACAACCCGTTCGACGCGAGCGGTCTGGATCCCGCTTTTTATGTGAATGTCCAGTTCGGCGGGGATGTGGAGGTGGTGGCGCCGCCGGCTGGCATTTACAGCGACCAGTTCCTCTATTATTTCTCGCAACCGAATCAGCCGATATCCTATCTTTCCCATTCGAACCTCATCCCCGAAGGGAGCACGGTCCTGACCAAAAAGCAGATATACGCGCTGGGACAGGCGCTCGACGCCATCCATTCCTATTTCTCGGCCGCCTACGGACCGGCGGCGGGCAACACCGGCTGGTACGCGATGGATGTCGAGTTCAAGTTCGACGATGACGGCGACTCCTCCAAGGAGCCGTCGCTTTACATAAAGCAGGCGCGGCCCTATCCCAAAAAGGAATAATAATTTAAATTTGTTATGGGCTTTTGTTCAGTTCGCATAGACGGTGTCAACGCCCCACCAATCTGATCATGGGAGATCTATGAGAAAAAGTCTTCTTGTTTTCATTACCCTGTTCCTTCTTATCACCTGTAACGATGACGATGCGCCTGTTAACGACAACTCGGATACCGGTAGCACGGCCGACAATCTTATCGACACTAGTCAACCCGGAAGCGACTCATATATTGACCCTGACGATGTTTCTGACAATCTCACTGACACAGAAACATTCGACATAGATGAATTCTCTGCTCCTGACGACATCGGCGCTATGGTCGATGTTCCCGCCGGAGAATTTCAGATGGGTTGTAACGAGGCAGTGGATACGGAGTGCTTGGGCAACGAACTGCCCTACCATACGGTTTTTCTTTCGGCGTATCGCATCGGCAAGTACGAGGTGAGCGCCGGGGAGTACCGGGACTGCGTCGTCGCCGGCGCCTGCGTGAACACCCTCGACATCATTCAATACTACCTCTACAGCGACGATCCCTACTGCAACCTCGAGGCGCCGGGCAGAGAAGGCTACCCGATGCAGTGCGTGACCTGGTATGGCGCACAGGCCTACTGCGAATACCGCGGACAGCGCCTCCCCACCGAGGCCGAATGGGAAAAGGCGGCACGCGGCACCGACGGACGGAAGTATCCGTGGGGCGATGCCGATCTTTCCTGCGATTATGCGGTAATGGCCGATCCGAATACGGGAGGTCCGGGATGCGGTACCGGCGGCAGTATGCCGGTGGGCAGCAAAAAGGCTGGAAGGTCGCCCTATGACGCATACGACATGGTGGGAAATGTCTGGGAATGGGTGAACGACTGGTATAGTGAGACTTACTACGAACCCGCTCTCACAAACGACCCGACGGGGCCGGACTCGGGCCTTCTTCGTGCACTACGCGGGGGAGCATGGGGCGGCAGCGACGAGAGCGATTTGCGCGCATCTCATCGCAGCGGCAACTATCCGGTCGGTTATGGTAGCTTCTTTTACGGCAACTTCTACGGCGGATTCCGTTGTGCGGAGTAATTATCGCTTTGGTACGATCTTTTTCGTCGGCGGTACGAACCGACAGGCGTCGTAGAAACCTATGGCATACTCGCCATGATGAGGGAATTCGATATCCCATACCGTATGACCTTCGGCGTCCGCTTCGAAAAGATGGGAATTCCGATTCGTATCCCAATTCGCGGCGCTGATAAGTGTGTTGCCGTTCGGCAAGCGGTCGGCATCGCCCCAGAAAGAAACGAAAAACGACTCTTCGCCCCGATACTCCCACACGATCTGGGCGGTCTTGGCCGTTTCGTCCAGCTCATATTCGACGGCGCGCGACCAGGGGCGAAGACCCGCATCGCCATTGTCGAACATGATGATGTTGCCGTTGTCGAGTTTCTCCATCCCGTGAGACCGTAAGAACCACGGAGAATCATTCTGGCCGGTGAAAGTAAAGTCCCCGCTGCTCCCGAGCGTCCAAAGGATATCTCCGTCTTTCCGGCCTATTTTGAAAACCGAGTCGAGATTACGGGAATTCGCGTAGACGGTATCATCGGCGGGATCATAGTCTATCGAATTGATATGGGTCCAATCGAACACCGGCGTCGTTTCGGGATCCCAGCCGGTGGTATCGGGCGTCAAATAATCGAAAAAGTTCCACGACCATAACTCGTTAAACTCCGGGGTCATTTCAATCAATATATCACCGAGGATATTCGTGTCCTTATGCCAAGTCTGTCGGATCGTAAGCCAATTGCCGTCCGGCATGTGGTAGACCCCATGCTGGTAGAGAGTGTCGGCAATGACATTGACCGGTTGGGCCGGACCTTCCCATACCGTTTCGCCGGCAAGGTTCACCAGAAGGGCAACCGGCGTCGTTTCCGAGAACATCACGCTCATCGAAGAGAAAAGTATCGTACCGTTTTCTTCAAAATATTCAGCATCGCCGTTGACCGGCATATTGTGAACATAGTACCAGACCGGCATACCATCCATGTCGTAGATGACCCCGGTTTCGGGAAAAGTCGTATCGCTCTGTTGGGAGATCGGACCGCTCTTGATGTCGCCCGCTGAAAGGTTTACCGCCGTCCAACCGTCGAAGGTCTTGCCCTTTTCGTGCAGTTTCACTGTCGCCACGACCACCTGTTCGGGAAGCGCTGGGGTCAAGAAGGTCTTTTCGGTTGACTCGACGCGCAAATCGTTCGCCTCTGAGACGGCCCGTAACGAATACAGTTTCTCGGCATGCATACCGACGACGATAACCTTGTGGTCCTTTGTCGGTGTTTCGGCGCCGATGACGAACTCGTAGGAACCCTCGCCGAACTCTATGAACGAGCTGGCGGCGATATCGGTCTTCCACGACACCGTGCAGGTAAGCGGTGATTTTTCATTGGGGGTCACTTTCACCTCAGAGATAATCGGCGCGACCGATTCATCGGCGTCGGTCAGCAGTTCGTCACCGCTCGCCGTATCGGCATCGGTCAAGGTGTCGGCGTCAGTCCCCTTTTCGGCATCTTTATCGCAGGCAACGAACAGCAGAACGAACAAAACAAACAGCATGTACCGTTCCATGTCTCACTCCATTACGCGGGTTAAAGTCGTTGTGATTCTATCGCGGTAGCGGCCATTGTCAACCGGATGGTCAAAAAAAGAGCAGTCTTTATTTCTGACTGTTACTTATTAAGAGGGTAAATGACTGGGAAGGTCGGACATCGCAAATCTTCTTCGTCAGTGATTTCGTGATTGGAGGGCATCACCTGATCTTCCCCAAGCAAAGTGAACCTTTCTTTTCCACATCGTTTCTTTCAGATAAGGTGTTTTATGTAAACTTCGGGCCCTTTTTTGTTGTACCTAATTCAGAAGAACACCTCCCATTTCTTTCCACCAAATTGATGGTATCCCTGTTTCATCTTGATTGGAACGACCTCCTCACCGCCGTTATCTATGCTACAACTGGCTGAACTTGTTGTGCCTGACCGGTGGCCCGGAAACTGCAATAGTAGGTGTTGAAGTGAACTAGGAATGCGTAACATGAGCAAAGGAAGCAACCATGTCCAGAAAGATCAGCGATTCCGGCCTTCTCCCCCCTCTTACCGGCAAGGGGGAAGGTGTTTCCGAAGTCCAACGCGAAGAATCCTTGCTTAAAGCCGGCGCGTTACAGGACGCAATATTCAACAGCGCCAACTTCTCGAGTATCGCCACCGACGCAAAGGGGGTCATTCAGATATTCAATGTCGGCGCCGAACGGATGCTCGGCTACGCGGCCATCGATGTGATGAACAAGATCACCCCGGCCGACATCTCCGATCCGCAGGAATTGGTAGCGCGCGCCAAGGCGCTGAGCGTCGAACTCAAAACTCCTATCACTCCGGGCTTTGAAGCATTGGTGTTCAAGGCATCGCGCGGCATAGAGGATATCTACGAGCTGACCTATATCCGCAAGGACGGCAGCCGCTTCCCCGCCGTCGTGTCGGTCACGGCGCTACGCGATGCTCACGATCATGGCGGGATCATAGGCTACCTGCTCATCGGCACCGACAACACCGCGCGCAAACGGGCGGAAGAGTCCTTGCTTAAAGCCGGCGCTTTACAGGACGCGATATTCAACAGCGCCAATTTCTCGAGTATCGCCACCGACGCGAAGGGGGTCATTCAGATATTCAATGTCGGCGCCGAACGGATGCTCGGCTACAAAGCCGCCGATGTGATGAACAAGATAACCCCGGCCGACATCTCCGATCCGCAGGAAGTGATCGCGCGCGCCAAGGCGCTGAGCGTCGAACTCAAAACACCTATCACGCCGGGCTTTGAGGCGTTGGTGTTCAAGGCATCGCGCGGCATCGAGGACATCTACGAACTGACCTATATCCGCAAGGACGGCACCCGCTTCCCCGCCGTCGTGTCGGTCACCGCGCTACGCGACGAGCAGAACGCCATTATCGGCTACCTGCTCATCGGTACCGACAACACCGCGCGTAAGCAGGCGGAAGAGGCCTTGCTTAAGGCGGGGGCACTACAAAGCGCGATATTCAACAGCGCCAATTTCTCGAGTATCGCCACCGACGCGAAGGGGGTCATTCAGATATTCAATGTCGGCGCCGAACGGATGCTCGGCTACGCGGCCATCGATGTGATGAACAAGATCACCCCGGCCGACATCTCCGATCCGCAGGAATTGGTAGCGCGCGCCAAGGCGCTGAGCGTCGAACTCAAAACTCCTATCACTCCGGGCTTTGAAGCATTGGTGTTCAAGGCATCGCGCGGCATAGAGGATATCTACGAGCTGACCTATATCCGCAAGGACGGCAGCCGCTTCCCCGCCGTCGTGTCGGTCACGGCGCTACGCGATGCTCACGATCATGGCGGGATCATAGGCTACCTGCTCATCGGCACCGACAACACCGCGCGCAAACGGGCGGAAGAGTCCTTGCTTAAAGCCGGCGCTTTACAGGACGCGATATTCAACAGCGCCAATTTCTCGAGTATCGCCACCGACGCGAAGGGGGTC
>CAYPQK010000095.1:0-11002 GCA_964412895.1 uncultured Spirochaetales bacterium
TCACTTTCCAGTATTGGTACTGCGTGGTCTCGGTGCGCGCCATCTCGAAGGCGGGAACATCGACCCAGTGGCGCGGCGTCTCGTCGTAGCCCCAGTCCTCCTTGTCGCAGTCGGTGTCGTCGAGGGAACAGCCCATGAAGAAGCCGCCCGCCGGTATCGCGACCCAGACGATATCGTCGCCGGTCAGTTCCGGTTCACAGGCGGAGAGGAAAAAGAGCGACAGAAGAAGAGAGACGACCGACCCGTGGAATCTCTTTGCGATCTTCCGATTCATGCGCACACCTCACCGCTTGATCCCGCCGCAATAGTACACCCGGTGGAAATTTGAATCAAGATAATTCCCGCAATCACCCCTTGAGAAGGGGACGCAATAGGGATTTAGAACACGAACCGGAACATCAGGCCGGTGGCGTGCTGGTCGAAGTCGTCGTTCTCGTAATCGGCCGCTTCATCGCCGATATTCGAGAAATTCCGGAGATACGAGTAGTAGGCCTGCATCGAGAAAAGATCGGTGAAACGGTATTCGAAGGTCGCCTTGGTCCGCACGCTGTGATCGAGCCGTACTTTGGTGTAAAGCGCGTCGCCTCCCTCTATCCACCGGTCGGCCCCCATATACTGGGTAAAGCCGTACCGCAACAACGCCTCGGCGCTGAACCCTTTGTAGACATATTTTCCCTTCAGCCGCAGATAGGTCTCGGCGCTGTCGCGCCGTGCGGTGACCGGTATCAGATCGGGCGTTTCGAAATCATCCTCTCCGAAAAAGAACATCCGCTCCCCCGCCCCGAAGGCGATGAAACTGCGGTTCCCGGCGACCGGATAGACATAGAATCCGCTCTCAAGCCGGAAGCCCGGCGCCGTGAGATAGGAGTACTCGGTATCGAGACTGACGATATAGGAACCGGCGATATTCAGATAACAGGAGAACTGCTCGTGGGCATACCAAAAAAGGTCGAACATCACCTGCGGGTCCAGAAGACGATTGTTGAACCCGACGAGCAGATGCCCTACTTCGATGCCGTAACTGATGTCGACATCCTCCAGTTCATGGGTGAAAATGGCCGCCAGCGAATGGTTGAAGAACGAGTAATCGATGTTCGCGGGCGTCGGCGGCACCGCAGTGAAAAGCGTGTATTCCAGCGCGAACACATCGGCGGGGATCAGCGTGAGAAATGCGTCGAGATCGAGCGAAAACGAGCCGTTACTGCTCTTTTTAACGCCCATCAGCGAAAGGTCGTCGCCCGACAGGCGCCCGATATTGCTGTTGTAGGAAGCGCCGAACGCGATATCGCCTTCGAAAACGACCTCGGCGTCGATAGAAGAAAAGGCTGCGACCAGCGCGGCGATGAGGATCAAGCGGTTCATTCAGGCGATTTCTAGTTTAATGGTGTTCGGGGCCGTCGTGTCTTCGTTCGCGGTGGTGTTCTTTCTTCTGTTCTTTTTTCTCGTCCTTATGGTCTTTTTTCTTGTCTTTTTTCATCTCCTTGCGCTGTTCGCGCTTCTGCTCGGCCTGCTCTTTGCCCTTCTCCTTCTTGAAGCGCGCCTCCCAATCGGGCGATTCTTTCCCCGGTTCGACCTCCGACGAGGGCTTGACCGGCTGGTTCTCCTGCGCCGCCAGCGGCAGAAGCGGCAGGAGCGCGAGGAACAGTATCGCGAAAAGCGCATTACGCATTGACATCCTCCTTCACCAAAAGGGTAACGACATTCTCGACCGTGCCGCCCTCAAACGAGGCATGGGCCCGGACCATTCGTTCGCCGATATCGTCCGACGCGACGACTATCGGTATTTCGTTGCGGCCGGCGGTGAGCGTCCCTTCCCATTCAAGTTTCACCAAAGCGGCGATCTCGGGGTCGCCCGAGCGGAAGCGGACACCGGGGTCGAGCACTATTGAGAAGTGTACCTTGTCGATATCTTTTGCGGAATCGTACACCAGACGGATGGTCACCGGCTCGCCGCGCTTGACGACCGTCTTGGTGGTCACGAGCTGCGGAAGCGGTTGCGGCCGGACCTCTTCCTTCTGCGCAACCGGGGCGCCGGTATCTTCCGGTTGCGGGGCGACCGCCGACCGGCCGATCAGGATACCGATGGCGAATACCGCGACGAAAGCGACCGCGATGAGGGCGGGACGGAAGAAAAGGGTCCAGCGGGGCGCCGGAACGGGTCTCTCCGCAGCCGCTTCTACGATGCGGCGGTGCAGGGTCGACTCGAAATCTTCGGGAAGCGGCTTGTCGCCGAACCTCGCCTGAGAAAGGAGGTCGGTGACGAGTCGTTCCGCCTGTTTAACTCCATCGTACATACCGGCCTCCTTCATCCCGTGTGACGGCCGGCGGCCGTAAAAAGTTCCATATTCTTTTCCACCAGTTCGGTCAACTGTTCCCGGGCGCGAGAGAGACGGCTCCGGACCGACCCCACCGGCAGGGCGAGGTAATCGGCCGTATCTTCATAGGAAAGCTCCATCAGCTCGACGAGTATCACGATCTCCGAATACTTTTCGGGAAGCGCCGCGATGAGCCGCAACAGGTGCCTCTTCCGATCTTCGTCGGCCATCTGTTTCTCGGGCGTTTCGCGGTGCCCCGACTCCACCCCCTCCTCATCCTCGTCGAGCGGCACGGTGTCGATCCGCTGGCGGCGCATGAGGTCGAGGAACTCGTTGCGGATGATGCGCCACAGCCACGACGAGAAGCTGGACCGCTCCTCGAACCGGCCGATGTTGAGGAACGCCTTGATCAACGCGTCCTGAAGGATGTCGGCCGCGTCGTGCTCGTTGCCGCGCGTGATGCCGAGTGCGAATTTGTAGAGGGTGCGGTGATGACGGCGCACGAGCGCTTCGAACGCGGGGATGTCCCCTTTCCGCGCCGCCGCTATGAGTTGTCGTTCGTCCAAAAGCGTTTACTCCGCATCGAAGGGAGGCAGGGTGTCGCGGTGGGCCGCGCCGCCGGGCAGCCAGTCGGCGGGCGGCGTCATGTCGCCCTCCAGCAGGGCGGAGAAAAGTTCGGCCATCGGCGCCTGCATCTCCCAGACCGAGAACTCGTTCATGTTGACCGAGGCGCGGGTATCGGAGATGCGCAGTCCCAACGGCTGATCGTCGAACACGGGATAGAACGAGGCGTCGATCGGGTCATACCAGTAGGCGCCCGGCATCCCGTTCACCGGCCCGTAGACCGGTATCCCCGGCACCGGCGGCATACCTTTATCTTTAATGAAAGCGAGCGAATCGGTGTGGAGCGGTTCGCGCGGCGGCCGGGAACCGAGTCCCGAAACGAAGACCTCGCCCGACGGATTGCAACCGAGCAGATAATCGGCCGAAAGGCTTATCGCGTCGATATAGTCCTGCTCTTTCTGCGCCGAAAGACCACCCAACTGTAGCCGCTGGTAGACCATGTCGACCTGCCGTCCGGTCCCCACCGACGCGCCCCAGTCGGGCGCCTGTGAATCCTCCCGGCCGTTGCGGTAGGCGTGCGTCGAATCGATCACCATGTCGGCCATATCGTCGGCCCGGTCGGTCATCTCGGAAAGGGTGGTGCTCCGTATCGACTGCTCGGCCCCCGCCGCCAGATAGTAGGCCACCGTAAAGTCGGCCATCGCCGGGGTGTAGCTCGTGAAAGAACCGGGATATATCTTGGTCATCACCTGCACATTGTCGTAGGCGCCGCGCCCCCAGTCGTCTATCGCGGCCCAGTAGGCAGCATAGTCGGTCTTGTAGCCCGCCTCGGCGGTCAGCCGGAACAGTTCCCCCGCGCCGTAGAGCAGGAACTCATCCGGCGCCCCCTGCCCCTTCGCCCATGCGTAGGCGTCGGCCGCCCGCTCCGCCAGCGCCGCCGAACGCGTCGCGTCGTAGGGCTGAACAAGGTAGGCCGCCTGCGCGAAAAGGCCCGCCGTATAGGCGGTGTGCCACACCTGCGGGTCGAAGGTCCAGTAGGGCAGTTCGTCGTCGCTGGCATAGTAGTATCCGGCGGGATGACGCCACGATTCGACGCCGCACCGGACGCTCCCATCGGGGTTCTGGAGCGCCTCCCACGCCGCGACGCTCCACAGCGCCTCGTCGAGGATGTCGGGGATGCCGTTGCCGCTCTCGGGAATCGTCGTCTGGCCGTCGGAGAATTTCGCCGGGTCCATCTCGAAGGCGCGCATCAGATACTGCGCGACAACCACATGGTACGGGCGGATGTCGAAGTCTCCCGCGTCGTGATGGCCGCCGATAAGCGGCCGTTCATCGGTCTGTGGGGTGGCCTCGGGAAAGAAGGTGACCGTCTCGCCGGTCTGTACGAAGAAGGCGCTGCAATGGTCGGCGGGGCGCGACCATTCGGTCGTCTCTGCGGTCAGATCGCCGCACCAGCGGTTATGGAACAGGCCGCGCCACGCGGTGTAGAACGACTTGAAGACCGCCGTCTCGCTGACCGCCGTCGGCCACGAAACGCCGACGCCGGGGACTCGGACGCGGTAACGGACACCATCGGCGGCGGGAAGGTCCTTGATATCGATCTCGCGCACTTCGCCGCCCGCTTCGGTGTCGCTCGCCGCACGCACGATCACCGGCAGCGCCGTCAGGATCGCCGTCCGTTGTGCCAGCGGATCGAGCGGCTCCTTGAGCACCTCGGCGTTCGCCGGAAAAGCCGTGAGGTCCGCGACGCCGCCGTCGCCCATATAGCCCGAAAGATAGGCATACCGCCGCTCCGCGCGCGGCGAATAGCCGACCTGATTGACCTTGATGAGAGGCGATTCGAGATAGTTATCGCTGAAGGGGACGATCACATCGAGCGCCGTCCCGGCCGCGCCGGTGTGGGTGACACGCAGCATGTCGCGCGTCCCGAGCGGCTCGTCCAGCACGAGGAATATCCGGTGATCGATGTCGAGGATATCGTCGTCGCCGTAGATGCCGAAACCGACCGGATAATCGATCTGGCCGACCGGTATGGTGTGACGGTGCACCGCCGTGACCGCGACCGCCGCGCCGTCGCCGCGCGTCACGCTCCAACTGCCCGCCTGCCACGAGGAGCCGAGGTCGCCGTCCAGATCGGTGCCGTTATATTCGACGCCGTAGTCGGCAAGGACGAGCATCAGGATACTCGGGCCGTAGCCGTGGACCTCGCGCAAAGCGTTGTCGAGATCGGCCCGCGGCCCGCCGACGGTCCGTGCATGGACCGAATCGACGACCGTTCCCGCCGGGGTCTGCGCCGTGAGCCGGATAAATATATCGGTCGCGGCGGCGATGCCGGTCAGCGTCGTTCCCTCCGCATCGGCCGACAGCACCGGTCCCGCGATGGCCGACGGCAACTCGTCGCCGGGGGTCGCCGCCGGTTCGGGCCCAATGGTGACGGCCAGCGCCGTCGCGTCGGGCGGCCGGTCCCACGAAAGGGTCACACTGCCGGAGGTGACCGCCGTCACCGTCAGTTGGAGGTCCCACGCGACCACCGTATCGTCGTCGGCGGTCGGAACATCGTCCTGCGCAACGACGGAGTCGTCGTCGGTCAAGAGCTCATCGGCCGCTACGATATCCTCATCAGCCACGCTGTCGCTTATGTCCTTTTCGGCGCTTTCGTCCTTTTCAGTCACACTGTCGCTCCCGGCCGCATCCTCATCCGGCGCCAACTCATCGCCACAATCGATGATATCGTCGTCAAAAAGGATATCTACATCGGTATGCTTCGCCGTGTTCTTGTCGCAGGCGGCAAGCGCCAGTACCAACAGAAAAAAGATCGTTTTTTTCATGGCGTCGCCCCTCATTATTCGTCGATCGTATACTTCAGCATCGGTTGCCCTCGCAGGTGCCGTCGCAGCATTCGTCCGGCGTTTCGCAGGCGGCGTTGCGGCGGCCGCAGTCGTCGTCGGGCATCTCGCAGGTGTAGTAGTTGACGCCGGCGCCGCTCACATCGTTCCAGCGGAAATCGTCCGCGCCGCTCGCCGCGACCCCGTCCCCCGTATTGTTCGGCTGGCCGTCGACCCAGTTGGTGTAGCCGTACGGGACGCCGGTCGCCGTGCCGATCCACGCGGTAAGCCCATTCTTCCAGAGGAAGGTCCCCTCGGTCCCCAGATCGTCGAGCCCCAGCCAATAGGTAAGGTTCGTCGTCTGATATTTCTCGATCGACATCTGGTCGAGTTCATTGTCGATAACGGCCAGATGACCGCCGATTTCGACGCAGGCCGTCTCGGCGGCGTCATAGGTGAGCGTCGTCGTGTCGAACTGGTGGTGGAACTTGTTCCGCGGCCGTTCGCAGAGCGCCCGGGCGCCGCCGTAATCGCAGGTCCAGTTCAACCATCCCCCCGCGGAGGTATCGGCCATGAAAAGGACGCAGTCGGAGGTGTCGGCCGTCGGATAACCGGTACGCCAATAGTTGAACCCGCCGTCCAGCGGGCGGCCGGTCGCGGCGTCCCCTTTCCAGACAAGGTCGCCCGATACCCAGCGCCAGTCGTCGGCTTTGAGGCCGTCGGTGAGCCCCACCCAGTAATAGACCGAACTCGAGAACCCGGCCAATGTCTCCAGAAACTGCCGCTCCGCCTCCGAATCTATGACCACCAGATCCATTCCGCGGTCGAGACATTCGGCGCGCGCCGCCTGCCAGCCGGCGGCGTTCACGGTGGCGGCATGATAATCGGCGGGATCGAACGACGCGATGGTCCGGTCGCCGATGCGGTAGGATACCCCCGCCTCGAAGTAGTCGACCACGATCTGCCCCTCGCCGCTGCCGCAGCGGGCCGGAGCGGTCGGGGTCAGCGCCAGATAGAGCCGGTCGTCGCGGTTGCGGGTCATCGACCGGATGACCTCCTCGTCGGCGATCGATACCGAAAGGTTCGCCGGAGAGTAATAGGTCGCGGTATTGGCGGCCAGACTGCGCCAACCGCCGTAGTGCCAGCCGTGCAGCGTCGCCCCCGATATCACGGCGGTACAGGTGGTCGAATAGCCGCGGCCCGCCGCGTCGGCGGTCACATCGATGCGGTCTATCGATGCGTCGGCCGGAAGGTCCAGCACCGACAGCGGCACCGATACGGCGAGCGTCGCGCGGGAATTGTAGCCGGTATCGAGACGGTACCAATCGCCTACCACCGTCGAAGGGTAAAGTCCTTCATTGCCGTGGAAGACCATCGCCGCCTTGTCGGCCGGGCTGTAGACCATGCGGGCATAGTTGCGCGCGCTCGGGTCGCCATCGAGGTAGGAATGATCGGTCCAAGTGGTGTTCGGCAGAAGCTCCCAGAGAGCGCCCGTATAATTGCCGCCGAAGAGGATCGCCTTGCCGCGATCGCTGTCGTAGGCCATCGCATGAGCCGTTCTGGTACCGACCTCCGCGACATCGTCGTCGAGTTTTGCCCAAGTGTTGGTCGCCGGAGAAAGCGCCCAGAGCTGGGTGTCGGCATAGCCGCCGTACATCAGGAACCGGCGGTTGGCGGCGACGGCGTTGGGCATATAGACGAAGGTGTGCCGGGTCCGGGAGGCAAGCCCGCCGGGCGCCGCGATCTCGCTCCACGATCCGGGACTGCCCGGGTTCCAGATGAAGGTCTTGGCGTCGGAACCGCCGAAGATATAGGTCTTACCCGATACCTCGTCGTAGGCCATGGCATGTTCGGAACGGGCGCCGGGGCCGCTCCCCGTCGGCACTATCTGATTCCAGCCGCCCGAGGAGAGGGAGTATTCGACGAGGTCGCTGTAGGTCGTGCCGCCATAGTAGTTCGCGACGCCGCCGTGGATGAGTATCGAATTGCGCGCCAGATCGAAGGTCCCGGCGGCATGGACGCGCGCCGTAAGGCCCGGCCATCCGCTGTTGCTCAACTGGGTCCACTGGTTCGAAGCGTGATCGTAGCGCCACAGTTCGTTGAGCGTCCCGGTCGTGTCGGTGCCGCCGTACATATAGGTCCGGTTGCCGTTCCGGTCATACACGACCGTCGCGCCGAAGCGGGCGGTCGGCGTGGCGGTGCCATAATCGAAAGTGGTCGACGCGCCGCCCGGCAGCGAAACGGTCTGACGCCGGTAGACATAGTTCGTCGATTCGTAACTGCGTCCCATGAGCACGAGCCGCGCATTGGTCGGATCGTACACCATCCGGAGTTTGTTCGATGTCGCCGCGAGCTGCGACCATTCGTTGCGCTGGATATCGTATTCGTAAACATTCTGCCTGACATCGCTTTCCGACGGCGAGGTGCCGGTCACGCCGCCGAACAGGTAGACTTTCTGATACCGGCCGTCGTAGGCCCCCTGCGTGCACATCTGGGCGACCGGGCCGTTGCCCGACGGGGCCAATGCATACCAGGTCGCGGTGTCGATGTCGAACTCGTACAGGTCGTTCAGCAGGGTGTTGCCGGTGGTCTGACCGCCGAAGAGCAGCAACCGGTGACGGCGCGCATCGTAGACCATCTTGGCACCGCGACGGATCAACGGGACCGCGCCGTTCTGCGTCACCTCGGTCCAAATGTTCGCGGCACGGTCGTATTCCCACATGTCGTTAAGCAGATTGGTCGAACCGCTGTCGATGCCGCCGCCCCAGATGATGTAGCGGTCGCGTCTGCGGTCGTGGGCCATGGCGAGCGAATGCCGCGCCGCCGGCAGCGTTCCGGTCGGTTCCACCGCATACCAGCGGTTCGCCTGCGGGTAGTAGAGGTACAGACCGTTGTGCGGCGTATAGGTGGTGCCGCCGCCGAAGAGGACCAGCACATTGTTGACATCGTCGAACAGCAGTCCGTGGTGCGCCTGCATGCCGGGCTTGTTGCCGTTCGGATCGGGATCGTCGGCCCGGTCGGTGTTCACATCGTAGGTATAGAGGTTGCCGATGTATTCGGTGGGATTGCCGTAGGGCGGCGTCGCCCCGGTCCAGTACCAGCCGCCGAAGGAATAGATCTTTCCGCTGTTCGGGTCCATGACCATCTCGGTCATCAACTGCCGCGCCATACTCAAGAGCGGGTGGGATCCCTCGTCCATCCGCTTCCAGCTGTACCCGCCGGTGTGGGTAATGACGCTCCCGTCGTCGGCCGCGACGCGCTGCAGTTCCTGTTCGGTCGGCTCCTCGTCGCCCTGATCGAGCTGCGGCATCAGGCGCCGCGCCTTCACCATGACCAGCGGATTCTCTATGGTGCTGTAGGGGACCTTGCCGCTCAGGGTACCGCGCCAGACCACATGCCGGGCCGGTTCGAGCGAGGCGCCCGGATCGTCGGCCGCGTAGGCGATCCGCAGACCGCTCCGTTTGACCGGATCCAGATAGATGACCGACACATCGCCGCTGGTCAGCATCTCCATGGAGAACGAACCGTCGCTCTGCGGAACGGCCGATCCGGCCATGAGCCCGTTGGGGGCTATCGCCTGCACCAGCACGATCGACCCGTCGGTGACGGCGCCGGTCGTCGCGGTCAGCGAGAACGCCGGCAGGCCGGCGGTGTCGGCGGTCCCCCACGGTTTACGGGTGAAGGTCGCCTTCTCGCCGTCCACCGCCGCACGGGCCGGTTCACTCTTATCGATAGCCATCCGCCACGGGATATCGCGGGTCGCGGCGTTGCCGAGCAGGTCGACCCACGAGACGGTAAGGGCATACAACCCCTCCGCGTCGGCGTCCGACAGGGTTTTGGTGTAGTAGACCTCGTCGGCGTTCACCGCGGCGGCGCCCAGATCGAACCCGGCGAGCGTCGGGCCGGCGGCCACCTCCTCGTCGGCGTAGAGGGTGAGCGACGCGGCAACCAAGGCGTCGGTGTAGGGGTCGCGGATGCTGTAATACTGTATCTCTCCCGCCTCGTCGCGGGCCGGGGCGAAGTTGGGCGTCCGTTCGAACAGGGCGCTCACCAGCCGTGGGCCGGTGAGATCGTAGACCACCGTCGCGAGCTGGCTCTTCACGGTGATGTTGCCAGCCATATCCTCGACGCTGACCGACAGGAACTTGATCCCCTCCCCTTCCGCTTCGTCGGCGGTGTGTTCATAGCAGTAGGTGCCCTCCTCGGGCGCCGAGCAGGCGACCGGCGTCATGGCGTAGCCGCCCAGATCGAGCACCGGGTCGGCCGCCAGCGGCTCGTCGAAGGTCATGGTCACCACGGCCGAAACGATATGGCCGTCGGCGGCGGCCGGCCCGGCGGGCAGGACAACGCCGCTGTTGGTGGTCACGATGACGGAAGGAACGGTCGGCGATGCCGGGGTGCGGTCGACGGTCGTGGAGCCGACCGCAAGAGCGCTGGCCGCGTTCCCCGCCCTGTCGGTGGCGGTGACGCGCAGCGAGTAGAGCCGCTCGGCGTCGCCCGACGCGACGGTATAGGTGCAGGAATAGGATCGGTCGTCGTCGGTCGCGCAGGAAAAGGTCAGGCCGTCGCCGTCGAAGGAAAGACTCTCCGGCAGTACCGCCTCGCTGAAGGAGAAGACGGCGCGGATGACCGCCCCTTCCTTCGCCTGCGGCGGGGTCACTATCGGGTTGACCAGGAGCGGCGCGACCAGATCGAACACCGCGGTCCCCAGCCCGATGGTGGCGTCGTTGCCCGCCGTGTCCCGGAGCCCCGCCGTTATCGTCTTGATGCCGGTGATGTCGGCGCCGGTCACGGTGTAGGTATAGGTGTAGTCGCGCCCTTCCCTAGTGTCGAGCGTGAGCGGCCGGTCGTCTATCTTCACGAGCGGATCGGCCGGGAGTTCTTCGTTCGCGGTGAAGGAGACGGTAAGTATATCGCCGACCCGCAGTGCCTCCTTGCCGCCGGTATCGACGACGATGTCGCCCAGAGAGGGCGGGGTGCGGTCTATCGTCACGGCGCCGAGCGTCACCGCGCCGGTTTTATTGCCGACCCGGTCGGTGGCGGTCAGCGTGAAGGTGCGCGCCAGCTCATCGTCGCTCGCGTCGACGGTGTAGGTGTAAGTGTAACTCCGGTCGCTCTTGTTGTCGACCAGAACGAATGCGAGTCCACCCCAATCGAGAACCAGCGCTTCGGGCAGTACCTCCTCGTCGAACGAGAAGCGGACCGTTATCGTGTCGCCCAGTTTCGCCACCGCGGGGAACGGCGTGATGTTCGGCACCGGCGCGGTCGTGTCGAGGTAGACATCGGCCCGCTGCGGAT
>CAYPQK010000096.1:0-10940 GCA_964412895.1 uncultured Spirochaetales bacterium
ATTATATTTTACGAACTTGTAAAAAACAAATCAAGCGATAGACTTGAATATAATCTATATGATGTCATCAGTGAATTAAAAGACCATCTCACGATTACCATTGTTTTTGCCAATAATGTTGAGGATAACGACTCAATTCGCGAACTAAAAAAAGAAGCCTGCCTGTTTGAAAAAGATATGCTTTCGTTTTTCGAATATGTAAAGTGCACAAATTATCTTAATATTGCCAATGAAGAATGCGACAAGAAATACGCTAATTCGAAAAATGTTGAGGACATTAGAATTTGCGTTAATAATGACGAATCAACTATTTTGGTAGAGAAACAAAAAGAGACAATTGCTTTAAATACTGAAAACAGGTTTCCACTTTTAGTTGTAAATGACAAATCATACTGGGGTGGGCTAAGAAAATCGGATTACAAAAAAGCCATTTGCGAGGAATTGGGGAATCAGCCTTCTCCCTGCCTCAACATAGAAACACAGAAAACACAAAATCTTTTGATATTAACTGACGAAAGATGTCAGAATTGCGACCCCCTTATTGTCTCATTTACATCTATGCTGAGAACATTTTACAACGACCTGCGAACCTCTACGATATATTATCAAAACCCCGACGGTAAAGGATTATATGAGAAAATCAATGTTAGAATAAAGTATCTGCCAGCACTATGTTTTACATCGGCCATTGACCAAGATGGAATGTATTTCTGGATGAAAGAGCATTTCATAAGAATCGACAATTATTTTTGTCTTCAAGACTCACTCCCCGGTTTCAACCCAAAGCAATGATTTTTGATTCGTAGGCAAGAGTAAAATAACTGAGTGGCTGAGAGAAATTGGGAAATTGCTTGTCACGATTGACAAGATCGGAAAGTTTTCTCTTGATTTTTCGGCATCACGGTGTTTAATATTCATTCGGTGGACGACATGGTTAGAAAAAGTGACCTACACAGAAACAACCATTAACCAAAGAACCGATATGGACGGAGGCTTTCATGAAGACCGGTCTTAGAATGCTTATCGCGGCGATGCTGTTCGCCCTTCCCTTCACCACCGCGCAGGGCGCCGAAGGCACCCTTATCGGCGGCACGCCGTTCGAGGGCTGGGATGAAGGCGGCAACGATTTCTTCGTCATGTTCAACTCGACCATCGATGATCAAGTGACCCTCTATGGCGAGGATGAACCGCCGATCAACCGCCAGGCCGACACCTGCATCCTTGAAAGCGCCTTCACCCTCAACAGCATCCATTCCCCCGACGATGCCGTCGTCTCGAAAGCCTACCTCGTCTGGATGGGGGCGGTCGATCCGGCCAACTTCGCGGCGGCGACCGACAACATGGTCCATCTGAAATTCACCCACAACAGCAGCGGCTATACCTACGAAGAGGATATCATCGCCGGCGATACCGCCAAGATGCTCGGCGACACGACCGATCCCTTCATGTTCCAGAGCGTTCAGTTCAACACCGATGTCACCACCGGCTGTACCGATACCAACCCCGGTCAGGCAGGAACCGGCGAGGTCGCCTACTTCACCTACCGCCGCGATGTGACCAGCTTCTTCCAGAAGATATACGATGACAACCTTGCCTCGACCGACCCACTTTTCAACGGCGAGGCGCTCTACGGCACCTACACCTTCAGCGGCCTTGACTGCACCAACCACGACAACTACAAGTGCCGCACCCCGATTGTTTCGAACTGGTCAATCTTCTTCGTCTACAAATCGGGCCAGATCCGCTCGAAGCAAATATATCTCTATCCCGGGTTCGCCTATGCGCAGGACGAAGCTTCCGTCGCCAATGTGTCGGGATTCTCCTTGCCCAAAAATCCGATCATGCGCGTTACCACGATGATCGCCGAGGGCGACCCGGCGCTTGTACATCCCGACAAACAGCCTGAACTCATTTATATCAAAGGCGAGGGAGCAACCAGCACCTACCAGCTCACCAACGAATGTAATCCACTTGAAGGAATGGCGTACGAGATATACAATTCTCGCTCTTCACTTATCGGCTGGGATCCCGACAACGAAACGGTCTCCTGCGTCACCGGTTTGGCGGGCGGTCCCGACTTCTTCGCCATCGACGCCGATACCTTCCTGCTCGACTCCGAGGACGACATCAACCTGCAGGAACACCTGAAGCTCGGCGGCACAAATCTGGATGTCACCCTGTCGGTCAATCAGGACGCCATCCTGATGAACTACCTCATCGTCTCGGTCGATACCAAAGCTCCGCAATTTGACATTCCCAAAGAGGCATCCAAGTGGGGAGACCCACAACAGAATCGCGAGAAGCATTTCTGTTCCTGCCGTCGCGCCGAGGACAAACCCGATTCATACTGCTCCAACGAGACCTACCAGTATCCGATGTACTACCTCATCAAGGTGCAGAACTGGGGCACCAATGTGGCCAACAATGTCACCGTCATCGACAACCTCGACAGCCGCGTCGACTATGTTCCCGGTTCGACCGAGATGGCGAGCAAGTTCGACGAGAACGGCAACGGCACTTTCTGGACCACGATATCCGACAAGGCGGGGACCGGCAACGCCGCCTTACCGCTCTCGGGCGACGGTTACAAGGTGGCCGACACCATGGACATCTGCAATCAGGCGACATGGACCTGCACCGACACGCGGCTCATCCGTTTCAAGGTCATCCCCAAGAAACTGCCCAAGAACGAGGTCATCCCGAACATCGCCATCATCAAGGAGGCGGGCAGTTCCGATGAGTATTATTCGAACAGCAACAACCTCCTGAACTTGTACAAGGGGACCTGTCAGGAACAGGCCGCCTGCCCTGAACCACAGAAGATAGACTGCTACGGCATCTGCTCAGACCCCGAATGCATCGGCGATAAGGAGTGCGACGATAACAAACCCTGCCCGACCGGCGAGAAATGCAATATGGCGACCTTCGAGTGCGACCCCGATCCCGCCTACAACTGCAACAATGCGAAGGTCTCCTACGACTTCGGCACCAATACCCCCGACAGCGAAGGGACCAAGATCATCGTCCCGGCCGGCACGCAGGACCTCGTCATCGGCCAGTTCAAGATGAACGCCGAGAACTGCGTTGCGACCAAATTCTACAACTTCGTGTCGCTCCGCCTCAATATCGAGAAAGAGGATCCGAAAGTCACCGTCAGCAACCTTGAACTCATCTACGACAAGAACGGCTCGGGTTCGGTCGACGCGGACGAAGAGGTGATCGGCACCGTCGCCGCCCTCGACAGCACCGGCGCCTACTTCGTCACCGACGAAACCAAGAACCGTTTCGCCGGCAACGAATGGCACCATATCATCATCCGCGCCGATGTCGGCTACAATACCACTACCATACTGGGCGGCGCCGCGTTCAAGGCGGTCATCGAGAACAAGAACAGTTTCTTCTTCTCCGATGCCGGCAACGCCCTGCCCGACGGCGATCCGCTGGACTTCGCCGATTTCCTCATCGAGCCGACCGCCAACTACTTCATCGTCACCAAGGGCGCCAACGACCCGTCGGTCCCGGCACCCTGCGACCTGTTCAAAGAGATCCCGATGCTGCAGCTCCGCACCAAGGCGCTCGACGCGGCCAACAAGATACGCAGCATCACCTTCGATGTCCCCTCCTCCTCCTCGACCGACTACGCCACCTTCGGCAAGAGCGGCATCCGCTCGGTCGCGCTCTACCTCGACACCAACGGCGACGGCACCCCCGACGGCGACGCGATAGCCCGTATCTCCAGTTTCGAGGATCCCACCGAAGTGACCTTCGAAGGGGAGGATATCGAAAGCCGGCTCGACTACGATCAAGGCGAGGAGATATTCATCATCGTCGCGGGCGATCTGACCAAGATGCCCAAGGACGGCACCGCCAAGATAGAGGTGAAACGGGGCGCGGTGACCATCCAGAACACCACCAAAAAGGTCGAAGGCCTGCCGGTCGCGTCGAAGGAATTCTTCGCCTCCGACGAGATCACCTGCTCCGATGAAGAGCCCGATGCGGACAGCGGTCCCGGCCCCTGCGAATGCTCCATCGTCGCGGTCAATGGCGGTCCCACCACGGGCGCGACCGTGCTGCTGGCGCTGGCCCTGCTGGCCCTTCTTGCGCTCCGTCCCCGCCGTCAATCCTGAACGGGGTCGCGGTGAAACGACGGTTGTATAAAAAAATGTTTTTCCCTTTGACAACGGCCCCGAACCGGCTATGATAGGGTCATTGTGTTGGCAAGAGGCTTACAGTCTTTTATAGAGGTGGACAATGAACGGTCTTCGTAAAGTGTTCTATCTTCTCCTCGTTCTCCTGCCCGTTCTGGCGGGAGCTAAGGAGATCGGCCCGAATGTCGGCGTATACCGCGGACAGGAACTCAAATGGGAGGACGGCGCCTACAGTTACCATGTCATGTTCAAGTCGCTCCTTGCCAACCTGAACACCGGCAACGACAATAGCGGCGGCATGTACAACCCGCAGGCCGATGCCTGCCTCGATTCGAGCGCCTACACGCTCGGCATGTCGCAGGTCCCGATAGACGCGCAGATAGAGAAGGCGTTCATCATCTGGACCGGCGCCCAGCCGACGGCGAAGCTCAACGACTTCACCGACAACACCATACGGCTCGACTTCACCCACGAGTCGGAGAACGCGATGAACACCGGACTCGATGTGGTCGGCCGTCAGTCGCGCCTCACCGATGCGCAGGATTTCGAGTACGAGGCGGTCGTGGAGAGCGATACCAGCGGCGATCGTGGCTTTTTCACCTACCGCGTCGATGTGACCGATTTCTTTAAACAGATTCAAGAGACGGGCCGCACGCTCCAGATATCGGACGGCACCGTGGACGGCATGTCGCTGTACGGCATCTATTCGGTGTCGGGCCTCGACTGCACCAACGATGCCGCCTACTATGAAATTTCGGTCATGGTGTCGAGCTGGGCCATCGTGCTGGTCTACAACTCGGCCGAAGTGACGCCAAAGAAACTCTACATCTATGACGGGTTCTACGGCTATCAGCACATGAATTCGATCATCCAGATAACCGGGTTCGAGTTCCCCGACAAACCCTCCATCCGCCTTTCCATGATGGTCAACGAAGGCGACCCGGGCTTAGTTCAGCCTTCCACGAGCACGATCCCCGAATCACTCCAGATAAAGGGCGACGGCGTCAACTACAACCAGCTTTTTAATTCCTGCAACTACCTCACGCAGGCAAACAACGCCGGCCAGCCGTTCCTCTACACCGAGATATTCAACTCGATATCGTCGGAATACGCCTTCGACCCGACAGCGGGCGAGACCTGCGTCGGCGGCATCCCGCCCAACGCCATCGATACGACGACCATGGAATACGCCATCGACATGGATACCTTCTACATCGACGCCGCGGAAGGCGACTGGGCCCAGCAGTTCTTCAAAGGGGGCCAGCAGATCACGCTCAACCTCGGCGCCAATCAGGACTGGATACTCACCAACTTCCTCATCATGAGCCACGACACCCGCGCCGGCCTCTACGACATCCCCGGCGAGGATGAGAAGGGCTACTGCTCCTGCGCCCCGGAAGAAAAGGGCGTCTGCTACGAAGGTCAGGAGTATGTCTACACCATCAAGATACAGAACTGGGGCGACGATATCGTGACCGGCGTCAAGGTGCAGGATTCGCTTTCCTCGCCGTATATCGAATATGTCGCCGGCACCACGCAGATCGCCACCAAGATCCACGAGGACGAAGCGGGCAACTGGATAGGCGAGGACTGGACCGCCATCGCCGACGGCCCGGGCGGCGTTTTCCCGCTCGCCCAGCCCTATCTGGTGGCCGAACAGATGAACTATTGCGAACTGCCGCAGGAACAGTGCCCCGGCGATCACGACCGCCGCATGGTCCGCTTCAAGGTCCGCCCCAAGGACGGCATACCGAAACACGCGGTCATCGAGAACACCGCCCTCATCTCCGACCCGGCGACCGTCTCGAAACCCTACAAGACCAACACCGCGGTCCCGCTGAAGCTCCACTCCGGCTCCTGCCTGCCCCTCGCCACCTGCGAGGACATGGACATGTCCGAATGCGGCGGCCCGTGGGAAGCGGTTGAGGCCGACACCGACACCACGACCGACTCCGACATCGTGACCAACTGCGAGACCTCCGGCGTAAAGGTCGAATACGCGATCGGCAAGAACAGCCCGACCGGCGATATCATCATCCCCAGCCCCTCCAACGGCCTGACGCTCGGCCAGTTCACTCTTCTGGGCACGACCACCAGCGGCAAGAAGGATTGCACCTTCAAACTCAACAAGGTGAAACTCAAGATAGAGAAGGAACAGACCGCCACCCTCAGCGAACTCAAACTCATCCACGACGCCAACGGCAACGGCAAGTTCGACAACGGCGAGACCGAGGTCGGGACGACCGCCACCCTTGAGGCGAATTACGCCGAATTCGAGGTCCCGTCGACCAAGCGCGCTTTCCCCGAGAACACCCTGCTCTATTTCGTCGTGGTCGCCGACGCTTCGGTGAACGCCGCCTCGATACCGGCCAACATCACCTTCCAAGCGGTGCTGGAGAACGCCGCCTCTCTGCTCGTCGCCGATGCGGGAACCGCGCAGGTGACCACCGACGCCGAGGTCAAGTTCGCCAAGTACATGTTCGAGCCCGACGGCAAATCGTTCATCATCACGCGCGGCGAGAAGGATCCCTCCGTTCCCGCCACGGCGGCTGAGGTCAACACCTACCGCGAGATACTCCAGCTCCGCACCAAATCGAAGGGCGACGCCAACATCCTCAAGGCGATGACGGTCCGCGCCACCAGCGGCTACGCGCTGTTCGGCGAAGGACTGCAGAAGGTCGGCGTGTATATCGACAACGGCGGCGACGGTACCGGCGACACCCTGCTGGCCGAAGGGTCCGCTCCGAGCGGCGAGGCCGAGTTCGAACTGACCTTCGCTACCCCGCTCACCTACGCGGCCGATGAGGAGAAATTCCTCGTGATCAAGGCCGATTTCAACCTCTCGGGCGAAGTGAAGGGTCTCGTTCAGGTCAAAAAGGCCGGTCTGACACTCGACAAATCGGTACAGATTTTCACCCTGCCGATAGACTCGAAGGAATACACCGCCAACTGCGATCCCAACGACCCGAACTGCATAGAGCCGGAACCGGAAGACGATTGCACCTGCACGATGGTCGGCAGCAACGGCGCCGGATTCGCATCGTTCCTGTTCATGCTCCTCATGGGCGCACTGCTCCTGTTCATAAGCCGCCGGGTCTACGGCGACAAGTAATTTCCGGTTGACTTTCTCTACTCATCCGTTATATTCTTACCGGTCGGTATCGAAAAACTGTTCTCTTATGGAGGATATCATGTACCGGATGCGCATCCTTTTCGCGGCGCTGTTCATCTTCGCCTGCGCCGGACTCTCGGCCCAGATACCCGGATTCACCGGCGATACGCTTGGTCCCGAGGTGTCGCAGTCTCAGGGCAAGGCGCTGAAGTGGGAACAGGGCAGTCATGATTACTTCGTCATGCACCGCTCGATGGTCGCCAACAACAACCCCGAGAACGACGGACTGTCCGGCGAGAACCCGCAGGCCGATTCCTGCATGGCGTCGAACTCTTTCACCGTCGACGGCTCTCACATGCCACCCGACGCGCTGGTCGAGAACGCGTTCCTCGTCTGGATATCGAACAATCCTACCAACAACCTCGGCGCGCCGACCGACAATTCGGTCCAGCTCGACTTCGTGTCGGAGGACGGCACTTTCACCGTTTCTCGCGCCGTCACCGCCAGCCGTGTGGGACTTCTCGGCGAAGAGGGCAACACCGGTCAGCAGGATTTCGAGTTCGAGGGGATGAAGTTCGACCGCGACGGCGATTCCGCCTTCGACTGCGGCTACTACACCTACCGCGTACCGATAGACGACTTCTTCGCCGAGATACATCAGAAGGGGCGCGACGCCGGCTACGGGCTGGACGGCATATCGCTCACCGGCACCTACACCCTGTCGCAGATGTCCTGTTCCGCCGACGAGATATATTGGAGCGGCGGCGCGATGATAGTGGGCGGCTGGGCGATAGTCGTCATCTACAAATCGGAAGAGATAACGCCCAAGATGATCTATATGTACAACGGTTTCAAGATGTACATGGACGAAGAGGCGCCGATACCGGTGACCGGCTTCGAACTGCCCGACACCCCGGCGGTCCGCGTGTCGCTGCTGGTCAACGAAGGCGATCCGAACATGGCCGATTTCACCTACTACAGCCACGCCGAATCGCTGATGCTCAAGGGCCAGACGGCGTCGGATGTGCTCTACATCTTCAACGATTGTAACCCGCCGATGTCCTTGAACGGCGCGAACTACACCGAGATGTACAACTCGATATCATCCTTCTACGGCTGGAACGACACCACACCGCTGTGCATCGGCGGCATCCCGCCCAATCTGGACCTCAACACCATCCAGTACGCGATGGACTTCGACACCTTCATCTTCTCGGCCGAGGCGGCCCCCTTTGATCAGCATCTCAAGCGCGGCGACACCTCGTTGGAACTGCGCGTGTCGGCCAACGCCGATGTGGTCATCACCAACATGATGGTGGTCAGCGTCACTACCCGCGCCTCGAAGTACGATATCCCGGCCAACCCGAACACCCCCAACGGCCGCGAAAAGCATTTCTGCTCCTGCTCTCCGGTCGACGATTCGGTCTGTTTCGACCGCCCCTACTACTACATGATAAAGGTCCAGAACTGGGGCGATGAACTGGGTGAAAGCGTCACTCTGCAGGACGAGCTGCCCTCGCAGGTCGACTATGTCGCCGGTTCGACCGAGATCGCGCGCGCTTTTGACGCCAGCGGCAACGGCACCGACTGGACCGCGATACCCGACGGCGCCGGCGGCACGTTCCCCTTCGCCGCCGCCTACAAAGTGGCCGATGTCCTGACCTACTGCAACACCGTGACCAACGAATGCCCCGACACCCTCCTGATACGCTTCAAGGTCCTGCCGAAGAACGGCCTGCCCAAGAACACCGTCATCGAGAACACCGCCGTCATCAACGATACCACCAATCTTCCCTACCGCACCAACACCACCGTTCCCCTGCGGCTCCGTTCGGGCAACTGCCCGTCGCCCGCCGAATGCCCCGAACCGACCAAGGCGCAGTGCGGCGGCGAAGCGGGGAATGTATCCGAGTGCCAGAACGACGATGAATGCGGCGCGGGCAAGAAATGCGACGACGGCCAGTGCGTTACCGACACCGGCGATTTCGCGAGCAACACCGCCGTGGAGTTCGCGCTGGGCAAGAATTCGCCGGCCAACGGTTCATCCATCTATATCCCGAACCCGACCAGCGGCCTCACCGTCGGCCAGTTCACCCTTAAGGCGATATCGCCCGGCAACAACGGCAAGGTCTTCAGTTTCGACGATGTGAAGGTCAAATTCACGCTCGGCGCCCAGCAGATACAGCTGAGCGGCATAAAATTGGTCCGCGATCTCAACGGCAACGGCGTGCGCGACGCCGAGGACACCGATCTGACGACCGCAGCGGGACTCAGCGCCGGCTATGCCGACTTCGTGATACCGATAGCCTCCCGCGCCTTCGAGGTCAACAAACTGCACTACTTCCTCGTCATCGTCGACGCGACCTTCAGTGGAGCGACGATCCCGTCGAACGCCTCGTTCAAGGGGACCATCGAGGACAACAACTCGCTCATCGTCAGCGACGCCGGCACCCCGACGGTCAAGGAGAACACCGTGCCGTTCGCCGAGTTCGCCTTCGACCCGTCGCAGGGATTCTTCATCTTCACCAAGGGGCCGAACGACCCGTCGGTCAAACCGGCCGACGATATGAAGACCGCGCTGCCGCTCCTCCAGATACGGGCCGCATCGCCGGGACAGGCCAATACCATCGATAAGATAGAGGTCAAGACCGCGACCGGTTCGGTCCGCTACGGCGAGGGGATCGCGAAGCTCACCCTCTGGACCGATACCGACGGCAACGGCGTGGGCGACGCTCCGATCGCCACGATGCCCGCATACGAAACGGGCGATTCCTCGATAGAATTCACCGTCCCGGGCGGTTTTGCGATCGCCGCCGGCGAAACGAAGTATCTGGTCATCAGCGGCGAATTGTCGCTGACCGGCTCCGCCAAGGCGATACTGGAGATACCGAAAAGCGGCGTCGATCTGGGCACCACCGCCACGATAGCCGAACTGCCGGTCCGCAGCCGCGAATTCACCGTCGTGTGCGACCCCCTCGACGCGACCTGCAACGGCGATGACGGCACCGGCGACGATGTCGTGGAGGAGGACACCGCCTGCGGCTGTTCGGTCGTCGGCGATACCGCGTCCGGACCGCACGGCGCGGCACTCATCCTCATGGCGGCGCTCCTGCTGGCCATACGCCGTCTTTTCACCGCCTAAATTTCCGTTTGACTTTTTCCCGCGACCCTTCTAGAATGCTTCGAGAGGTTAGGGTCACACACTGTCCTTTTACGGAGGAGAACATGAGGAATGCCGCGTTCGTTATCGCACTGTGCGCCTTCATCCTGCCGCTGACGCTTGCGGCCCAGATGGGCCCCGATGTGTCGGTCTACAAGGGCGAAACGCTCAAATGGGAGGAGGGTTCGCGCGATTTCTTCGTCATGTGGAAATCGCTCGTTCAGCGGACCGACGGTTCGGTCGACACCGGCGCCACCAACCCGCAGGCCGACTCCTGCATAGATCCGAATGTCGGGAGCACCTACATCCTCGCCAACGGCGCCATCCCGGTCAACGCGACAGTCGAACGGGCCTTCCTCGTCTGGATGGCGGTGGTCGATCCAACCCAGCTCTCCGCGCCGACCGACAACAGCGCAACGCTTTCCTTCCAGCATTCGGTCGTCGGCGAATTGAACCTTACGCAGGAGATCACCGCCAGCTACGCCGGGACACTTTCCAATGTGTCGGGTAAGGAATTTGA
>CAYPQK010000097.1:0-10298 GCA_964412895.1 uncultured Spirochaetales bacterium
ATCTACAACGCCGCGGTCCTGTTTGAGGCGCTTGGCGACACCGAGAAGGCGCTTGACAACTACAAACTCTACATCGACAAGTACGCCAAAGAGGAAAAGGACAAAGCGAAGATAGCCCTTCAGTTCGGCTACATCTGGATGCGTAAGGGCAAGACCTACTACGACAAAGCGCGCAAAGGCTTTGATCGCTTCATCTCAGATCACACCGCCATCAAGGGGTTCAAGGATTATCGCTACATCGACAAGACCGGCAAACTGACCGGCAAAGAGGACACCTCTTCGGTCGATGTCTCCAAAGGCGATGTCAATACGATCTTCGCGCTCTATGCCTCGCTGGTGAAGATGGCCAAGGAGGAGGGCAAGACCGAAGAATATTACAAGCTCATCGATGCCATCCTTCAGCTGTATAAGAATGGCGCCTTCAAGGAAAAAGAGGCGTTCGCCGAGTCGACCCGCGACACCATAGCTAATGCGCTCCTTGTCGAGGCCGAGGGAAAATTCAAGGAATTCATGGCGATCGATCTCAATGTGAAATACGACAAGACCATCAAGTACAAACCGGAAGAGATCAACTACGGCGACGAGTCCAAGATTCCGAAGAACATAAAGAAGGAAATGGACACCTTTAATAAGGATACGGCCGACCGGCTGACCAAGAAGGCCGAGATTCTCGTCGAACTTGAACAGCGTTATATGTCGATAATTTCACAGACCACCTCGCCCCGTCTGACCCCGGCGAGCCTGTACTACATCGGCGTCATGTACCGCGATATGACCGACAAGATGTTCAGCGCACCGCTTCCGCCGTGGCTCAACGAGGCCCAGAAGAGCGTCTACAAAGAGATGCTCGACGGGAAGGCGCTCCTAGCTCGCGAGAAGGCGGTCGAGGCGCTTGAGAAGGCGATGATGAAAGGCTATGAGACCTCGGTTTACAATGACTGGGTCAAGAAGGCTAAATATGAACTGCGCTACTTCCAAGAACTTCGTCCGGGCAAGTATTACGACGAGAACGAGATAGTCCCCGGCGCCAGCATGATCGAGACCTCTTCGCTCATCGGCCGCGTCGACATGGAGATCAAGTTCCCGGCTATCACCGACGAGGAGAAGAAGGACATACTGCGGAAAATGGCGGGTACTGAACAGACGGTCCCCGTCGCTCCCGCTGGTCCTGCCGGTGCGGCTCAGCCTGCCACCAAAGCGACGAATTGAGAGGGAGACCGGATATGAAGAAAACAACGCTGCTCACTATCATCGCTCTGGCGGCCTTCGTGTTCGCCGTCTCCTGTAAGTCGACGCCATCGGTCGAGTCCGATACGGCAAAGAAGGCTCCCGAGAAGAAACGACTGGAGATAAAGGATCGCCCGACCACTCCGGAAGAGTGGGCCAAGTTCCACACGCAGAAGGGGATAGATGCCCTTGAGGTCAAGAAGGGCAAAGTCGACTTCGCCGGCGCGATCAAACACTTCACCCTCGCGACCGATGCCTATCCGAAGTCCTCGACCGTGTGGTTCAATCTGGGCCTTGCCTATCAGCAGATGGGCGACGACGAGAATGCGGTGAAGTACTACAACGCCGCGCTTCAGATCGAACCGGCCTACGCTCGTCCGGTCATCAACAAGGCGGCCATCTACGCCAACAAGCTCGAGTACAACCGCGCCATCGATGTGTGCGAGAAGTTCCTCGAAGAGAATACGAAGGATAAGGCGGTACTTTCGGCTGTCGCCGGTTTCTACCTGAAGAAACTCGACTTCCTCAAGGCGATCGAGTCGGTCCGCAAGATACTCATTCAGGAACCCGCCAATGTCGACGCGCTCAAGAACCTCGGCATGATCTACCTGCTTAAAAAGGACCTTGGTTTGGCAACGATGGTCACGACCAACTCCTACACGCTTAATCCCAACGACGCCGGTATCTCGAACAACCGCGGCGTTATTTTCCACGCGCAGGGCGACGATTCGCTCGCGATGTTCTACTACTCCAGCGCGATAGGAAGCGATCAGGCCAACAAAGCGGCCAACTTCAATGTCGGTTCGATGGCGATGTCCTACGGCGACGCCGAACGGGCTTTCCAGCATTTCTCGGTCGTGCTTGCGCAGGATCCCGACAACCTTGACGCCCGCGTCGGCCTTGCCCTCGCGCACCGCGGCATGGGCAACTTCACCGAGGCGGAGGCCGAATACAAGAAGGTCCTCGACAAGGACCCGAACAATCCGCTGGCCGTTTTCAATCTGGGCGTGCTCTACCATGACCATCTCAACAAGAAGGTCGAGGCGCAGAGCCTTTTCAGAAAGTATCTCAGCATCGGCGGTGAGATCGGACAGGATCATATAGTGCATAAGTACATCGCCGACAAGGTGAAGATACGGCCTTCCGACGATGAACAGGCGCCTCAGAACTAACCAAGGGAGGAACCGATGAAAAAATTCTTCTTCGTAATGGTCCTCGTGTTGGGGTCGTTCGGGGCCTATGCACAGGAAGCGGGTGGGGGCACCACGGACACGGGGGATATGGATGCAGAGGGGAGAAAGGTCGTCTATCGTCAGAAGACGGTCATCGATTTCGAGGATGTCATGCTTGAGGGGCAGATAAAAAAGCCCTCCGGCTCCTTCCTCATGGACAGAACGAAGACGAAATTCAACTCCCTTATCAATCTTAAAAAGGATTTCAACAAGGAATTGGTGAAATCGGTGGATGTGTTGAAGTAACCATGAAGGTCTTATATCAACAACCGCATAAATGGGGCCCGTGTTATGCCGAATGAGAATGTCAAGAAACGGCTGCTGTACGATCTCTCCCCGATCCCTCGTCCCCCAGTGAACGAAGGGGTCTCCGGCAAGCTTGATCCGGAGGTCAGGGTCGTCTACAAGCCGAACACCCTCAGAGAGAGCCTGATCCTCAAGAACAACTTTCTGGTCGGTTCCTCGACCGATCCCAAGAAGGTAGATCTCATGTTCGACGAGTCCACCTTCCCGGAGGATTCGTTCGAATTGGTCAGCATCGCCGGCGACCAGATGACCCTGAACCTGAAAGAGGGTTTCAAGGGGTATGTCGTCGAGAAGAAAGAGAAGAAGGACATTTCAGCCGTCCTGGGAAAAAAGAACTACGAGATCGGTGCCGACAATTTTGCTGTTCTGGAATTCGGCGACATCTCCATCGTCGTCTTGAAGACGCCTCATGAAAAACTGAAGCCGGCGAGCCTTATTGAGAACCGCGAGATGAGTTCGCTTCTCATCATGCTCGTCACCTTCGTCATCGGCTTCATCATCATGAACATGATCGTCGAGACGCCGCCCATTGAGGTCGATATCTTTGAGATAGACAACCGTTTCGCCAACATGATAGTCGGCAATGAGGATGATGTTCAGGTAGAGGACATAGAAAAGGAAAAGAAGGTCAAGCTCGAGAAGCCCAAGGAGGGTCTGGTCGAGGCGACCCAGCAGAGAAAATCGCTCGGCGATGAAGGTCGCGTGGGCGACAAGAAGAGCCGCGTTGCCAACGCGCAGGGTTCGGCGCGCCGCAGTCTTGACGAGAAGGTCGCGCAGAGTTCGGGCGTCATGGGCGCCCTCTCTTCCGGTGCGGCGAGTTTCGACCGCGTGTTCGGCGGCGGCGGTCTGGGCGCCGGCATGGAAAAGACCCTTGGTTCGGTCACCGGCATCAGCGGTGTCGACCAGTTCGGCTCCGGCGGTCTGGGCACCAGAGGTTTCGGTACCGGCGGCGGCGGTAACGCGCTGGGCATCGGCGGTCTGGGCACCCGCGGGAGGGGCGGCGGAGGTATGGGCGGTATGGGTTACGGTATGGCGGCCGGTCGTATCGGCGGCAAGGGTCTTTCGGCCATTACCGCGGGCGGTGGTCAGGCGGTCATCATGGGCGCGCTCGATCGTGCGGTCATCGATGCCTATATCAAGCGTAACCTTGCCAAGATCCGCTGGTGTTATGAGAAAGAACTGAACAAGGACCCGAAGCTGTTCGGTAAGATAGTCATCAATTTCATTATTTCGAAGACGGGGCAGGTCTCCAGTTCGAAGGTCCAGCGCTCTACGATGGGCAATGAGAATGTCGAGAGTTGTGTTGCCGACCAGATCAAGAAGATCCGGTTCCCGGCGCCGAAGGGTGGCGGTATCGTTATCGTCAACTATCCGTTCGTCTTTAAGCACTCGGAAGGGTAACATAGGAGGGGTATCGGCATGAAGAAACTGTTGGTCATACTGCTCCTTCTTGGGGCGTCGATTCTCTCCGCTGCGGAAGATGAGGCGGTCGGCGATGCCTCGGGCAACGATCTTGCGCCGGTGGTCAAAGGCCTCAGCGCGGTGATGTCGGGCGGCTTGTTCGCCATGGTCGGGCCGGCGGCCGACTATTCCGACCCGCTCGGTTCGATAGTCACCCTCGGGTTCGGCTACGACATTCAGATCGTCGACGCCTTCTCGCTGGGCATTCACGCTAAATTCGGCATACTGCAACTGAACACCGATTCGTCGATGTCGGTTTCGCCGTGGGTCGAGGATTATGCTCCCGTTCTGGCGGGGATCAGCCTCAGCCCGACCTATTGCATCAACAATCGTTGGGAGATAGGTCTGGATGTCGGCGTCGACTTTCTGCTTATGGGCAAGGCGAAGGATATCGACGGCAAGGAATCGGATATGTTCATCATGATCGGTGCCGGTGTTGATGCCGAGTATTACACTTATGCGCGGCATTTCTCCTTCGGTATGACCGCGAAGTTCGACTACATTCTGAATTTCGACGGCTTCGGCGTGACCGTGATGCCCTATATTAAGTATTCCTTCGATATCTGATCTTTTCTTCCTTTCTTCGCACATCAAAAAAGCGTTCGCTTGATCTTCAGTGTTCTTTGTGAAAAAATTGATTTCAGTTGTGTCATAATATATAGTAGTCCGGATTTTTCGAGGTTGAGACATGGACAAGTTTTCCTGTGCGCTGAAAGTCATATTCTTCCTCGTTCTGTTTACCTCTGCCGGAATGGGCCAGGAGGCCGCTCCGGCGGTGTCCGCCGAAGGGCAGAAGGAAGAGCCGGCCGCCGTTACGGTGCCGCCTGCGGCTGAACAGGGCGCGGCCGAGCAGAAACAGCCGGGGAACGATCAGGAGTTCAACCTTAAGCTCCGCAATCTGGAAGAAAAGATAAACTCTCTGAAAGACAAGGTCTTCAGGGCGAAGCAGCGCCTTGCCATTCTTCAGGAGACGGTGCTGAGCGGCGCGTTGGCCGGTGCCCGTTGTTCGGCGTTGCACCTCAACGAGGTCGGATCCGCTTTTGATCTGATATCGGTATTGTATTATCTTGACGAAGCGCCGATATTCAAATGGGTCGAAGGAGGTCCCGAACTGAAGCCGGAACTGTCGGTATTCGACGGATCGGTGGTACCGGGTCCGCACCATCTTTCGGTCTATCTGGTATTTCGCGGCAAGGGATACGGCGTCTTTTCGTATATGGAAGGATACACATTCAAACTGAAGGCGGGCTATTCCTTCAATGTCGAGGAGGGGCAGCTGGTCGAGGTGACCGCAACGGCCAAGGACCGCGGGTCGCTCGTCAAACTCGATAATCGCCTCTATATCTCCTTCGACATCAATAAGAAGGTCTTCGAGCAGAAGGTCGAGGCCGCTCCGATCGATACCAAGGAACCTTCAGCCGAGTAACATCGAGTATGCACCAGTCAGAACGCGCCTTTCTATCGCTCGTATTCATCGTCACGGCCACGGCGGCCCTCTATGCGCAACAGCCGGCTGTGGTCACGACCGCATCGCGCATCGCCGCGATAGAGCGCGAGCTGACCTCGATAGAAGAGGACTTCAGCGGGGCCGAGGGGCGATACCTTTCGCCGCTCACCATGAACCGCGATTACACCGAATCTCCCGCGAAGAAGATAGAAAAGGCCGATTTCTACTTCCAGCGCAAGGATTATATCTCGTCGGGCGGCATCTATTACTCGCTGTTCAACACCCGAAAAGAAAAGGATTTCATCTGGGAGGAGGCGCTTTTCAAACTTGCCGAGTCGCTTTTCCTCAACAACAATTATATCTCGGCGGCCCGCTACTATGAGATGCTGCTGACCGACAAGCCTTATTCGCGTTACCAGATAGACGCATTGAAGAGGCTCATTTCTTCGGCCTATCATCTGGGCGAATACTCGAAGGCGAAGACCTATTATTCCGAGTTCATGAGCATCGGATACGACATCTCGCGCGATCAGGAACTCATCTACTTTCTCGGCAAATCGTTGTTCTTCGACAAACAGTACGAAGAGGCGCGCGATATATTCAAAACGGTCAAGAAGGAGAGCACCTATTATCCGCAGAGTCTCTACTTCCTCGGCGTCATCAACATCCAGCTGGGCGACATAGACAAGGCGCTACCGTTCTTCAAGGCGGTGGTCGAGTTGCCGGCGGGCACCACCTATTTCAAGTACGAGGCGGTCCGCGACCTTTCGGTGATAGCGCTGGGCCGTCTGCTTTTTGAAAAGGGCGATTTCACCGGCGCGACCGATTACTATCTCAAACTGGACCGCGCTTCCGATCTTTTCGCCGAGGCATACTTCGAACTGTGCTGGGCCTATATCAAACGCGAACAGTACGAAAAGGCGCTCGACGCGCTCCGGCTCATCAAGTATATCGCCCCCGGTTCCATCGTGCAACCGCAATCCGAACTGCTGGAGGGGAATCTCCTCATCCGGTTGCGCAAGTACGGCGACGCGATGGTCCTGTTCAACAAAGTGGTCAAGGAATATGCCGATATCCGCGATCAGCTCAGGACGCTCAATAAGAGCGGCCAGTCGTTCCTTGACGACGCGAACGCCTCCGGCACTTCCGGCGAGACCCAGCTTTCGGTCTACGCACCGCTGGTCCGGTCGCTGTTGAAGGACAACAAGAAATATACCCACGCGATGCGGCTACAGGACGATCTCAAGACCATCGAGGCCGAACTGGAACAGGTCGCCAAACTGGAAGGGAAACTGGTCACCATCATCGGCAACAAGAACGCCGCGGCGATATTCCCTCCGCTCAAGCAGGGGACCGAGATGGCTCTTTCCTTTCAGAACCGGCTCATCCGCCTGCGCGACGATGTGCTGAAGATACGCGCCGAACAGGGACTCGGGGGGCTTTCCCCGAAGGACCGGGAACAGTACGGCGCGCTCGAGAAGGAAAAGGGGACCCTGCAGAAGACGATGGAAGGCTTGATGCCCCAGTCGACACAGGAACTGGAGGAGAAGGTTTCCCAGTACGCCGAACAGATATTGACCCTCGAGGAGGAGCTGCACCGCACATCGATCCAGATGCGGACGCTCTACGATCAGCTCGATTCCATCGGCGCCTACTATCTCAGGACCACCTCTCAGACGGGCGCCGTCGACCAGCGCATCCTCGACAAACTCGAACAGGAGAAGAAGCGGACGCTCGAACTGATAGAGAAGGTCGTCCAGTTCAAGAAGGAGACCGAGGAGGAGAAGAACAAACTCCTGCTCGGCGGCGACATCCTGTCGAAGATGATCATTGTCCGCGATTCCTACGGCAAGATCATCGCCGAACAGGAACGGCTTATGAGCGGGTCGGCTACGGCATCGACGGCCGACAAGGGCCGGCTGGACGGACTGCGCGACCGTATCGGCACGACGGCGCGGCAGGTTGAGGGTTTCAACGACAAGTTGAGCGAGGTCATCGGCGGCATCATCCAGAATATCCGCGACTCGTTCGAGAGCGAAAAGATGAAGGTCGAGGAATACAAGAGCCAGCTGCTCGCGCTCAAACGCGAGACGGCCGAGACCGCTTCGATGGCGATGTATACGAACATCTCGAAAGTGAACCGCACCTTCGACGATCTGGTCCTGCAGGCCGACCTTGGCATCATCGATGTGGCGTGGGAAAAGAAAGAAGAGGCGACCCAGAATCTCAACAAGCTCCGGACCCGCATGGCGGAAGAGATACAGGAACTCTACCTGAATCTGGAGAACCTTGAATGAGCGGGCGTCTCCTCTCCATCATCCTGACGCTGCTCATCCTGCCGCTGGCCGTGACCGGCGCGGAGACCGCCACCAAAAAGAAACAGAAACAGGAGATCGCGGGTCCCGCCATCATCGTCGACGGGCAGGGCTTTGAGAAGGATTATATAGAACGGCAGACGCTCCGCTACGAAACGCTCATCGGCGAATACCAGCGCGAGATACAGTCGCTCCTCAAGCGCAAGGTCGAGGAGAAGAAGCGGCTCATCGAGATGAAATATCAGCCCTCGATCAGACAGGAGTTCGATTCCGAGACCGGATCGCGCGCCGACGCGATAGTCCTGTTCGAGACCTTCATCAAGAAGTATTGGGGCAACGCCGAATTCGTCCCGAGTGCCATGTACCGGCTGGCCGAACTGTACTACGAGCGCTCCATGATAGAACAGGAAGGGCGGATGGACGAGTACGACCAGCAGGTCGCGCTCTATGAAAAGGGCCAGCTTGCGCAGGAACCGGAGTTGCCGGTGGTCGATCTTGAATATTCGATAGCGCTCTACCGGGAGATCATCAACAACTATAAAGACTTCAAATATCTCGGCGGCGCCTACTACATGCTCGGGTACTGCCTTGATGCCTCGCGCCAAAAGGAGGAGGCGGTCAAGATCTGGGAGGAGATGGCCCAGAAGAACATCATGACCGAATACTCCGCCGAGGTCTATATGCGGATCGCCGAGTATTACTTCTCGGAGAAGAACGACCTCAAGCTGGCGCTCGAATATTTCATGAAAAGCGCCCAGTTCAAGGAGTACAAGGACTACGACAAGGTGGTCTACAAGATCGCGTGGACCTATTACCGCATGAACGAGTTCCAGCGCGCCGTCGACACCTTCGCATCGCTCATCTTCTACGCCGACGAGATGAAGAAACGCGGACTGACCGGCGGTCAGGACATGCGCAAGGAATCGGTCCAGTACATCGCGATAAGCTACGCCGACGAGGAATGGGGAAGCGTCGACAAGGCGATGGCCTACTTCTCCGGCATCGACGGCAAGAATTTCGAGGTCGATGTCTTCGACAAGCTCGGCAAGTACTACTACGAGAACTCCAACTACGCGCAGGCCGAGAAGGCGTACCGATTCGTGCTCGGCCGTCACCCGAACTACGAGAGCGCCCCGAAGATACATGAGAAACTCATCCAGATGTACAATAAGCAGGGGATGCTCGATAAGATGCAGGAAGAGATCGAGCTCTTCACCAAGCAGTACGACGACGAATCGGAATGGGCGCTTAAGAATCGGGCGAACGCCACCGCCATCCGCGACGCCTCCAATCAGGCGAAGGATTTTCTCGTCGGGTCGGCCGGCTATCACCAGCGGCTCGCCCAGCAGGCCAAGGAAAAGGGCGAGTTCGACAAGGCGAAGTTCGAATACGCCGTCGCGGGGCAACTGTACGGCAAATATCTCGAGAAGTTCCCCTATACCTCGGAGAGCTACGACATCAGTTACAACCTTGCCGATTCGCTTTACTTCTCCGGTCAGATCGAGCGCGCGGTCCTCATTTACGAGCGTATCCGGGACGATAAGAATCAGGACAAGTACCGCAACGACGCGGGACTCGCGACCTATATCTGCTACAGCACGATATGGGAGAACTCCCCCGAACGGCTGATCAAGAGCGAAGAGAAGCGCGGCAAGCCGTTCTCCCAGCTCGAACAGAAGCTGGTCCAGTCGAGCGATGTCTACCTCGATATCGCCAAAGATGCGGCCGACCGCAGCGCCGTCGCCTACAACGCTGCCCGCATATTCTACGATCACGGCCAGTTCGAGGAGGCCGAGAAGCGCTACCTGCGCATCATCACCGAGTTCCCCGAATCGGAAGCGGCGCTCATGGCGGCGCGCGACATCGTCGGCGCCTACAACGAGAAAAAGGACTGGGTCAATGTCGCGAAATGGTCGAAGATACTGACCGACCGTCTCGTGGCCGCGAAGACGCCCAAGGGCAAGGAGATAACCGACGAATTCAAGACCTACCGCGGCGCGGCGCTGTTCAAATACGCCGAACAGCTGCAGGAGGAGAAGAAGCACCGCGAGGCGGCCGACGAATATCTGCGCATCGTCGAGGAGAATCCCTACCATCAGGACGCCGACAAGGCGCTCTTCAACGCCGCGTTCAACTATGAAAAGGCGCTCATGTTCGATTCGGCCATGAACATCCACGAACGCATCTACAAGGAATATCCCTATTCGCAGATAGCGCCGCAGTCGCTGTATCTGGTCGCCTACAACGCCGAGCGCTCCTACAACTTCGAGAAGGCGCTCGAAGCCTATATGCTCCTCTACAAAAAATATC
>CAYPQK010000098.1:0-8843 GCA_964412895.1 uncultured Spirochaetales bacterium
CGGTCAGCGCCCCGTCCCAGAGCGATACCAACCCATTGGAATCGGTGAAAAAGGCGTATTCGCCGGCCGGAGTGTAGCCGGTCACGAAACCGGGGGCGGCAAAAAGACGCCGCTGTACCGTTCCGTCCTTCGCTATGATGAGCGCGCCCCCTTCGCCGTAGCCGATGATGTTGCCGTCGGCAAGCTCCGCGAGCATGAGATTGCGCATCTCGGCCCTCTTGGTCACCGAACCGTCGGTCACCTGCACCGCACCGCCCACTTCACCGTTGGAAAAAAGCACCGTCCCTTCGGCACCCGGCAACAGCGAAAAGATATCGTAGAACTCCTTCTTGTCGAAGAACGAAGAGGCGTCGCCGGTCTGGTATTTGTAATACGGAAGAAGCTCCTCGATACCGCTGGCCGCGTCCTTTTTCAGCAGAAAGAAGAGTATCTGACCGTTCGAGAAACCGAAAGCGGTCTTGTCGCCGTACGCGACCGGCCGGCCGAGCATCGCGTAGGAAAGCGGGTTCTCGCCGTAGAAGGTATAGTTGGCGCGGATGGCGCCGGTGGTCGGATCGACCAGATAGATCGTGTTCTCGGCGAACTGCAGGAATATCCCGTCGGGCGTGACCAGCGGCGAGGCGACCACCGGCGACTTGCCGGGAACGCTCCAGAGCTCGGTCAGGTCGGGCTTGAGGAGGCGGACCGTATTCGACTCGCACACGAGTATGCCGCCCGCGGCCTTCACCGGCGCGATGAAGAATTCTCCGCTGTAATGCCGTTCGCCCATCTTGCGGCCCGCGCGGTCGAACACGACGATGCGGCCGCTCCGGAGCGCCGCATAGAGGTAGCCGTCATGGTACAGCAGGCCGGCGTATTCCCGTTTCTTGATGCTGGCGAACTCCTTTTTCAGCGGCACCGCCCAGTTGACGAGCAGTTCTTCGGCCGCCGCCGGAGGACACCACAGCAGGGTCAGCAGTATGACGGAGAAAAGTATTTTCATCAAGCGGCCGCTATGACGCCTTCTTCTCTTCGACTTTTTCTACGGGCTTCTCCAGCGGCAAGCGGTCGGCGACCTTGGAGACCAGCGGGCTTTCGGGGAATTCGGCTTTGAGCTTCTTGAAATATTCGACCGCCTTGGCCGCATCGTTCATGCGGTCGTACGCGGTACCGATGTAATAGAGCGCGAAATCTTTGTAGAGCGGTGCATTCTTGAGCGCGTAGTAACGCTCCCACACCTTGATCGCCTCGGTCGGATCGTTGCGGTCGAGATGGCAGTAGGCCGCCCCCTCATACGCGCCGAAACGGATATCTTCGGGGATCTTCGATGAATCCTGCAACTGCTTGAAGAGCGTCAGCGCCGAATCGAACTCCTTGAGCCGGTAGTGCGCCTTGGCCTTGTAGAACAGCGACACATCGCCCATGAACGAACCCTTGAGCGCGATCGACGCTTCGTCGAACTTCGCGAGCGCCTGCTTCATGCGCCCCGCCTCATCGCCCGCCGCCGTCTCTTTATCCTTGTCGCCTTCCCACAGCGCCAGCGCCTGAGTGAAGGGGAGCGCCTTGGCCTGGCGCGAATCGGAGATCCAGTTGGAAATGAATATCGCTATGACCACCGCGCCGATGATACCGGCGACCGTTCCGATGATAAAGTAAGGATGGTTGGTCAGCTGATCCATCATTTTCTGGCCGCTTTCCTGAAATGCATCCTTCTCGGCGAAATTCTTCTCGGTCTCTTTCTCGGCTTTCGGCGCCCTGAAACCGCGCGTCTTCAGATACGACATAGGGAACCTCCTCGTGCAGGCATCGTTTATCGCAACAAGCGGAGATCTTTATAATGATAAGGTCCGACAATGTCAACAATTTATAAGAGATGAACTCACCCCGGCGTACCGCCACCCCTCTCTTGTGGCAAGAAAGGGGAAGGGGGTGAGTTAGTACTGAACTGAAAAGGGCTCGCGCCGTTGACTTTCCTCCCGTTCTCTGTTATTCATCGGCAGTTGTTGATAAGTATCCACGGAGGATCTCCCGGGATGGCAGGCGACCGGCCGCGCGCGCTGTTTTTCGTGCTGGTGTTGCTGACGATACTGGCGGTGTTCTATTTCCTTCATCTGCGCGACGAAGCGACACGCGCCGCGCTAACGGTCGACAAGGGAGAGCGGACGACCTTTTCGTCGCTTCTGGCGCTGTTCGGAGGCGACACGCCGGCCGCTCAGGTCCCCGAACGGCTTGATTCCCCTCCCCCGCAGAATATCGCCGTACGGATGGATGACGGCGTGCTGCGCGCCCTGGAGCCCGTCCGTATCGGCGATGCGCCGCTCACCGGCGCCCGTTTCATCTTTCGTGAGGAGGGCGATTGGCTGCTGATCGACGCGGTACGCACCGGCGAAACCGAACAGCCCTGCCGCGGTATCATGAAAAAGGGGGCGGGACGCCTTGCGATAGCCCGCTGCGGCACCGCGACACAAAAATCAGCGAAAGAAATGACCAAAAACTTGAAAAATAAATAATTTCATATTAAATGGTCGAGACATTTTGTTAAGACTCAGGCAGGAGGAGCGGCTGTGAAAAGGCTTTTGATCATCGGGCTGTGCGTACTCTTCACCTTACCGCTATTCGGGAAGAAGATCCTTCTCATGGAGCCGATCATCAAGGATGTCGGCAGCGAAAGTAAGATATCCAAGGAGATAGAGAAAGTATTCAAGAAGAAATACGAGTATGTCTCTTACCGGGATGTCAAGTCGAAACTTCTCGATAAGCTCAAGAAATGCGGTAGCAAGGCCGATTGCTGGTACGAAGAGGCGGGCGACGCCGATTTCGACTATGCGGCACTTTTCCTCATAAAGGAAGAGGACGACGAAGTGCTGGTGCGCTTGGTGCTCATCGACATCGACGGCGAGTCGAACATCTCCGACGAAAAGCAGTCGTTCGGCTCAGTGGACGATCTGTCGGCCGGAAAGATATACAAAAAGATCATGAAGGACGCCTTCGGCCCCATCGCCAAGAAGATCGCCCGCTCGGGTGACGACGACGAGGGCGGCGATGAAGAGGACAGCGGCAAGTCGAAGATATCCGAACGGCAGAAACGCGAAGAGGAGCTCGCCCGCAAGGAGCGCGAGGCCGATGAGCGGCGTGAGCGCATGGCCGAGGAAAAACGGCAGCGCGAGGAAGAGCTTGCCCAGAAGCGCGAAGAGGCCGAGCGGAAACGCCGTCTGGCCGAGGAGAAGAAGCGCGAGCAGGAAGAGCGTGAACGGGCCCGCCTTGAGGAAGAGCGCAAAAAACGCGAGGAAGAACGCGAAGAAAGCAACGCCCGCAAACGCGACCAACTCGAGAAGAATCAGGGAAAACTGGAAAAGGCCCGCGAACTCGTCCTCAAGATGTGTTCCGACGGCAAATACAACGAAGCGATACAGGCCATCGTGAAGGTCAGCCAGCTCAAGTGCGAATGCGAAGAGGACGCCAAGGTCCTCGCGCTCAAGAGCCAGCTGCTGAACTTCAACAAGGTCCGCGACAAGATCCTTGAGGGTGTCAATCTTCTCAACTACAGCCTCATCCTCGACAACCTCGAGGCGGCCAAGGCGCTCGATATGGAGATCGTTCCGGGCGGCACCGAGTTCTCTCAGAAGATCGACAAGATATCGGCCATCGGCTACTACGCCAAGGCGCTCGATATGGAAAAGAAGGACAACTATGTCGTCGCCAACGAGAACTACGAGAAGTGTCTGCAGAAGGATCCCGACAAGGCCGAATGCAACAAGTGGAACGAGGACAAGGATAAGACCGTCAAGAAGCTCTTCGATAAGGCGAAGGTCATGAAGAACTTCAACCCGACCAAGGCGAAGGATCTCTTCCGCTCCATACTGAAGCTCGTCACCGCCGAGCACGAATACTACAAGCAGGCCGAGACCGAACTCAAGTCGATGGAATACTAGAAGCACCTCCGTGCTTCCTCCCCTCTCCCGCCATATCCCTTTTTTCCTCCTTTTCACGGCGCTCCTTTTCTCCTGTTCCGGAGAGATGGAACTCTGCGCCGGTCCCAACTGCACCGTGCTGATCCCGGCCGGCGACTTTGTACGCATTGAGAAGGAAGACCTACCCCGCTGGTACCGCTTCACCGGCAAGGAGTTGGTCGAACTGAAGGGAATGTACCCCGGCTCCACCCCGCTGGCCTACAATGACAAACTGGACCTGATCGCGTCAAAATCGCTGTCGGGCGACGGCATGCGGATATCGCTCTATCGCGGCGGCGAAGGTCCCTTGAAGGAGATACGGACACGCAACTACCCCGCCGACGAGATAGCGTCGATCTGCATGACCGACAACGGCACGCTGTGGCTGCTGCATCAGGGAAGCTACGACGGCGGCGCGGCGCGGCAATATGTCCTGAGCCGCGGCACCATCGCGCTGGAGGAGTGGGAGAACTTCTTCCTGACCAGCGAACGGGACGAGGACACCTTCGGCGGCAGCGTCATCGAAAAACCGGTCGGACTTTTCTGCGGCGGCAACGATACCGCCGTCCACATAACTACCTTCCTCTACTCGGGCGAGGCGGAACGGAGACTGCTGCGCCTGCCGCGACTATCGCTCCTGCAGGTCTATCTCTACCGGTTCGACCCCCGGGACCGCGTCATGCAGCCGGTCACCGGCTTCACGCCGCGCGGCAACGGCGTGGTGCGGGCGCACTTCGACAGTATCTCCGGCCGTTTCGCCGTTTTTCAGGACGGAATACTCTCTCTGCAGGCGGGACTCGGCTTTCCCGACGAACGGCTGTATGCGGGAACAAACCACGCGCTTTTCGCGGAAAAAGAGGGGAAATTGCAGATATATCTTATCGATGAAACGCCGACAAAAGGGCTTTCCGGCAAGCGGGGAACGCCGTAGGACGGCGCGTTACTTCGCGGTGTAGAGCTCGACGATCTTCAGGATGACCGCGGTCGCCTTCTCCATCGACTCGACCACGACATACTCAAGTTTGCCGTGGAAGTTATGGCCGCCGGCGAAGATGTTGGGGCACGGCAGGCCCATGTAGGAAAGCCGCGAACCGTCGGTGCCGCCACGGATCGGTATCACATGCGGTTCGACGCCGCACAGCTCCATCGCCTTCTTGGCCGTTTCGACGATGTGGAAGACCGGCTCGACCTTTTCGCGCATATTGAAATACTGGTCCTTGAGTTCGAGCGTGACGGTGCCGGCGCCGTATTTCTTGTTGATGAACTCGACGGCGCGGGTGATGAACTCTTTTTTCTTGCCGATCTTGGCGCGGTCGTGGTCGCGGATGATATACTTCATCGTCGCTTTCTCTACCGAGCCTTCGAACTTCATGATGTGGTAGAACCCCTCGTACCCGACGGTGAATTCGGGACGCTGGTCGACCGGCAGGAGGTCGTTGAGCTCCATGCCGATGATGATGGAGTTCTTCATCCGGTCCTTCGCGTAGCCGGGATGGATGTTGCGTCCCTGAATGGTGATGGACGCCATCGTCGCGTTGAAGTTCTCGTACTCAAGTTCGCCGACGGCGCCGCCGTCCATCGTGTAGGCGAAATCGGCGCCGAACTTCTTGACATCGAAATTGTCGACGCCGCGGCCGACCTCTTCGTCGGGGGTGAAGCCGATCTTTATCGGGCCGTGCTTCACTTCGGGATGCTTGACGAGATATTCGACCGCCGTCATGATCTCGGCGATCCCCGCCTTGTCGTCGGCGCCCAGCAGGGTCGAGCCGTCGGTGGTGATGAGCGTCTGCCCCTTGTACTGCTTTATCTCGGGGAAGTCGGCGGTCGTGATGACGATGTTCTTCTTCTTGTCGAGGACCACATCCTTCCCGTCGTAGTTCTTGATGATGCGCGGCTTGATGTTGACGCCCGGCATATCGGGACTCGTATCCATGTGGGCGATGAAGCCGAGGGCCGGGACCTTTTTCTTGATGTTCGACGGCAGTTCGGCCATCACATAGCCGTACTTGTCGAGTGACACATTCTTGAGCCCAAGCGCCTTGAGCTCCTTCACCAGAAGTTTGGCGAGGTCGAGCTGTTTTGCCGATGACGGCGAACTCTCCGAATTCTCGTCCGACTGGGTGTCGACGGCGATGTAGCGCAGGAACTTCTCGGTAACGCCCTGATGCATGGTGGCCTCCGTTGCGGTTGTTCTCGTTGCCGCCCGTACACTAACAAAGCGCCGCGCCGAAGTCAAGAAGCCCGCGCTGTTGACTCCCTGCGCCGCCGCGCTATAATCCCCTGTTCCTTCTTTAAGGGAGATGCGATGACCGGGGCGTTGACCGTCACACTGCTTTTCGGCACGGCGATAGGGCTGTTCCTCGCCCTTGCGTTCCTCTTCAAGCGGGAACGGGGCGTCGGCGAGACGCTACTGGCGCTGACGCTGTTGGTCCTGGCGGTCGAACTGGCGCTACAGTGCTACCTGCGGACGGGGCTGTATCGCACCTTCCCCTATCTGCTGGGGTTCGACCGGTCGCTCCCGCTCCTCTACGGCCCGGCGCTCTACCTGCTCGCCACCGCGGCGACCGGCACCGCCCGCCGTCTGCGCCCGGCACAGCTCGTGCATCTCATCCCCTTCTCGCTGCATCTCATTCTCATGTTCTCCTTTCATATAAAGAGTCCCGCGACAAAGATATTCCTGCAGGAGCAGTTCATCCCGGGCGTCGCCACTATCGAACCTTATCCTGCGCCGTTTTTCATCCTCAAAATGCTCGTGCTCCTCTGCTACCTCATCGCCGCCTTCGTCGCGGTCGGCCGTCACGAACGGCTGATACGCGAATTCTTCTCGGCGATAGAGCGCTACGAACTGTCGTGGTTCCGGCTGCTCCTCCTCGTCCCGGCGGCCCAGATCATCATGCTGCTGGCGACCATCGTCACCTACGGTTTCTTCCAGCCCGGCTTCATCCGCGTCGAGATGCCCGACGGCTACTTCGTCGCGCTGATCCTCTTCATCGTTACCGCCGGGATACAGATCATCCGGACGCCGGGGCTCTGGCGCTCGGCGGTCGACATCGAGACGCTGCTTGAACCGGCACCGGCCGACGAGACGGCCGACGGCGACGCAAAATATCAGAAGACGCGCATCGATCCGACACTCGCCGAGGAATACAAAAAACGGCTGCTGGCCTACATGGATGCCGAGCGCCCCTACAAGGACCCCCTCCTCACCCTGCCACAACTCGCCAAGCGGCTCAGCGCACCGGCCCACCACCTCTCACAGGTCATCAACGGGCTGGTCGGGCAGAACTTCTACGCCTTTATCAACGGCTACCGTATCGAGTACGCCAAACAGATCCTCGCACAAGGCGGCCCGGCAGCTGAGAATATCCTCGCCGTCGCCTACGAGGCAGGCTTCAACTCGAAGTCGGCCTTCAACACCTACTTCCGCAAACAGACCGGCGTCACCCCGAGCGAATTCAAACGCTCCGCCGCGAAGAGCGGTTAACGCATGATCCGCCGGTATGTCCCGCTGGACGACGATCTTGCCCCCGAGGCTCCGCCGCGTAAAAAAGAAAAACACACCGAACTTCCCGCCGAGTACGAAGATGATCTGGCGGTCGACTTTGCGGCGGCATTCATCGCGCCGGCCGAGCGGCGCCATACCCCCGCGACGCCCCGCCGCTACGCAACGCCCCCCATGCCGGCCGATACCGAGGACCGGATACGCCGCCTGCAGGAACTGGCCGCATCCATCGGGACGCGCATCCTCACCGACGCTGACGCACCGACGGCCGATACCGAGATCATGCGGCGCTACCGCGATCTCCTCAATCCGGCGCAGTTCCTCGCCGCGACCTATACCGGCGGCCCGGTGCTGGTCATCGCCGGAGCGGGGAGCGGCAAGACCCGGACGCTCGTCCACCGCACCGCGTGGCTTATCGAGAACGGCATTGAGCCCGAATCGATACTGCTCCTCACCTTCACCCGCAAGGCGGCGCAGGAGATGTCGCGCCGCGCCGTATCTCTGGTCGGCCGCGGCGAAGGGAGCCGCATCACCGCCGGGACCTTTCACAGCTTCGCGAGCTTCCTGTTGCGTCGCTACGGCACGCTCACCGGCGCGCCGCCCGCCTTCACCATCGCCGACCAGTCCGACGCGGAGGATATCGTCGATCTCATCCGGCGCGAACTGAAACTCGACAAGAAGGACCGCAAGTTCCCCCGCAAAGGGCCGATCTCCGAGACACTTTCGCGGTCGCGGAACCTCGACCTGCCGCTCGCCGAGACGATAGATCGCTTTTCTCCCGCCCTGCGCGAGTTCACCGCCGATATTGCCCTCATCGCCGAAATGTATGTCAAGTTCAAGACGGCCCACCGAATACTCGACTACGACGATCTGCTCGACTATCTCTACCGCGCGCTCCGCGATCAGCCCGAACTGCTCGCTCTGGTGCAGGAGCGCTGGCGGCACATCATGGTGGACGAATTTCAGGACACCAACATCGTTCAGAAACGGATAGTCGACCTCATCGCCAGTCGCGACCGCAACATCATGGTGGTCGGCGACGACGCGCAGAGCATCTACGCCTTCCGCGGCGCGAATTTCGAGAATATCCTCCGCTTCCCCGAGACCTATCCCGACTGCCGCATCATCCGGCTCGAACGGAACTACCGCAGTACGCAGGAGATACTGGATCTCGCCAACGCGGTGATAGACGGCGCGCTCATCGGCTACCCCAAGCGGCTCTACTCCGACGACACGATACCGGGACGCCCGCTCATCAAGACCTTCGCCGATCAGGAAAGCGAAGCGGGCTTCATCGTCTCCGAGATCGTGGCGCTCTCGTCACAGGTACCGCTCTCCGATATCGCGGTCCTCTACCGCGCCAGTTTTCACGGCAACTTCATACAGGCGGAACTGATGCGGCGCGGCATCCC
>CAYPQK010000098.1:8853-9856 GCA_964412895.1 uncultured Spirochaetales bacterium
TACGGCGGGCTCAAGTTCGTCGAGCGGCGGCATATAAAAGACATATTAAGTTATCTGCGCATTGTCGTGAACCGCTTTGACGCCGTTGCATGGAACCGCGTCCTGACGCTTCTGCCCGGCATCGGCGGGATGACGGCGGGACAGGTGATCGCCTGCGTGATGGAACACGAAGGACGACTGGAATTCAAACAGTTCAAGGGACGCAAGTTCCACCCCTACCTCGAAACGCTCGCGACGGTACTGGAGACGGCGCGCGACTCGCGGCTCTCACCATTGCAACAGCTTGAGGTGGTCAAAAGCCACTACCTGCCGCTCCTGAAAGAGATAGAGGCCGACTGGGAGGAGCGACTGCGCGACATTGAGGTGCTCGAACAGATAGCGGGCGGCTACGAAGAACTCGAGAAGTTCCTCGCCGATTTCGCCCTTGAACCGCCATCGCGCCGCTTATCCACCAATGACCGGCCGCCCGATGAGAACGAGGAGGAACCGCTTGTCCTCTCGACGGTCCACTCGGCAAAGGGGCTCGAATGGCATACCGTCTTCGTGCCGCATTTGCTCGACGGTCTGTTCCCGGCCGACCGGTCGCTTAAACGGATAGAGGATATTGAAGAAGAGCGGCGGCTGTTCTATGTCGCCTGTTCACGGGCGAAACGGCGGCTCTACCTGACGCTCCCCGCACAGATAGCCTTCTGGGGCGGCGTACTGCACCTGCCGAGCCGTTTCATCGCCGACCTGCGGGATGATCTGTACGAAAGTTAAGGGAATTTCTAGCTCTGAACAATCAAGTCGGAGTAACGGTAACATACTTGATTGGATTCGAGGCACCACGCTCTCGATATTTATCTGGAACACGCTTTCCGACATAAAGCGCTTTGATATCATCGGGTGCTTCTTTACCAACAAAACCATATCGTCCGGGCACATCGTCGTGACCCGGGAAGTTCGCCGCTGTCGCATCCAGCCAGTCATCCGCAATGAATGCACCTTTGATTACACCTTGAAC
>CAYPQK010000099.1:0-9789 GCA_964412895.1 uncultured Spirochaetales bacterium
GATCCGTATCGTGACCTCGGTCCGTTTGAAGTGCCTATTCTCTTTGCCCACGGTGACGCCGTCAGTTGAGGGGATCGTTGCGATCGTTGACGAAGATGACGAACGGCTCGTGCGAGACCGATTCGTCGTCGGTGAGGTAGCGGTGGGAGGCGACGATGATGAGATCGCCCCGGCTCACCAGCCGCGCCGCCGCGCCGTTGACGCAGACCTCGCGATTGCCGCGCTGTCCGGCGATGGCGTAGGTCTCGAAGCGGCTGCCGTTGGTGACATTCCAGATATCGACGAATTCGTAGGGGCGGATGTCGGCCCGGTCCATGAGGTCGGGGTCGAGGGTGATGCTCCCCTGATAATCGAGGTTGGCGTCGGTTATCCGGAGGCGGTGTATCTTCGATTTGAGCATCTTGCGGAACATGGGCGCCGTGATCCTCCGGTGTTGACCGCGGGCATCATAACCCGTTCGGTACGGTTGTCAATAGTCCCGTTCAGATACCGAAATAGTCGTTCTGGCGCGTGGCCGAAAGGACCCCTTTCCAGAGCGCTTCTTCGGCGTAGATCTTGCGCCGCTCGATGGTGGCGAGCGCTATGGGGACATGGGTGAAGAAGTTGTTCCAGTGACCGATGAGGCAGTTGGTCTTGCCCGCCATCGCGGCGTGGACCGCGTGTTCGGCGAGCAGGTGGCAGAATATCGCGTCGGTACCCTGCGCCGAGACGCTGCGGATAATGTAGGAGGGGTCGAAGTATTTGATGGAGAAATCGTATTGCTTCGCCTTGAGGTGTTTGTTCAACTCGTCTTTAAGGAACAGGCCGATATCCTTGTGCAGGACATTGCCCGATGCGTCCTTGGTCTGCTCGCGGTTCGCGAAGAACTTCTGGCCCGCCCCTTCGGCCACCACCATGACGGCGTGCCGGTTCTTCTCCAGACAGCGTTCGATCGCGCGGAACAGGCCGTGTTCCCCCTCAAGCTCGAAATCGACCTCAGGCACCAGACAGAAGTCGGCCACCGAGTTGGAGATGGTCGATGCGGCGGCGATGAAGCCCGAATCGCGTCCCATCAGTTTCACCAGCGATATGCCGTTGTAGGCGCCGGCGGCCTCGTTGTGGGCGCAGGTGAGGACATCGAAGGTCTGATAGACCGCCGTTTCGTAACCGAAGGTCTTTTCGACGAAGGCGAGGTCGTTGTCTATCGTTTTCGGTATGCCGATGACGCTGAGCGGCTGTTTCCGTTTCTTCGCTTCGAGCGCGATGTCGCGGGCACCTTTGAGCGTGCCGTCGCCGCCGATGCAGAAGAGGATGTTGATGTTCATCCGCAGGAGGGTGTCGGTCATCTCGGCGACATCCTGATTGCCGCGCGACGAACCGAGTATCGTGCCGCCGTCCTCGTGGATGTTGTCGACCACCTCGGGGGTGAGCATGAGCGGTTCGTGCTTGTATTTCGAGGCGAGCCCCTGATAGCCGTAACGGATGCCGTAGATATGGCGGACACCGTAGTCCTGCCAAAGGACATTGACCAGTCCCTTGATGACATTGTTCAGCCCGGGACACAGGCCGCCGCAGGTGACGATGGCGGCGCGGCTCCATGACGGGTCGTGAAATATCTTCTCGCGCGGTCCCGCCTTCTGGAACGCGGGGAAATACTTCGACGAGATGAGTTTGCGGAGATTCTTCACCTGACTGGAGAAGACGACCTGATCGTCGTCGGTGACGAAGATACCGCTCTTCACCGGCGTGGCGACGGTGCACGGGCCGAGTTCGTCGATGTTGAAGCTGTACTTCTCGGGCTCCTTGATAACGCGGTCGTAGATGAACATGGATATGCGGCCTCCCTGCCGTTCAGAACGGAGGCACTATAACAGTTCACGCGCCGCAAGGAAAGTTTTTCCGGAGGCCACGGTATTCTTGACATGCCGCCGCTCTTTTGTTAGGGTGCGGTGTACAAATGCGCATCGAGGTTGCGATGAAACGCTTCGCGCTCGTTCTCCTGGTGATGGTCATGGCATATATGCCGCTCCACGCCCGGCAGAAGATGGATTTTATGCTCTTCAATCTCGGCAACCCGGCCGTCGATCCCGACAGCGACGCCGACTTCGAGATGATGGCGACGCAGTTCGCGGCGGTCATCGCCCCGATGTTTTACGGCGAAGCCGAATCGCGCGGCGCCGAAGGCTTCGAAGTGGGCATCGGCTACTCCTTCACCAAGATAAACTACACCTCACGCTACTGGACCAACGCCCTCAACGACAAGCCGACCGACATGCAGGTCCCTACTTTCTACAACGGCATCGATCTCCATGTGAAGAAGGGGTTCTCGTTCGGGCTGGTCGTCTACGGCAATGTACGCTACTATATCCTCACCGAGATGATCTCCGGCGGGCTGGGACTCGAATATGTCGTCAACGAGGGGCTCAAGAACTGGCCCGATGTGTCGCTGGGCGCCGGCTATAACGGCCTGTTCGGCGGGTACGACCTCAACATGCACGAGGTCGAGATGCGCCTCAAGGTCTCCAAGACCTTCGTCGCGAAAAAAGAGATAAAGCTCATCCCGTTCTTCGCCTACAGCCATACCTTCGCGTTCGCATGGTCCAACCGTCTCGGCGGTTACTGGAACATCAACGGCCCCGCCTACGACGACGCCTACTACTATGGCGACCGCAACGGCGACCCGTTCTATTTCGACCGCAAATTCATCAATATCGACCGCGTTCTGCTCGGTCTGAAGTTCACCCGTTCGAATTTCGGCATGACCGTGGAGGCGGCGCTTCCCTTCAATGCCTATAAAGCCTTCAGTATGAACGCCGGCTTCTCGGTGGTGTTCTGACGCACGACACCCGATGATCGATCTCCACTCCCATATCCTCCATCAGCTCGACGACGGCCCCGAGTCCATCGAAGAATCGCGCGAATGCCTGCGGATACTGGCCGAGTTCGGTTTCGAGGAACTCATCCCGACGCCCCACCGCTTCCACATGCTCTATAATCCGGTGCCCGAGGAGGTCGCCGACCGCGTCGCCGAGATAGGATCGGTGCTCATCCGGCGTTTCTCGTTCGAATATCTTTACACGCACGATATCGTCGGGACGCAGTTCGAGACCTACGAACTGACGACCACCGCGTCGGGTTGGAAGGTGCTGCTGGTCGAGTTCCTGCCGTTCATGTCGCGCAAGAACGACATCGAGCAGGCGGTCTTCGCCCTCAATATGAAGGGGATCGCGCCGCTCATCGCCCATATCGAGCGGTATTCGATGCCCGACGAATTCTGGGCCGAACTCAAGAAGAAATACGCCGTTTATTACCAGATAAGCCTCAAGACCCTTTCCAGCCGCTTTTTCGACAACAAGCGCAACCAGATCATCCGTCTCCTCGACGCCGGACTCATCGACAACGCCGCCACCGATCTGCACCGACTTGCCAAGATACAGCAGATCGAACAGGGGCTCAACTATCTGCACAAGAAATACGCCAAACAGATAGAAAGATTGTTCTCGCTGTCGTTCGAAGGATAAAATAACCGAATTCGGGCGCTTCGCCTTTATTGTTCCAGCGGACAGCTGTACAGATACATATAATCGCCGGGATAATCGGAGGAGCCGTAGCCGCCCACTTCGGTCTCGAAGTTCTGGAAGATGACGGTGGTCGGCGGCGTGACGGTGGTGATGTCGAGATACTGGTCCATGTTGTTGCTGTAGTTGTTGTACGGCGTGGTCTGGTAGGCGGCGCCGTCGGCGGTCATCTGGAAACCGTTCAACACCGTCGCTTCATCGGAAAGGAACCGGGTCCGTATCCGGTTGGTGGGATAGTCGGCGGTCGCCGGGACGGTCGTTCCCTGATAGCGCGTTTCGAGGTTGCAGGTCGCCGGTACGGTGCCGTGGGTGAACGAGGGGCACTTGGAGATGCGGACGAAGTCGGCGCCGCAACTGGAGGCGTATTCGATGCCGTTGGCGAGTATCCGCAGGGTTATCAATCCGATGTTGTTGTTCGAATCGAGGACCCACACCCGTTCGGTGTTGTTGGTGTAGTTGCCCGAGTCGGGGAATTTGAGGATGACCGATCCGTTCCGGATGATCTCGAAACCGGTCCCCACCACCGAACTGTCGGAATCGAAGTAGAGATAGGCCTTCCGCGCGTCGATGGTGTAGTCGGTGCTCGATTCGGCGTTGTTGGAGGGACTGCACTTCTTCGCGACATTGGTGTATCCCGGACAGATGGTGGTGCCGGGGGTCCAGCCGTCGGCGTTGATGTCGCCCAGATAGGATACCAGCACCTTGTTGACCGGCTGGGTCGCGGTCGAGCAGTCCGACGCGCAGTAGTCGCCTTCGAGGGTATTGCCGTCGTCGCAGGTCTCGCCCGCATCCTTGACGCCGTCGCCGCAGGAGTCGGTGGTGAAGCTGAAGATATAGCTGTCGCCGCTGTTGCCGGTGAGCGCGTTGCCCGACGGATCGGCGATGGCGGGGGTGACGCCGACGGGATTGAGCGTCACGGTGTACTGCGTCAGTTTTTCGAGGGCCGCGTCGGGGACGAAGGTGGCGGTGAGTCCGTCGACCGAGAGCGTTACGGTGCCGGCGACCGGGGCGCCGCCGGTGGTCTCTTCGACCGTCACGGTGGTCTCATCGACATGGAGGACCGGTTCGCTGAAGAGGACCGTTATCTCGCTGAGCGCGACGGTCACATCGACCGCGGCGTCGACCGGGTCGGTCGAAATGACGGTCGGTTCGACGGCGTCGACCGTCTTGAAGGTCCATTCATAGCTCTTATCGAGCGGGTCGCCGTTCGGGTTCTCTATGCCGGTGGTGAGGTTGATGGTGTAGGCGGTATTCTCGGCGAGCACGGCGTCGGGAGTGAAGGTGTAGACGGTGTCGCCTGCGCTGAAGAGGCCCGTTCCGGCAACCGCCGGAGTGATGGTGAAGGTGGAGGCGGTGAGGGTCGCGGTGTCGACCGCTTCGCTGAAGGTGACCACGATGGTCGTGTCGACCGCGACATTATACTGCGCCGCCGGGGTGGTGAGCAGTGCGGTTACGAAGTATTCGAGCGTCGTGAAGGTGAAGACCGCCTGCGTCATCGTGTTGCCCGTCGTGTCGGTGACGGCGGTAGTGAGCGTGATGGTGTAGGTGGTATTGTTCTTAAGGGCGCTGTCGGGGGTAACGGTCAGCACCGTGTCGCCCGCCGACCAGACCGGCGTGCCGGTAACGGCCGGGGCGCCGCCCGAACCGACGATGGTGAGGCTGGTGCCGTACACCACCGAAGCGGTGTTCATCGCCTCGCTGAAGGTGATGACGATGGGCGTATCGACCGCCACATCGGTCGTCGGCGCCGGGGTGGTGAGGGTCGCCGTTGGATCGGTGAAGTCGGTCGAGAAGGTCCAGTTATATTCCTGATCGAGGTAGGTGCCGCCCGTATCCTGTATCGTATCGGGGACATTGACGGTGTAGGTGGTGTTGTTGGCGAGGGCGTCCAGCAGGACCACCGTCAGCGTCTTGCCGTCGACCGAAAGGACCGAGTTGGTCGAATCGATGGCGATGGTCGGGGTGATGGTGATCACCGATTCGTAGGTCCCGTCGCAGCCGCCGGTGTCGTAGACGAGCGTCGTTTCGTCGACCGGATGGGTGAACGAGATGATGAGGTCGGGAAGGGTCTCGCCGGTCTTCCCGCCGTCGCCCGGCGAAGTGAAGGTCGCCGAGAAGATCGCCGTGTCGACATCGGCGTCGGGGGCGGTATCGGTGTCGGCCGTATCGGGCTGTTCTTCGTCGGTCAGGAGGCTGTCGTCGTCCGAGGCGAGACCGTCGTCGGTCACTACCGGAGCGTCGTCGGTGATCACGGGGGCGTCGTCGGTCACCACCGGAGCGTCGTCGGTGACCACCGGGGCATCGTCGGTCACCACGGGGGCGTCATCGGTGACCACGGGGGCGTCATCGGTCGGGGTGACATGGTCGTCGGTCGGGGTATAGTCGTCGGTCACATAGTCATAGTCCTGCGGCGGGTTGACGGTCGGCTTGCAGTAGCCGTCGATGCAGTCGTAGCCGGTGTCGCAGCCGCCGTCGACACAGGGCATCGCGGCGACACATTCGCCGATGGGGACGCCGTATTCGTCGGTCAACGAGCCGTCGTTGAGGCAGTATTCCGAGATGGCGCATTCATCGTTGTTCAGGCAGTAGACCGGTGTTTCGTCGACGGCGCATCCGGCAAGGAAGAGCGTCGAGAGCAACAGAAGCATCATCACCGCATTTTTAACCATGGATCCCTCCGAGGGAAATACTTTACCCACGCAAGTTATAGTAAGGAAGAAAATGAAAGTCAACTTTGCTTTTTTCAGATATTACGGTATGATGCAATGCTTGAAAACAGTATCGCCCGAAGGAGGCCGCGATGAAGTACCTGATTCCGTTCCTGTTCGCGTTCGCGTTGTTGTTGGTCGCCTGTAACAACGACGACCCGCTTGCCATCGATGATCTGATACCCGGCGATATCGATACGGCGGTGAACGAGAACGCTCTTCCCGATGTGACCGACAGCGCCGATGCGGCGGCCGACGATGATCTCATCGTCACCGACGAACTGGTCGATACCGCCGACGAACTGGTCGCCGACGAGGATGCGGTCGCGGGCGACGAACTCCTGAGCGACGGCGACAGCCTCCTGACCGACGAAGAGCAGCCCGATATCGACAACGGCCCCCTCTACGACCCGCGCGTCGAACCGGCGCTTTGCGGCATGACCCCGTATCACTGGCTTCCGGCGACCGGGATGGGGGACATCGTCGAGGTCGACCAGATGTTCGGCAGTCTGGGCGATATCGCGCAGACCAGCAAACTGGCGCTCCAGCTCATCAAGGCGCAGCTCAAGAACGACGGCGAGGTGAACCTCCAGCGCGAACCCCAGTACGACACGCTGGTCTATCGCATACTCTACAAGACGCAGGATAAAGGCCAGCAGGTCGAAGCGACCGGCACGATCGCGATACCGATGACCGGCGCGACGGTCCCCATCCTCATGGTACAGCACGGCACCGCCGGGCTGGGCGATGCCTGTTCCCCGTCGGCGGGCGACGAACTCAACGGGACGGCGATGGTCGCGGCGCTCTTCGCCTCGTTCGGCTATATCGCCATCGCGCCCGACTATATCGGCCTCAAGAGCATGGGAAGCGCCTCGACCGAACTTCACTCCTACCTCGTCGGCGAGCCGACCGCCATCGCGTCGCTCGACATGATCCGTGCCGTGCCGAAGTTCCTCCAGCACTACAAGGTGCAGATATTCGATATCAATGTCCAGCCGGGCAATGTCATCATATCGGGCGGTTCGCAGGGGGGGCACGCGGCCGCCTTCACCACCCGTTTCGCCCCGTATTACGCGCCGGAACTCAATATCAAGGGAGCTGTCTGGGGCATCCCGCCGACCGACATGTACCGGCACGCCAAACGCGCGCTGAACGAATATGTCCCGGCGTCGGGCAATACCGCGCTGGTGTTCCTGTCGGCCAACGACTGGTACCGCGACGAGCCGATGATGCTCTCCGATGTCTTTAACGCGCCGTGGGACAGCGATCTGCGTCCCCACGCGATGACCAGTTGCGATCTCGACGGACCACTCGATGCGGCGGGCGTCGACACGCTCGAGGAACTTTTCACCCCCGAACTCCTCGCGGCGGCCGATCTCGACCCGTTCTGCGACGGGTACGAACCGTGGCTCTGCTACATCAAGGAGAACACGCTGTCCCGCAGTTCGGTGCCGCGCATCGACACGATCCCGGCCTTCATGATACTTTCGGAGCAGGACACGCTGGTGGTTCCCTTCATCGAACGGGAAGCCTTCGGCGAACTGTGCGATATGGGATATCAGCTCCAGTACCGTGAATGCACCGGCGCGTCACACAGCGACGGTTTCCTCTGGTCGCTCGACGATCAGCTCGACTGGCTCGACGAACGCTACAGCGACACTCCGATGACCGATGTCTGCACGATACACCCGGCGGTCAAGTGCAAGAGCGACCCCAGCTGATCGGGCCGTCTGTATCCTTCTAATATTTAACGGTATTTTATCGGGATGGAGATGCTTTTTTCCCCGGCGGGGAGAGCGAGTTTCGCATCCTTGAACTTCGGCGGTCCCATGACCCCTTTGGCATTATTTGAAACGCCGAGCCCCTCCTTGGGGATGCCGATCCAGTTGGTGTCTATCTGCCCGTTATCGTTCTCGTCGTGCATCACCGCGACGGCATATTCGCCCGGCGTCAGCCCCTCGAACTTGGCGTAGACGGTATCGCTCTCCTTGACCGGCAGAGTGATGGTCTTGAAGGCCTTTTCTGACTTGGTCGGGAACCCGTCGTCCTGATTGTAAAGGTAAACAAAGACCTTCCCCTGTTTTTTGAGACCCCACACCTTGACGGTGAGGGTGGCGGTCGCCTGCGCCGCCGTCAGACCGAAAGCGAATACGAGCGCCAGAAGGACCATGAGCCGCATGGGTTTCCTCCCTCGACATCCTAATTATATAAGGTATAGCGGTTTTGTTGACAAAGGGCAAGTTATTGGATACGAAGGAGCCGCATTGCGTGCGTACTAAATAGATAATATGAGCGATAGAAACAACGACATCTGCCGCGAAGGGATAGTGAAGGAGTACGCCGACGGCCGCGCCCGCGTCCTCATCACCGCCCAGAGCGCTTGCGCCTCCTGCCACGCCAAAGGTGCCTGTGGGAACCTCGAGACGGCGCAAAAGGAGATCGACGCATTCTCCGAAGGGCCGCTCCAGCCGGGCGACCGGGTCCGCATCACCATTTCGACGAAGGTCGGGATGACGGCGGTTCTCTACGGTTTTGTCCTGCCGCTCATCGTGCTGGCCTTCGTTTTCTTCGGCGCGGTCGCCAATGGCGTCGAGGAGAGCATCGCGGGGGTCGCGGGACTGGGGGCGCTCGTCCCGTTCTATCTGCTGCTGTGGCTGCTGCGCGGTCGTCTGTTCAGGAGTTTCATCTTTACCGTAAATAAGATTATCAATAGCGATCAAGAGGTGTCCCGTGGTTGATGTGATCCTGTATCCGGTCATCATGCTCGGTGCGGTCGCCGGTATCTCGGCGATACTGCTGTTCCTGACGGCCAAGAAATTCCATGTCGAAGAGGACCCGCGCATCGATACGGTTGCGGCATTCCTGCCCGGCGCCAACTGCGGCGGGTGCGGTTATCCCGGCTGTCGCGGTCTTGCCGAGGCGATAGTCAAGGCGGCCGACAAAGGCGATATCGGCGGACTTTCCTGCCCGCCCGGCGGATCGGCCGCGATGAAGGCGATCGGCGACGCGCTGGGGATGGCGGTGGCCGAGAGTGAGCCGATGGTGGCGGTGCTCCGCTGCAACGGCACTCACGAGAAGGCGCCCCGCACGCTCAAATACGACGGCGTCCCCAAATGCGTCATCGCCCACACCGTCTTCGTCGGCGAGAAGGGGTGCCCGAACGGCTGCATGGGACTCGGCGACTGCGTCACGGTCTGCGCGTTCGGCGCGATGTGTATGGATGAAAAGACCGGCCTGCCGGTGATACTGGCCGACAAGTGCGTCGCCTGCGGCGCCTGCGTCAAGGCCTGCCCCCGCCGCATCATCGAAATGCGCCCCAAAGGCCGGAAAGACCGTCGCGTCTGGGTCGACTGCGTGAACACCGAAAAGGGCGCCGCCGCGATGAAATACTGCAAGGCGGCCTGCATCGCCTGCGGCAAGTGCGTCAAGGAATGCCCGGTCGAGGCGATCACGCTTGCCAACAACCTCGCCTACATCGACCCGAAGAAATGCACCACCTGCGGCAAATGCATCGTCGTGTGTCC
>CAYPQK010000100.1:0-9784 GCA_964412895.1 uncultured Spirochaetales bacterium
GGTGTGACCGCCGGAGGCGAGAAGTCCAAGAGCGGGGAAATACGTAGGTTCGGAACCTACAAAAGGTTCCGAACCGTTTGGGTTGGCCAGGGAGGATAAGTGGTGGCCTTCAAGGTGATTGACGGCGATGAGCGGTTTTTTGAGCCCGATGGAAAGCCCCTTCGCCGCGCCGACACCGACCAGCAGCGATCCGAGCAGTCCCGGATAATTGGTCACCGCAACGGCCGAAAGATCGGCCGGGGCGACGCCGCTTTTTTTCAGCGCCGTATCGATGACGGGAAATATCCACGCGATATGGTTGCGCGCCGCCAGTTCGGGGATGACGCCGCCGAAGAGGGCGTGAAGGTTCGTCTGCGAAGTGGTCTGCACCGCACGGACGCGGAGTGTATCATCCACCACCGCCGCCGAGGTGTCGTCGCAACTAGTCTCTATCCCCAGAATGTAGCGCGTCATGCGTAACTCCAAAAGGTCAGGGCACCTTACCACAAAGGAGACGGCGCGTCAACGCGAAAAAAAACGGGGGGATGTACTCCCCCCGTTCGGAATTGATACCGGAATGAGTTTAGAAGATGACCGAACAGCCGCAACCGTCGTCCTTCTTCTTGGTCGTAGTGTCGGTATCGGGAACGATGACGGTGTCGACGATCTCGTCCTCGTCGGTAGCGACCTCGTCGCCGCCGATTATATCGTCGTCGGTCGCCGCCGTGTAGTTCTCGCCGATCAGGGCAATGCTACTGATGGTCGCGCCGCCGTCGCCGTAGTTGACGAACTGCAGATAATATTTCTCGCCCGGCTTGACCCCGGTGAGATACCACGCGTTCTTCTCGGAATCCTTCTCGATGTTCTGGTCGTAGTCGACCGTCACCGCGATAACGGTCGCGCTCTCGCTGTCCACCGTGTAGATGATCGGGGTGGTCTTCTTGGCGTAAATATGGAGCACCGGGGTGCCACTGGTGCCGCCGATAGAGGTGCTGCTGGAGGCGGCCACGCCGGCCGTTATCTTGACGGCGTTGAATTCGAAGTCCTCGGGAACGGTGTAGGTGAGCTGGATATAGCCGGGAGCTATCGAGACGGCCGTCTCGTCCTCGGTCACCTGTATCGCCACGCCGCCGCCGCCCAGCGGATTGGTCTGCGCTTCCGGATCGATCGCCGCATCTTGGAAGAGCCGCTTGACGCCGTTGGCGGCGTCGCGGGAGCGGATATCGGCGAAGTAGTTGAAGTCGGTGAGTACCTTCTCGACATCGCTCTTCACCGGCGCGAAGACGGTGTCGTTCTCGACCTCGGACAGCAGCGTCTCGGCCCAGAGTTTATGGGTCCCCTGCGCGGTCCCGAGGGAATAGAGGGTCTTGAGGAAGAGCTTCACGAGGTTGTCCTTCTGCTCCTGCGCGTCGGCGCCGAGCGCCTTTTCCTGCACCATTTTCCAAAGCGCCCAGTTGGTCGCGAGATGCGGCTGGCCGTCCCAGTGGACCTCGCCTTCGAAATCGTCCATGACCTTGTATTCGTGTTCGGCGTAGCGCATGCAGTAGTTGTCGTTCTCGTCCTTGTCCATCTCGACGAACCCGCCCTGCGACGCCGCCCAGTCGACGATACCCTGCGAAGCGTACTCGCCGGTGCACGGGTCGTCCGACATGATGAACGAGAAAGTGTCGCCGAAACCCTCATGGAGCGCGCCCGGCTCGCCGTTCATGCCGTACTGGTCGAGGAAGCCGGCCGAATCGAGGCCGGTGGTGTAGACCGTTGCGTGGCCGAACTCATGGTAGACCACATCGCCGTCGAAACCAAAATCGGCGAAGGTCCCCTGCCCGAAGACGAGCAGGTCGCCGGTGATCCCGCTGCTGGCATACAGAAGCGACATCATCGGGTTGTCGGGGCTGAAGAAGGCGTTGTCCATCGGGACCAGCTCATTGGTGCCGCCCATGACCGCCATCAGATCGGCCGTGTCGGGCATCAGGAAATTGCCGATGACATTGAGCGGCGCGGTGGTGGTGTTGTTGAGCAGGTAGGAGAAATCGGTGCCGAGTTCGCGGAGATACTTGTATATCTTCGACGCATGGTAGTACATCGATATCTCGGCGCAGCGGTCTATCTTCTCCTCGGTGGTGTTCTCCTTGACATACTCCTTGCCGCCTTCGCAGTCCTCATAGATGAACGAGCCGTTGTCGATCTTGTTGGCGAGCTGTATCGGCGAACACAGATGCGGGGTGGCATTGATGCCGCCGAGCGAGATGGGGAACTTCTCCCCCTTGTCGGGACAGTTGTACGCCTTGATCTTGCGGATGTCGCTCTGATCCTTCTTGGTGGTGAGGAACCCGCGTTCCGCCTCGGTAAGGTCGTCGTCGTCGGCTTCGGCGACCCACGGAAGAGTGGTCTCGGTGAGATCGGGGGTCGTTATCGGGTTCTTTTCATAGACCTTCGCGGTGTCGAGCGCCGTTATCGGATCGTCCGACAGCAGGGTGTCGTCATCGGCGTACATGGTCTTGTTGTGGGCGAAGAGGAACTTGCCGCTCTTGGCGTTGATGTAGTAGACGCGGTTGTCGGCCATGTTAAGGGGCATCAGGCGCACCTTGTAGGCCGGTATGTAGAGGCTGCCGACCCGCACGATGACCTTTTCGACCATATTCTTCGGAAGTGCCGTGGCGCTCTTCGGGAAGTGCTTGGTCATCGCGACCATGACCGCCTTTTCGGGGGCGACGGTCTTGGAAAGGTCCAGATCGATGCGGCCGAGTCCGTTGTTGATCCGGTAGACCTTGCCGTTCTTCATCGAAACGGTCGTGAAGGCCCCTTCGACGGCCCAGCCTTTGTAGGCGTGGCCGTACTTGAAGATCTTCGTGCCGCCGAGGTCAAGCCCGCGGAACGGAACGAGGGTGATGTCCTTCCCGAGATTGAACTGCGGGAAGAATTCTTTAGTCACGAACTTCTCGACCGACGCGCTGTCGGCCTTCAGCGGGACTGTGAGCCCCTTGACCATGACCGGGATATCCTTCACGAAGCGGACCTCCGCCTTTTTGAGCGGGGCGGCGGCCAGAAGCGCCGTGAGGGACAGGATAATGACGAATACCATAGCGTTACGCATACATCTCCTCCATGAGAGGTTTAAGGTTCCCATAACGGGCGATTATATAGTAGGGCGGTTTTGAATGTCAACAGTTATTTTTAATAGGATGCACCTTGACTTACCCTGCGCGCTGCGTATCTTTACTGAGGTCTGTCGATCATTACCATGCAAGGGAGATACCCATGGCCGAAACCACTTGGAAAGACAAGGTCCCCGCGGTGCTTGAGAAGGTCCGCCCCATGCTCCAGCGCGACGGCGGCGATGTAGAACTGATCGAAGTGACCGACGACGGCGTGGTCAAGGTGGCGCTCCGGGGCCACTGCCACGGCTGTCCCATGTCGCAGATGACGCTCAAGATGGGGATCGAGTTCGAACTCAAGAAGCAGATACCCGAAGTGACCAAGGTCGTCAGCATCTGATGGACGATCTCATCCGCCGCATCGCGGCGCTGAAGAAAGATAAGAACGCCCTCATCCTCGCCCATACCTACACCCGGGCCGAGGTGCAGGATATCGCCGATGTGGTGGGCGACTCGTTCGAACTGGCGGTCCGCGCGGCTGATACGACGGCCGATATCATAGTGCTCGCCGGTGTCCGCTTCATGGGAGAGACGGCGGCCATTCTCGCCCCCGACAAGAAGGTACTCCTCCCGGTGGCCGACGCCGGGTGTCCGCTTGCCGACATGATAAACCCCGACCAACTGCGGCGGCTCAAGACGGCCTATCCCGACGCGGCGGTCGTCTGCTATGTCAATTCATCGGTGGAGGTCAAAGCGCTCTCCGATGTCTGCGTGACCAGTTCGTCGGCGGTCCGCATCGTCCGCAACCTGCCGCAGAAACAGATACTGTTCGTCCCCGACCAGAACCTCGGTTCGTGGGTGGCCGAACAGCTCCCCGAAAAGGAGATCATCCTCCATAGCGGCTTCTGCCCGGTCCACCATAAGATAAAGCCCGAAGATGTCGCCGACGCGCGGAAACTCTTCCCCGGCGCGGTGGTCCTCATGCATCCCGAATGCACCAAAGAGACGCGGCGCGAGGCCGACCACATCCTCTCGACCGGCGGGATGGTGGCGCTCGTGAAGGAAAAGAAGTATAAGCGCTACATCATCGTGACCGAATCGGGCATCACCCACACGCTTCAGCGGCACGATCCGACGGCCGAATTCATCGATCTTTCCAACCCGGCGCTCTATTGCCGGAATATGAAGAAGATAACGCTTGAGACCATCTTCCGGTCGCTCGACGAGGAGGAGACGGTGGTCACGGTGGGCGACGATATCGCCGGCAAGGCGCGCCACGCCCTCATCCGGATGCTTGAACTGAACAGGTAGGAATATGGAACGGAAACTGATCGTCGGGACATTCTCGTTCTCGTCGAGACTCTTCCTCGGGACCGGCAAGTACCGGTCGAACGAGGCGATGATCGCGGCGGTGAAGGTCTCCGGCACGCAGGTGGTGACGGCGTCGCTACGGCGGATGGACCTCGGCGGGAACGATATATCGCTCCTCAAACCGCTCCTCGATTGTCCCGGCATCACGATACTGCCCAACACCGCCGGGGCGCGGACCGCAGAGGAAGCGGTCTACTACGCCGAGATGGCGGCCGAGGCGGGTCTGCCCAAGTGGGTGAAACTCGAACTCACTCCCGAGCCGCGCTATCTCCTCCCCGATCCGATAGAAACTTTGAAGGCGACCGAGATACTGGTGAAGAAGGGCTTCGCGGTCCTCCCCTACATCAACGCCGACCCGATGCTGGCGCTCCGATTGCAGGATGCGGGCGCCGCGACGGTGATGCCGCTCGCCGCGCCGATAGGTACCAACAAGGGACTCCTCATGCGCGAGATGATCCGCATCATCATCGAACAGGCACGGGTGCCGGTCGTGGTCGACGCCGGTATCGGAACGCCGTCCGATGCCGCGGCGGCGATAGAACTCGGCGCCGATGCGGTGCTCGTCAACACAGCCATCGCCACCGCGAAGGATCCCGCCGCGATGGGTACGGCATTCAAGATGGCGGTCGAAGCGGCGCTCATCGCCCGCGACGCCGGTATCCCGAAGAAGTACGACAGCGCGCAGCCTTCCAGCCCCGAACTCGATTTCCTCAAGAAGTAACTTCTCCTTGACTTCACTCCATAGCGACATAGAGTGGTGCCCATGAACGGCGTTTCCTTCCGCACCGATAACGACCAAACCCTGCGGCTGTACGACCGCGCCCTGAACGCGACCCCCGCCGACATCGCGGCGGTCCTCGGCGCCGAACACCTGACGCTTGACGACTTCGCGACACTCCTCTCTCCCGCCCTCGACGACGCGACGCTCAACCGGCTCGCCGCCGAAAGCGCGCGGCTGACCCGCCGCCGTTTCGGCTACGCCCTCTCGCTCTATATACCACTATATTATGATAACCGCTGCGTGAACCGGTGCCGCTACTGCGGCTTCAACGCCGGGAACGACCTGCCGCGCGTGCGGCTGACCCGCGACGAACTGCGGGCCGAGGCGGCCGCCATCCGGGCACAGGGCTTCACGAGTCTGCTGCTGGTCGCCGGCGAACACCCAGAGAGCGCCGACCCGGAAATCCTCGTGCCGCTCATCCGCGACATGCATGAGGTCGGCTTCCGTTCGGTCTCCATCGAGATAGCACCGCTGGAAGAACAGATTTACCGGCGGCTTTTTACCGACGCGCACCTCGACGGGCTCTATATCTATCAGGAGACCTACGACCGCGCTGTGTATGCCGACCAGCATCCGGGCGGACCAAAGCGCGATTTTGACCGGCGGCTCGCCACCCCCGAGCGCGGCGCGGCGGCGGGCATCCCGAAGATCGGCATCGGGTTCCTGCTGGGGCTTGCCGACTGGCGGCGCGACGCCATCGAACTGGCGCGGCACCTCGCGTTCCTTCAGAAACACTACTGGCAGAGCGAATTCTCGATAAGTTTCCCCCGCATCCGTGGCGCCGTTGGCGTCGCGGGCGGCCCGCATCCGGTCGACGACCGCGATTTCGTTCGGCTCCTCTGCGCGCTCAGGCTCCTCTTCCCGGTGACCCCGATGTCGCTCTCCACCCGCGAATCGGCAGAATTCCGCGACGCCCTCATCCCGCTCGGCTTCACCAACCTGTCGGCCGGCAGTTCGACCGCCCCGGGCGGCTACACCGGCAAACACGATGAACTCGCGCAGTTCGAGGTGGTGGACGGAAGAAGTCCCGCCGATGTCGCGACGATGCTGAAGAAAAAGGGGTTCGATCCTATCTGGAAGGATTGGGAGTAGCGGCCTGCCCTGAGCCTGTCGAAAGGGCCTTTCGCGCTTTTTCAAGCACCCCTTTTTCGATGAGCAGGTCGCCCATCTTCTCGCTCAGTTCGCGGTTGCCGCGCGGTGTCATGTGGATGAAGTCGTAGAAAATATCGGCATCGATGCCGTCGAAAGCGTCGGAGAAATCGTAGAAACGATCGAAGTTCGCCTCGGCCACCTCTTTCCGGATGTACTCGCGGGAGGCCAGCGAAAAAGCGCCGAAATGGGGGTACAGCGAATCGACCTGCCTGAGCGCCGACGATTCAAGCGCCGAACGCGGTTCCTTGAAGACCGCGCCGGCGGTAAGCACGAACATCGTCTCGATGCCGACGGCGGCGAACCGCATCGCCGTATGGGTCATGTCCTTGACATAGAGCCGGCCGAACTCCCGTCCCCGTTCATCGAACAGGGGCGGCAGGAAGGGATCGAGATCGCGCGTCAGCCGGACCGGTTCCGGCAGGATACCGCGCTCATTCCTGACCGAATCGGCTATCAGCCGCGTGATGCGGAAATGATCGACCCACGACTTCCGGTACACCTTCCGTACCGCGTCGATCTCCTCTTCCGTGAAGGAGCCATCTTTTTCATACGGCGTGTGCCGGCGATAACCCGCAGTATAGACCATGCTGAGATCTATCACGCCGGTGTAAAAAACGATAAGGTCAGGTTCTACCTTCGGCGTCAGCCTCTCCGCCAGCGCGATCTCGCGCTGCAGGTCGTAACCCTCGAGCCCGAGGTTGTAGACCGTTATGCGGCAATCGGGGCACCGGTCGCGCAGATGGCGTTCGACAAGCGCCGGTATCGTCGCGTCGTCGGCGAATGTGTTCCCGTGCGCCATCGAGGCGCCGGTAAGGACGACGCGGTATTCGCCCGGCTGCTTGGGCGTTACTTCGGGACCGCGAAAGCCGTCGGAGTTGATGGTGTAGTACTCGCCGCGCATCGGTTCGTGCAGGTAGATGATCGTCCCCTTGAGCTGGCGCGGGGAACGGTTCTGCGCGAGAAAGAAGTCCCGGATGGAGGCGGCGATATGCCACTCCTCGCGGGTGAAGGTGCGGGACATGTAGTATTCGGCGTCGTTGCGCACCTGCTTCGCGTGGAAAATCAGTAGGAACAGTTCCGACAGAACGAGGTACAGCAACAGCAGGTTCACGACGACGAGCGCCCGCTTGCCGCCCCCTCCTTCAAGTCGTCGCATCAGGTGAAACATATCAGAACCTGAAATAAATAAAAGGGTTGTACGCTGTCATCGAGTTATGCAGGACGCTGGCGCCGAAGAACGCGAGACAGGCGAGGCTCAAGGCGATCGCGACCGTGCCGTCGAACAGTGCGCGGGAACGACCGCAAAGGCGGCTCCGGAAACGGGACAACCGACGGCGCATCCACGGGTAGACCGGCAATGAAAAGAGGATCCCGACCACGAGCGCCGGGAGCACATAAGGGGTCATGACCGTCGCGACGGCGGGACCGCTCGCGGCGCCCGCGCCGCACAGCGCGCTCCAGAAAATAAAGGCCTGTTCGATATCGGCCGAACGGAAAAGAGCGAAGGAAAAAAGGACCGCGATCCAGAGATAAAGATGCCCCGCGGGAGCTCCGGCCCGTTCCAGGAACGCCGCGAGCCCGAACCGCTCCGCTATCATCAGCACTCCCTGTAGCGCGCCGAACAGTATGAAGGTCCACGCCGCGCCGTGCCAGAGGCCGACCAGAAGAAAAACGACCAACAGATTGAAGATGGTTCGCGGAGCGGATACGCGGTTCCCCCCGAGCGGAAAGTAGAGATAGTCGCGGAACCAGGTCGAAAGGGAGATGTGCCAGCGGCGCCAGAACTCGCGCACCGAACGGGCGGCATAGGGATAGTTGAAATTCTCGAGGAAGCGGAACCCGAGCATCCGGCCAAGGCCGATGGCCATGTCGGAGTAACCCGAAAAATCGAAATATATCTGCAGGAAGAAACAGAATGCGCCGAACCACGCGAGCGAAACGGTCAATTCCCCGGCAGGCAGCGCATAGACGCGGTCGACCGAAAGGGCAAGCGTGTTGGCGATGAGCACCTTCTTGGCCAACCCTATGATGAAACGCCGGAGGCCGTGGAGGAACGAGGCACCGGTGACGCGCCGTTCCACGATGGCGGCCGCGATGGTGGTGTAGCGGACTATCGGCCCCGCGATGAGCTGGGGGAACAGAGAGATATAGAGCGCCACCCGCGAGACATCCCGTTCCGCCGGATAGGCGCCGCGGTAGATGTCTATGACATAACTCATCGCCTGAAAAGTGAAAAAGGAGATGCCGGCCGCGAGGTGGATATTCGGCACCGGCAGGGCGGGGATCCCGGCCGCCGTGAGGAGGGGATTGACCTCGGTGGCGAAGAAGGCGGCGTATTTGAAAAAGCCGAGCAACAGCAGATTGGCGACGACCGCTCCGGCCAGCATCCATTTCCGGGTGTGCGGGTCGCCGGGATGGCGTGAAATAAGGAGCGCCGATCCCCAGTTGAGAAGAATGGAAAGGAGCATCAGCAGGACGAACCACTCCTCTCCGTAGGCGTAGAACAGAAAGCTCATCACGAGAAGTATCGTGTTGCGTGCGCGCGGCGGCACCGAGAAATAGAGCGCAAGCGTCAGCGGCAGGAAAAGAAAAAGGAATACGGGCGAACTGAAGACCATGCCGTTCCATCACATCGCGGTTCGGTGCTATTGTGGGACGGGGAGAGTTAAAAGTAAATTTTATTTGACCTCGTTCACCCCGTTCGCTACACTGGAGCGGTCCTTATTTCAGAGGGGGAAAACTATGCGTATGTGGTCCGTGTTGTTGGTGCTTTCGGCGGCATTCACGCTCGCCGCACAGGAGACGGAAGAACCGAATTTTCGCGAAGGCTTCGAGAAGATGTGCTCCTCCGGTATCGCCGAATCGTGCGCGGTCCTCGGCGACATGTACTTCAAGGGCGAAGGGGGACCGGTCAATACCGCCAAGGCGCGTACCGCCTTCGAAAAGGCCTGCGGCGGCGGCGCGGCCCACGGCTGCAACATGCGCGCCTTCATGTGGTTGAAAGGTGTCGCCAGTAAGGTCGACAAGAAGAAGGCCTACGACCACTTCCTCGGCAACTGCGACGACGGCAACGGCGAATCGTGCCTCAATCTCGGGCTCATCCTGACCGAGGGCGACGGGCAACCGGTCGACCTCAAGCGGGCGGCCGAGGCGTTCGAACGGGCCTGCTTTAACGGTTCGCACGACGGCTGTTACCGGCTGGCCGGGATGCAGATGAAGGGGGCCGGGGTGCCGGAGAACAAGAAAAAGGCACGCGAGAATCTCCAGAGATCGTGCGACTGGGGCAACGGCGACGCCTGCGGATTCCTCGCCTTCATGTGGTACAACGGCGAGGGGGGCGACCTCAACAAGGACAAGGCGCGCATCTACAACGAAAAGGCGTGCGGCAAGCAGAAGTCGATCGCCT
>CAYPQK010000101.1:0-9776 GCA_964412895.1 uncultured Spirochaetales bacterium
GCCGCCGCGAACCGCCGAGAGTCCTTTAAGCAGTATCGATTCGACCAGCGTCAGGGTCGCCGGTTCGTTGCGGAAGCGGACCTCGGTCTTGGCGGGATGGACATTGACATCGATCTCGTCGAAGGGGAGGGTGAGCGACAGGAAATAGGTCGCGCGATGATCGCCGCCGGTAGCTTCGCGCAGGACGCGGAGTATGACGGCGTTTACGCGCCGATCCGACACGATGCGGCCGTTGACCGCGACCGTCGAGGGGCCGGAGAAGGTGCGGTAGGGGGAGCCGAGGATGAGTTCGCCGCGCATTCCCGCCGCGTCGATGTCGACCGCCGCCACCTCGTCGCGCGGCGCCTTCCAGAGGGCGAGCGCCCGGTCGAGCGGGGTGGCAGCCGGGGCAAGATTGAAAAGGGTGCGGCCGTCGTGGATGAGTTCGAACGCGACGGCGGGATGGACCATCGCGAAGCGCTGGACCAGTTCTTTGATATACGCGAATTCGCGGTCCTCCGATTTGAGGAACTTGCGACGCGCCGGGAGGTTGAAGAATATCTGGCCGACCGTCACCTCGGTCCCTTTCGGGCGGCTGACCGGGGCGTTCTCAACGATGGTGCCCCCCTTGGCGCGTATCTTGAATCCTTCGCCGTGAGTGAGCGCCGATGAGAGGGTGAACTGACAGACCGATGCGATGGAGGGGAGCGCTTCGCCGCGGAAACCCATCGTCGCGATGTGCGAGAGTCCCGCGGCGTCGGAGAGTTTACTCGTCGCGTGGCGTTCGAGCGCCATGAAGATATCCTCGCGGCCCATGCCGTGCCCGTCGTCGGAGATGCGGATGAGTTCGCGGCCCCCCTTGGCCGCTTCGATGATGATGCGTGTCGCGCCGGCGTCGATCGAGTTCTCGACCAGTTCCTTGACCACCGAGGCGGGCCGTTCGACCACCTCGCCGGCGGCGATCTGATTGATGAGCTGTTCCGGAAGCAGTTTTATCGTGCTCATGTCAGGCAAGGTTCCCGAGGACCGATAATAATAAAATGAAGAAAAGCGCCAACCCGCCGACGAGCGCCGCCAGCATGAACTGCTGCTGTCGCCGTGAGAGGGTCACCAGTTCCCCCTCTTCACCTTCGACCACCGAGAAGCGGCGGGCGGAGAAGACGGTGAACAGTGCAAGTCCGGCAACGGCGGTGACAAGCAGCAGCCACCACACCACCCGCAGTTTTGCCTGCTTGCGTTCATCGAAGGTCTTCTCGAAATCGGTGCCGGTGTATATCGTATTGAGGCGGTGGAAGCGGATGGCGGGATAGCGGGCAAGGAGTGTCGCGGCAAGTTCGGGACGGTATTTCGAGATGTCGGCGAGTAGTGCCTGATAGTAGGGGTCGGCGATGTCGGCGACGGTCGCCGTTTCGGAGGAACGGACCAGGAAGTTACCGTTCGGGTCGCGTGAATCGAACGATACCTGCACCCGGTCGCAGGCGGCGTAGTGGACCGGCAGTTTGCCCCCCTCGGGTTTTCCGGTCACTACGTCGGTGAACTGCCATATCCCGGCGCGCCAGCAGTCGATATGAACATTGCGCGCCTCGACCAACGTCCGCAGTATCAACCGATCTCCTTCTTCGGCCAGCGAGAACATCCGGCCGGTGTAGGGGAAAAGCACCGTCGCGGCGGTGCCGTCGGGGAAGAAGGCGTCGGTCTCATTGCGTATCGGCAGGAAGATGGTGCCGCTCCCCACGCCGCCCTCGAGCGGGATGGTGGCATCGTCTATCGTTATCGAAGCATCGTCGCAGGGGCCGGTGGCGGTAAAGCAGAAGATCGTGACGCGGTTCTCCAGTTCGCCGAACATCCGTATCGTGTCGGGCAGGAGATAGACCCGCCGGGCGGCGGCGGCCATCCGTTTGACCGTTTCGCGGCCGTTATCCAGTTCTTTGCCGGTGAGCCAGTCATCGGGAAGTCGCTTCGCGCCCTCTTCGAACAGTTTACCGAAGTCGAGTTCGTACCGGTATTCGTTCCCGCCGACGGTGAAGGCGAGAACGCGCACCGGTTTGGACACATCAAGGAGTACCCCCTCCACGGGGCGGCCGTCGGCCGTTATCTTAGCGTCGGGGACGATATAACCGTCCTTCGACATGATGCGGATGAGCAGGCGGGGAGTGGTACGGATGTCGTCGCCGTAGAGGTAGAGGTAATAATCGAGCTTTTCGTCGTGGATATAGAGGAATACGCTCGTGAGGGCGAATATGACGGCGAGAAAGGCGAGTATCGCGCCAACCACCTTTCCACTGTGTTCTCCCACGCTGCGCTCCCTACCGATGACGGCCGAGTATATCCCGGCCTACCGTACGATGCAATATTTTACCGCGCCGCGGCATTGACCCGCCTTTCCGTTTGAGGTATAGTGTCGTGGTTTGACGGAACAGGGGGGTCATCATGTTGCCGAAAGTGGATCCGCAGGGAACGAAAGGATGGCGGGCGCTCGACGCCCATTTCGATGAGATGAGCGCGGTCGCCATGCGGGGGCTCTTCACCGCCGATCCGAACCGTTTTGAACGGTTCTCGATAGGGTTCGAGGACCTCCTCATCGATTACTCCAAGAACATCGTGACCGAACGGACTATGGAATTGCTGTGTGCGCTTGCCGTTGATTGCGGCCTGAAAGAGGCGATCGCGGCGATGTTCGCGGGCGAACATATCAACGTGACCGAGGACCGCGCGGTGCTCCATGTCGCGTTGCGGAACCGTTCCGGTCGCCCGGTGACGGTCGACGGCACTGATGTCATGCCCGGCGTGCTTACGGTCCTCGATCAGATGCGCGATTTTTCCGAACGGCTCCTTTCGGGCGCGTGGCAGGGCTATTCTGGCCGGCGCATCACCGATATCGTCAACATCGGCATCGGCGGATCGGATCTCGGCCCGGTCATGGTGACCGAGGCGCTGCGTCCCTACTGGAAAGCGGGGATCACCCCCCATTTCGTCTCGAACATCGACGGCACCCATATGGTCGAGACGCTGAAAAAACTCGACCCGGCAACGACGCTGTTCATCATAGCCTCGAAGACCTTCACCACGCAGGAGACCATGACCAATGCCGAAACGGCGCGCCGCTGGTTCCTTGACAAGGCGAAGGACGAAAAGGCGGTCGCGAAGCATTTCGTCGCCGTCTCGACCAACGCGAAGGAGGTCGCCAAGTTCGGCATCGACACCGCCAATATGTTCGAATTCTGGGATTGGGTCGGCGGCCGCTATTCACTCTGGTCGGCCATCGGGCTCTCCATTGCCTGCACCGTCGGCTTCGAACATTTCGTCGAGCTCCTCGAAGGGGCCCATGCGATGGATGAACATTTCCGCACCGAACCGTTCGAACGCAACGCGCCGGTCATACTCGCACTGCTCGGCGTCTGGTACGGCAACTTTTTCGGCGCCCACAGTGAGGCGATACTCCCCTACGACCAGTACTTGCACCGCTTCGCCGCCTATTTCCAGCAGGGCAATATGGAATCGAACGGCAAGTCGGTCGGCCGCGACGGCAGACCGGTGGGCCACGAGACCGGCCCGGTCATCTGGGGCGAACCGGGGACCAACGGCCAGCATGCGTTCTACCAGCTCATCCATCAGGGGACCAAACTCATCCCGTGCGACTTCATCGCCCCCGCCATCAGCCACAATCCGGTCGGCGACCATCACCGGAAACTGTTGTCGAACTTCTTCGCCCAGACCGAGGCGCTCATGACCGGCAAGACGGCCGAAGAGGTCCGCGCCGAGATGCGCAAGGCGGGGAAGAGCGAGGCCGATATAGACCGCGTCCTGCCGTACCGCGTCTTCACCGGGAACCGGCCGACCAATTCGATACTCTGCCACAAGATAACGCCGCGGACGCTCGGCAGCCTCGTGGCGATGTACGAGCACAAGATATTCACGCAGGGGATCATCTGGAATGTCTACAGCTTCGACCAGTGGGGCGTCGAACTGGGCAAACAGCTCGCGAACAAGATACTCCCCGAATTGGCGGATGATACGCCGGTCACCGGCCACGACGGCTCGACCAACGGCCTCATCAACGCCTACAAACAACTCCGGAAAGGCTGATGAAATTCATCGGCGCCCATGTCAGCGCGGCGGGCGGCGTCGAGATGGCGCCCCAGAACGCCCATGCCATCGGCGCGAACGCCTTCGCCCTCTTTACCCGCAACCAGAAACAGTGGAATCCCAAGCCGCTGACGGAGGGTAACATCGCCGCGTTCAAGGCGGCCTGTAAAGAACTCGGCTACGGCCCCGATCAGATACTGGCTCACGACGGCTATCTCATCAACCTCGGCCATCCCGAGGCGGAGGGCTTGGAAAAGTCGCGCGCCGCCTTTTTCGACGAGATGGAGCGGTGCGAACGGCTCGGCATCCGGCTCCTCAACTTCCATCCCGGCAGTCATCTCGGCAAGATAACGGAGGCGGCGTGCATCGGACTCATCGCCGAGTCGATAAACATCGCCCATGAAAAGACGCACGGGGTGGTCGCCGTCATCGAGAATACCGCGGGGCAGGGGACCAACATCGGCCACCGCTTCGAACATATCGCGGCGATCATCGATCAGGTGAAAGATAAAACGCGCGTCGGCGTCTGCATCGACACCGCCCACACCTATGCCGCCGGTTACGACCTCAAAAGCGCGGCGGGTTACGAAGCGGCGTGGCGGGAGTTCGACCGCGTTATCGGCAATAAGTATCTGCGCGGTATGCACCTCAACGATTCCAAGAAAGAACTCGCGACCCGTGTCGACCGGCACGAACAGTTGGGCGCGGGGACGCTCGGTATCGAGCCGTTCAAACGGCTCATGGCCGACCCGCGTTTCGATGGCATACCGCTCATCATCGAGACGCCCGATGAGTCGAAATGGGCGGGCGAGATAATGCTTCTGCGGGGACTCGCCGCATGAATGCACCGATAGCCCTCTTTGCCTACAATCGCCCGGAACATCTGATACGGACATTGGCGGCCCTTGCGGCCGATCCCCGAGCCGCTGAGAGTCCGCTTTACCTTTTTTCGGACGGTCCGAAGGGACCGGACGATGTGGAGCGGGTCGGGGCGGTGCGCCGGATACTCCGCGCGGTCACCGGATTTAAACGCATCGAGTTACAAGAACAAGAGCGGAATCGAGGACTCGCCGCATCCATCATCGCCGGTGTCGGCACCGTACTCGTGGCCCATGAGACGGTCATTGTTTTGGAAGATGATATTGAGGTGGCGCCCCGATTTCTTGATTATGTGAATGGTGCCTTGGCGTTCTACCACGACGATCAGCGCATCTTTTCGATATCGGGCTATACGCTGCCGATAGCACTGCCTGACCAATATCGGCACGATGTTTTCCTCCTGCCGCGTGCCTCGTCGTGGGGCTGGGCCGTCTGGCGCGACCGGTGGGGACGGGTCGATTGGGCGGTCGGCGACCGTGCGCTGCTTACGGATCCGGCGGTGCGCGACGCTTTCGACGCGGGCGGCAGCGATCTGTCCGATATGCTGGAACGGTATCTCGACGGCAAGATAGATTCGTGGGCGATACGCTTCAACTGGGCTCATTTCCGACAGGTCGCCTACAGTGTCGTTCCGGCGATCTCGCAGACACGGAACATCGGTTGTGATGGGAGCGGCCGTCACCTCAAACGGACGGCGCGCTATGCGGTGATCCTTGACCATGGCGCGAAGCCGGTCCGGTTCGTTCAGGGCGTGATACCGGACGAAGAGATACTGGCGGCGGTGCGCCGTTTTTTCAACAACAGTTTGCGGCGGCGGGCAAAGCGGTTTATCAGGAAGATCGTCGGCAATTGAATACCGGAGGCGCCATGCTCAATTTCAAATTCTCCATCCCGACCAAAGTGTTCTTCGGCAAAGGTCAGGTCAAGGTGGTCGGTGAACAGGTGCGGCGGCACGGCGGCACCCGGGCGCTCATCTGCTACGGATCGGGCCGCGTCAAACAGCAGGGGATCTACGACGCGGTGACGGGCAAACTCGCCGAGAAGGGGATATCGTTCTGCGAACTGGGCGGGATCGAGCCGAACCCACGGATCAAGAGCGTTCGTGACGGCGTCAAGATAGTTAAAAGCCATGACCTCGACTTCATCATCGCCATCGGCGGCGGCAGCGTGATCGACTGCGCGAAGGGAATCGCCGTCGGGGCGCTCTACGACGGCGACCCGTGGGACCTCTACCTGCGTAAAGGCGATGTAAAGGGTGCGCTCCCGCTCGGGGTGGTGCTGACGCTTGCGGCCACCGGCAGCGAGATGAACGGTACGAGCGTCGTATCCAACCTTGAGACCAAACAGAAACTGCCGATACGGATGCCGTTCCTCAAGCCGCGCTTCTCGGTGCTCGACCCGGTCTACACCTACACCGTGCCGCCGCGCCACACCGCCGCCGGCACGATCGACATCATGAGCCATGTCTACGAGCAGTATTTCTCGACGGTGTCGGGGACCTTTGTGCAGGACCGGCTGGCCGAGGCGCTCCTCAAGACCTGTGTCGCCTACGGGCCGACGGCGCTCAAAGAGCCGGAGCACTACGAGGCGCGGGCCAATCTGCTGTGGGCCGGGACGCTCGCCCTCAATGAACTGCTGACCTACGGCAAGACCGGCGACTGGGGGACCCACATGATAGAGCACGCCCTGAGCGCGCACTACGATGTGACGCACGGCGTGGGGCTTGCGATACTCTTCCCGCACTGGATGGAGTTCACGCTCGAGAAACAGACCTGCGATAAGTTCTACGCGCTCGCCATCAACCTGTGGGGTGTTGCCCCCGGCCCCGACCGGATGGCGGTCGCCCGCGAAGGAATAGCACGGACCCGCGCCTTCTTCTCGTCGCTCGGCATGCCGACGCAACTGCGCGAGGTCGGCGTTCCCGAAGAGGCGCTTCCGGCCATCGCGAAGACCACCGTGGAGTTCGGCGCGATCGGCATGTATAGAAAACTTAATGAGAACGATGTGCTAAATATTCTTCATCGGGCTTATTAGAATATCCGTGAAAGGAGTCGCAGTTTCCGTGCACTGTATTGTTTAAGAAATTCTATGGGAGAGGAGAAAAGGTGTCGTATTCCAGACAAGAAGTAAAGCATGCTCCGGTTCCAATTTTTCTGTTCAAAAGCGATTTTTGATAAACGCAAAGCGTAGATGGCCAGTTTGGGATGTAAGAGTTTTTTCTTTTTCTTGTCCGCGAGTTGATATCCGGCGGAAAGGACACGGTAAATATTAAGATCCGCGAGCGCTCTGTTTTTCATTGCCGCAGAGGAGGTTAATCCACCGGAATGTTTGATGTGTTTTCCCATGGATTCATTGAGGAAATAGAGGTCGCCGGAAAGACTTGCAACAAGCGCCAATAAAGTGTCGCAACTTATGATATCGGTATTTTCTGCCAGCACCGCGAGGAAGTTTTCAAGATTATTGCGTACCATGATCGAGCAGGAAGGGAGTGTATGTTCCCATAAAAAATCAACGGTGTTCAATATATTCGACCGTGGTATCGGGAGTTGTATGGGAAGTGTTTCTTCAGCGGCGTTGATGATTTCCGTTTGATGAAAAACCAGAGCGATCGAAGGCATTTTTTCTAATATGTTTACCTGCTTTTGTAATTTTAGAGGATCGGTCCAGTAATCGTCACCTTCGAGATAGGCGATATATTTGCCGGTGCATCGACGGCAGGTCTCAATGAAGTTTCTCGTGGCGCCTAAATTCTTCTCTTGATATACCGCTTTTATCTTATCGGGATATTTGGACGCATAGGCTTTGACGATTTCAGCGGTCCGGTCGGTCGAAAGATCCTCGCCGATGACGATATCAAAATCGAAATCGGTCCGTTGCATCAGAGCGGAGCCGAGCGCCTGTGTGATATAGTTCTCATGGTTATAGGTAATCATGAAGACACTGACGGTCGGTCTGATATCAGTCACGGGAATCACGCCTCGCGAGAAGTTCTTCAACTTTTCGGGTCATCGGGAAAACATCCTTCCCATCCGTTCCGTCGCGATGGCGCGTACTTCGGCGTAGGCGGACAGCTTAAAAAAGCGGCATAACAGCAGATAGGTCCCGATCGCGACGAGCACCTGCAGCGGAAGCAGGAACCACAGGGAAGATATCGTCAGCAGGGAGATCGACCCCGCAAGGGCGGCGGCGGTCAACGCCAGTGTAAAGGTCGACGCGATGTCTTTGATCTGAGCCGTGAAAGAATACCCGATAAGGTCGCCGTTATATTTCAGGTTGAAATACAGGCAGACAATACTGTGGACGAGTTCCGACGCCGCGATGGCAAAGACGCCGAAAGGGATGGCGGCGGCGACCAGCGCGACGCCGATGACCTTTTTTATGATCTCCAGTTTCAGGAAGAGATCGGTGCGTCCTTTGACCATGCAGATGTTAAGGTTGATCGCATGGAGGGGGTACAGCATCATGGCAAGACAGATGACCTGCAAATAGGGGACCGCCGGAAGCCATTTCGCGGTAAGGATCAGTTCGACGAACGGCGCGGCGACGACCGCGAGGGTGAGCATGACCGGGAAGATAACGAACATGACGACCATGATGACTTTGCGATAGGCGGCGCGGAGTCGTTCGGTGTCATCCTGAATGGTGGCCAGCGCCGGAAAGGTCACCCGCTGGACGACCATCGTGATGTTGGGCGCCAGAAGGGCGGGGAAACGGCGCCCCTGCGAATAAAAACCGAGATCGGCGGCGGTATAGAATTTACCTATGAGAAACGGCTGGAGATTGCTGAAGATGCTGTCCAGCAAGCCCGAGGCCAGAAGTTTTGAGGAGTAGCCCCACAGCCCGCGCAGATCTCTCAAGGCACAGCGCATCAGCGGCCGCCACGAGGTGGCCGCCCAATAGATGACCGCCATTGCCACGGAGCGGGAGAGGGTCTGCCCCACCAGCGCCCACACGCCGTATCCGGTATAGGCGAGGTAGAGTCCGAACGCCCCCGATACCGCGAACGAGGAGAGGTTGACCAGCGCCTGTTTTTTGAAATCGATATCGCGGTTAAGCAGGGTCACCTGTATCATGGAGACGGCATTGGTGATAACGATGAGTCCCAGCACGCGCAGGACCGGGGTCAGCGGGGGCATAGCGAAGAACCGGGCGATATACGGGGCGCAGAGATAGAGCCCGCCGTAAAACAGAAGCGACATGCCCATGTTGAAGAAGAAGACCGATGAGCACTCTTCGCGAGAGATGTCGCGCCGCTGAATGAGCGCCGTTCCGAAACCGCTGCCGACAAACACGCTCACAATATTGGTGAATATCATGACTATGGCGATGACGCCGTAATCGGTCGGCGAAAGAACGCGGGCGATAAGAATGGCGATGATGAATTGGATGCCCTGATTGCTGAACTGATCGATGGCGGTCCAGGTGACGCCGGAGACCGTTTTTTCCTTGAGTGATGAGATGGGCATCGGTTGATATCGAAGCGGTTAGTTGTTTTTCAGCGAACCGATGCGGTCGCGGTATTCGGCGCGCGGCGCGGTCTTGAAGAGCGCCTCATAGAGTTCCAGCGCCTTGCTGCGGTGCTTCGTATCATTCGTGAATTCGGCAAGATAGTAGTATATGGTCGCCGTCTGGTCGTTGGTCTGACATTCGCCCATCATCTTTTCGAGCACGGCGGCGGCGGCGGCGGCATCGGTGCGCGCCGTGATGCGCTCCCTGAGGAGCCGCGCCTTGAAGAGGAAGTCCTTGCGGCCGACCGCTTCGCTGATCTGTATCGCCTCGTTGTTGAGCGGCGTTGCGTCGCCCTTCCAGTCGAGCACCACATCGCCGCTGCG
>CAYPQK010000102.1:0-9737 GCA_964412895.1 uncultured Spirochaetales bacterium
CGGCCTGTTCGCGCTCGGCGTCGTTCCGTTCATACTGCTGTTCCTCGTCTATCAGAAGGTCTATACCGGCGGTTTCTTCACTTCGCCTTATCAGCTCTACTACTACAGTCCCCAACTCCTCACGAGCAAACGCATCAACGAATTGCACGCCGACATGGGCGACTACTACGATAAGGGGCTCATCGGGCTTACCCCCGTGTGGCTCAAGTCGCAGGCGCAGTGGACCAACAAATATCTCATCTGGCTCCTGCTCGCCCTCCCCTTCCTTAAGCTCGGCCGCCTGCGCCGTTACGAATGGTTCGTCGTCTTCCTGCCGATCAGTTATATCCTCGGTTACGCCATACACAACGCCGGCGGCGGCGACAGCTTCGGCGCGCGGTATTACTACCCGGCGCTTTGGTGCTGGTTCTACGGCGCCGCCGAATCGGTGCACTATCTCGCGCGGCGGCTGTGGCGCTATATCCACTGGGTCCCCTACATCCCGTTCCTCTACTTCCTGTTCACCTACTGGCAGGAGGACTTCCCCGGCAAGGAGACCGGCATCATGCGCGGCGTCAACAAGCGCTTCGCCCTCTATCAGCATGTCGAGAACCGCGTGCCGAAGGATGAGAAGGCGATCGTCCTCATCAAACAGCCGACCGCGATGGACGGCTCGTTCTTCACGCGGCACGCCATCGACCTGTCCGACCGCATACTCTATGGCAAATACTTCGTCAAACCGCGGCTGGCTGAAGACCTCCTCAAACAGTTCCCCGACCGGAAGATCTATGTGTTCGACTGGGACAAGAAGAAGAAAAAGATAAATTTCTACGAGATCGGGGGGAGTGCGGATGAAAAAGTCGTGGAAGATCCTCATCGTTGACGACGATCCCTCCATCCTGCGGAGTTTCGAAAAGTTCCTGCGCGGCGAAGGTCATGCGGTGTCGACCGCGTGCGACGGCGTCGAAGGCTGGGAGGCGGTCCTCTCCGGTCGGCCCGATGTGGTCCTCATGGACATCAACATGCCGCGCATGACGGGGCTCGAACTGCTGGAGAAGATGCGCGCAGAACTGGGCGGCGCGATGCCGTTGTGCATCACCATAACGGCCTACGGCGACCTTGCCGCGGCGGTCCGGGCGACCCAGCTCGGCTCCTACGATTTCCTCACCAAACCCATACCGCTCGAGAAACTGCGGCTCACCCTCCAGCGCAGTTTCGAGAAGATACGGATGAGCGAAACGGTCGCGCTCATCGCCGCCGAAACCGGCCCGTCGACCGAAGATCTGATCGGCCGCTCCCCCGCGATGGTCGAGATATACAAGCAGATAGCGGGGCTGGCCACCAACCGCGCCACGGTCCTCATCACCGGCGAGAGCGGCGTAGGCAAGGAGGTGGTGGCGCGCGCCATCCACCGCACCGCCGGCGCCGACAGCCCGTGGGTCGCCGTCAACTGCGCCGCGCTGCCGGCCAACCTCATCGAATCGGAACTGATGGGCCATGTGAAAGGCAGTTTCACCGGCGCCGACCGGGCTTCCGAGGGAAAACTCGGGATGGTGGGCGACGGGACCCTGCTGCTCGACGAGGTGACCGAGATACCGCCCGAACTGCAGGCGAAACTCCTGCGGCTCCTGCAGGAACGGGAATATTTCCCGGTGGGCGGGAACACCCCGCGCACCTTCAACGGCCGCATCATCGCCGTGACCAACCGCGACCTGCCGGCCGAGGTGCGGGCGGGCCGCTTCCGCGAGGACCTGTTCTACCGGCTCAATGTCGTCCATCTGGCGGTGCCGCCGCTGCGCGAACACCCCAACGACATCGATCTGCTGGTCCCCCACTTCATCCGCAAGACCAATTTCCAGATGCACACCCGCATCGAAGGGGTGACGCGTGAAGGGCTCTCCTTCCTCGCGAAGCATCACTGGCCCGGCAACATACGCGAACTGGAGAACCTCATCGTCAAGGCGGCCATCGCGTCGAAGGACCGTCTGCTGACGCGCGATTCGCTCGACGCCGCCCTGCAGGGTGCGGCACCCGCCGGGCCGTGTCCCGACGGCATCATGCCGCCGGCGGGGGAACTGGTGCCGCTCAAGGAGATAGAGCGGCGCTATATCGAGTTCGTTTACCGCAGCTGCCGTCACCACAAGGGGAACACCGCCGCGGCGCTCGGCATCACGCGCCCCACGCTTGACAAGAAACTCGAAGAATACGGGATAGCGAAGGATGTTTGAACCGGCGTGGGTCTCAGCGGCCCTCTTCACGGTACTGACGGTCTACCTCGCGCTGGCGTGGCGCATCGTCACCTCGGGAAAACGGACCCCCGACGGCATCTTCGCCAACCTCTCGCTCCTTTCGCTGGGACTCCTCTTCAGCGTCGCCTCGGCGAGCTACTTCCCCTTCTTCTCGGTCCTCTTCTTTGCCGCCCTGCTCCTGTTGCAGACGCTCTTCACCCTCTACATCTACACCTTCCCCAACGCGCTCATGCCGCCGCTCCGCTGGAATATCCTCATCGCGGCGGCCGATATCCTGTTCCTCGCCTTTTTCAGCGCCGATCCGCGTTTCGCCGCCCCCGCCACCGCGCTCTCGACGCTCTTCTTCGCGGCGGTCGCCGCCTTTTTCATCACGCGGAAACAGCGCTATCTGCGGCCCGAACTGCGCCGATCGGCCAACATCACCGTCGGGCTGGCGCTACTGCCGCCGCTCCTGCTCGGCGCAACCGCCGCCATCGGGTTGCAGCTTCTTCTCCTCACGCCGTTCCTCGTCGCCGTACCGCTGACGCTGATCGCCGTCGGCGCACTACTCTTTTTTTCGCGGCGCATCTCCCGCGACATCCCGCTCACCGCGCCGCTGGTGCTGCTGGTCATCATCTTCACCCTGCCGCTCGGGTTCGTGTGGATGGAACTCTTCCCCCTGCGCATCCTCATTTCAAATTATATGCCGGCCCGCTCCTTCATCGTTCCGGCGGCACTCGGCGCCTTCCTGACGCTCAACCTCTTCGCCGCCGCCGCGCTGTGGCTCGCCGACCGGTTCTACCGCTACGCGTCGCTCAATCAGGCCCACTACGAGCGGGTCACGGCATCGTTCCGCATCCGCGCCGCGAACGCGACCACCCATCAGGAACTCCTGAAGCTGTTCGATTCGACCCTGCGCCATTCGTTCCGGGGGATCGCCGATACCCGCTACATACTTTTTTCCGAGGAAGATGAACGGCTCGCCGAATTGGGCGATCTCCGTTCGTTCGATCCGGCGCTCGAAGAGAGCGTCGTGGTCGAATGGTTCTCCGACGGGGAGGAGGACCATCTCCTGCGCCGCGCCGCGCCGTCGGGACTACTGGAGGAGGAATGCGCCCGACTCGGCGCCGACCTGCTGATACCGCTACGCGAGAAGGGACTGCTGTTCGGCGTGCTGGCCGTGCGCGGCAAGGAGCTGTCGGCCGCCGCCGGACGGGGCATCGCCGCGCTCTGGGCCGTCGCCGCCGACAACTACCTGCGCCTGTCGCTGTTCTTGCTGATACTGCGCAAGGAACGGCAACTGCGCGAGGCGCAGTATTTCGCCGAGACGGGCACCATGGTATCGGTCATCGCCCACGAGATACGGACGCCGCTCACCTCGGCGATGTTCAACCTCGATGTCCTCAACGATTCTCTGCGCGCCGGGACCGCCTTCGATCCCGAATACCTCGACATAGCCCACCGCGAACTCAAACGGCTCAACGACACCGTCGAGAAGATGCTCGTCTTCGGACGCAACATAAAACTTGAACCGGCCGACGGCTCGTTCGACGATTTCACGGCCGACCTTCAGCGCACCTACGCCGCCGCGACGATCCCGATACGGTTCGAACATCCGGCCGGGAAACGGTCCCGTCTCGACTGGGATCGCCTGCGCTACCTCGCGATAAACCTCATAAACAACAGCCTGCAGGCGATAGAGCGGTCGGGGAACCCCGGGGAAGTGACCGTCGCCGTCCGCGAGAAGGGCGCCACGCTCATCCTCGAGGTGAGCGACACCGGCCCCGGCATACCGGAGGAGGCGCGCGACAATATCTTCGATCCCTTCTTCACGACCCGCAAAGAAGGCAACGGACTGGGACTCGCCATCTGCCGCAAGATAGCGCGGCTCATGGAGGGAACGATAGAACTTACCGCCTCACGCCCCGGCCAGACCCGCTTCACCCTCACCATCCCGGTGGAGAGATAAATCCTTCCTTTTATATTCTGATGGACCTTCCAGCCAGCGCGCCGGTGGAGAAGGCGGCCTGCAGATTGTAGCCGCCGCTGTCGCCGTCGATATCGAGCACTTCGCCCGCAAAGAAAAGTCGCGGCACGAGTTTTGACATCATCGTCTTGGGATCGACCTCCGTGAGCGCGACGCCCCCCGCGGTCGCCATCGCCGTCTCGAAACCGCCGAGCGCTTTTATCGTCACCGGAAAGAGGCAGAAGGCGTCGGCGAGCGCCGCGAACTGAGCGCGGGTAAGCTCCGCCGCGCGGCCGTCGGGATCGATATCGGCGTGTCGGATAAGCGCCTCGCGCAGATTTTTGGTGAGTCCCACATCCTTCACGATATTCTTCACCGCGATGGCGCCCCGGCCGCGCGACGCATCGATGATGTCGCGCAGAAATTCTTCGCGGCCCGTCGCTGTAAAGGCGATGCGGAGGGTGTCGCCCGGTTCCATCCGGCGGGCGTTGTCGAGTATGAGCGGTCCCGAAAATCCGGTGTGGGTGATGAGGAGCGGCCCGGCGGCGGTATGCACTTTCTTTCCCTGGCGCAGTATCGTGAGTCCCGCCTCTTCACACGAATTCCCGGCAAGCGACGCCAGCGGATATTCGGCGGGAGTGACCGGCGCAAGCGCGGCCTTAAGCGGCACGACGGTATGGCCGAGCATCGCGGCAAGCCGCTGGCCGTCGCCGGTCGAGCCGGTCTGCGGATAGCTCTTCCCGCCGGTCGCAATGATAATTGCCGCCGCTTCGTAGATGTCGCCGCCGCCGTGAACGACGAAACGATCATCGACCACACCGATCCGTTCCACCGACCGGTCGCGATGGAGCGCGATGCCGCGCCGCCGCAGATCGGCAAGGAGCGTCTCCACTATCTCGGCGGCCCGCAGACTCTTCGGAAAGTATTTCCCTTCCGGCGTGCAGGAGAAAGATACCCCACGCCGCTCGAAGAAGGTTATGAGGTCATCGTTGGTGAGATTGCGCAGGGCGGGCCGCAGCCAGCGGCCGTGATCGCCGTAACGCCGTTCGAAGTCGCCGATGTCGCCCGCCGCGGTGAGGTTGCACTGACCGGCGCCGGAAAGGAGCAATTTCCGTCCCGGCCGTGCTCCTTTTTCAAGGGCCACCGCCGTCAGCCCCTCGGGGATATGGAGCGCCGCCATCAGCCCCGCCGGTCCCGCCCCGATGATCGCTACATCGAAGCGATGCCGCTCCATCAAAAGGCCTCCATGAGGTAGAAATAGGCGGCCCACCCCTCTTTGGTGACGCCGATATCGGCCCGTGCATTGACCCTCTCGTCCTTGTCGACCGTCAGCCGCACGCCGAACCCGCCGCCATAGGTGATCCGTTCGGGATGGAAATCCTCGAAGCGGTTCCAGACATTCCCCGCCGAGACGAAGAACACGGCACCGAAACGCCAGACCACCGGGATGCGCATCTCAAGTTGGAGCAGGGTCATGTTGCGGTCGCGGTAGCGCCCCTCGGGGAGTCCCCGCAGTTTGTCGCGGCCGCCGAGCTTCGGCATCATCGTGAAGGGAACATCGCCCTCCGACAGCACCGAATCCCACTGCACCGAGAAGATATAGTTCTCGATGACGCTGTAGTACCAGCGAAAGTCGAATTCGCCTTTATAGAAATTGGCCGAACTGCCGGTATATTTGTGATAGGGCAGGAGCGACAGCGTCGCAAAGATACCCTTCGTCGGCGCCGAAACGCAGTCGCGGCTGTCGTATTGCAGGAGCGGCCCGAGGGCGTTGTAGTAGCCGCCGTTGCTGCCGGGGATCTTCTTGCCCCCTTTCAACTGCGCGGGGACCTTCTGGCCGTCGGGGTTCTTCTTATTGGTGTAGGTATCGAGATCGCGCATGTCGTAGCCGGCAAAATCGTACAGCAGACCGATCCCCAGATCGCCCCACACTTTGTAGCGCGCCGTGATGTCGATGAGACCATACCACGCGGTGAAATCCTCCTCGGCCCACGCCGGGGTGTTGTCGCCGATCCCCCAGAATTTATCGGGATACTTGCTCCCCTCGACGCGGTAGAAGAGGTACCATTTCTGGTCGGTATCGAGATAGTTCTCGCCGCCGAGTATCAGTATGATCTGGTTGAGAATGGTGTAGATGACGGTCGGCTGAATGACGGCGGGCCGCCGCTCCAAGAGTTGGTTGGGGGGCCGGTAGTAGAAGAGGACCGACAGCCCGAAAGCGACCGAGGTCTCGGGGGTATAATAGATGGCGGGGATGATGATATAGTCGTGACGCGGCTTCTCTTTTTTCTCGTCCGATTTTTTCTCTTCCTGCTTCTTCTCGTGTGTATCTTCCTTTTTTTCGATGAGATCCTGCGGCGCGCTGACGGGCCCCGGCTCCGATGGCACCGAGGCGGCATACAGCAGTGGCGCGGCACAGAACGCAAGCAGGAAGGTAATGATAGTCGCGAGGCGCATGGCACACCAACAAAAGTGCGTTTACTATACGGAGACAGAACCTGAAATCAATGATTTATCGCCAGACACCCTGCCACGACCGGTACTGCGACGGCCGGATACGATACCGGGCGATATTCCCTTCGTGCAGGCTCATCAGTTCCGTTTCGACCACTTCGATGAACCGCGGCCGCAGGGCCGGCAGCACCGAACGCTCCGCCGTCTCTTTGATCAGGGCGATGCCGCGTTCCTTGTCCAGAGCGCCCGTCACCACCGCCGCGACGGCCGCCGCTATCGCCTGCCGGTGACGCATGCGGAACGGATCGGGCTCCCCCAGCGACCGGCGCAGCGCCGAATAACGATCACACGACCGGTTGTACGCCCAGACGAACACATCGCGCAGGAGCTCCACGCGGTTCAGTTCATAGACGCCCAGTATGCCGTCGACATAGGCGCGGTCGGGAACATCGATGAACGAGAGCGGGCAGAGGTTCCGGCGGATGAGCGGGATATTGGCGGCGAGCCGCGACACCCGTTTGTTCACATCCTCGAACGGCTGGAGATAGGGCAGATGGACCATCACGAAGAATGCCTGTTCGAACGGATCGGCGATAGCCGACGCGGTATCGAGGAGCAGTTGAAAATCCTTTTCGATGGTCTGCGGCACCGCCAACGGCTGATAAACCGTGCCGCTCACGGCGACCGGGATGGCGCGGAGCCGGCCGCAGGCGCGCGGGTCGGCCAGCAGATTGTTGGACAGTAGCGCGTGAAGGTTGAGTACGGTGTAGCGGTTGAAGCCGATCTCGTCGGCCTGTTCGACCAGCAGTTCGATGGCCGCTTTGTGGTTGAGGAGCATCTGCGCCTCGAAGGCTTTTTTGCCGTCGGCCGATTCGCCGAGCTCCAACAGCCGCTCGGTCTCCAGCAGTGAATAGGTGTTCCCCTCCAACCGGCTTGAGTTCCACGAAAGGTCTATCAGCAGGCGGTCGAATATCTGCCGCGCATAGGTTCCGGCGGGGCGTTCGTCGTCGGGCGAACGGCCGATCTCGAAGAGGTGTTCCCGCATGACCGACGACAGGTAAAAGGTCTCATTGGGGCGGTAGCGCTCCAGAAAGTTGCGGTCGTATCCCACCGGCCGCCGCTCCGGGATCGTTCTGCGGACCGACCGGCGGATATCCTCCCCTTCCATTGATATAGGTAGATAGAGTTCTTCGGGTGAGCTTACTTTTCCGCTGCCGGTCGCGGGGATGGTGAAGGCCGGGGCGGCGGGGTGATAGCGGCGGGCCCGCGCACTGCCCACGGCGGTGAGGCGTCCCGCGGCGACGAGCGCGGCGATGCGGCGTTGCAGGGTGCGGAGCGGCAGGTCGCCGCCGAGTGTCATGGCAATATCTTCGATGGCGGCGCCGTTCGGAAAACGGGCGACGGCGGTGCATATCGCGTCGAGTTCGCGGGGCGATACTATCTTCGGCATGGGTTCCTCCGTGGTCTGCAACACGCCACACTTTCTCAGCATACTCCTTTTATGGCGCAATTCAAGTATTATGACAAATTAAATGTCGCGATTTGAGTATTGCGACAGACAGAAAAGATTATCTCAATTATTTTATATGGATATCTTCGCCAGCCGTGCGGCGAGCGCTTCAAGGACGGGCCATTCGATCTCTTCGATGCGGGCGTTCGCCCCGATCCCCGCCTCGGCGAGGAACGCGGCCGGGAGCCGGTGCATCTTGAAGACATTGGCGAGCGTCTTGCGCCGGTGCGAGAAGAGGATGCGGAAGGCGTCGGCCATCTTCATGATCTCGTCGGGGGTCTTGTCGTGCGGCCGTATCGGTATCTGGAGCACCGACGACATCACCTTGGGCGGCGGGAAGAACGACTCGGGACCGATGTCGAAGAGTATCTCGGCGTCACCGATATGCCGGATGACGGCGGCAAGCGGCGAGAAATCGCGGCTGGCGGGCTCGGCCGCGCACTTCACCGCCACCTCTTTCTGCAGGAGGAACACCGCCCGCGAGATGTATCGGCTTTGTGAGAGGACCGAGAAAAGTATCGGAGAACTCGCCTGATAAGGCAGGTTGCCGAAGACGACCCCGCGTGCCCCGACGAAGTGCGGCGTCAGATCGTAGCGGACCGCGTCGGCGTTGATGACCTGCGCCTTGCCGTCAAACCGCGCATGCAGTATCTGGAGCATCGTCTCGTCGATATCGAGCACGGTGAAGGGATGAAAGCCGCGCCCCACCGCCTTTTCGGTGAGCGATCCCACCCCGCCGCCGATCTCGACATAGAACCCGGCGCCGGGCGTCAGCGCGTCGGCGATCTTTTCCAGCGCCACATCGTCGTGCAGGAAATTCTGCGACAACCCTTTGCGCGGCGCGACACCCGCCTCGGCGAGGATGCGTCTCAGTTCGGTATTGTTCATTTCTGCGGACGGCAGGTGGCCGTCACATCGAAGTCGAGCGGCGAGAAGTCGCCCCGGTCGAGCCGCGGGAATGCGGCCGCCGAGACCATCGCGCCGTTATCCTGACAGTATTTGAGTTCCGGCAGATAGAGCGGCACACCGCGTCTATCGGTAAATATCTGCGCCATCCTCCGCACCGCACTGTTGGCGGCGACACCCCCGGCGACCACGAGCGCCGTGTAGCGTTTCTGTTCCCACGCCGCGGTCAGCCGCCGCTCGATGAGTTCGACCACCCGCGACTGGAAGCAGGCCATGAGATCGGCGAGCGCCACCGTGTCGCCCTCTTCTTCGAGGATGCGCTTCACCGCCGACTTGATGCCGCTGAAACTGAAGGCGAGCGTGTCCTTGTACTTGCCGCTCCGCATGAGATGCGGCAGATCGTAACGCAATGGATCGCCCGTCTGCGCTATCGTATCTATCGCCGGACCGCCCGGATAAGGCAGTTTCGCGATCTTCGCGATCTTGTCGTAGGCCTCGCCCGCCGCGTCGTCCATCGTTTCGGCGAGCACCGTGGTCCCCGTCTCCCCTATCTCCATGAGCGTCGTGTGACCGCCCGAAACGACAAGCGCGAGGTACGGGACCGTCGGCCGTTCGGCGCGGTCGAGGACGGCGCTGGGGATGTGTGCTTCAAGGTGATTGACGGCGATGAGCGGTTTGTTGAGCCCGAGGGACA
>CAYPQK010000103.1:0-9609 GCA_964412895.1 uncultured Spirochaetales bacterium
CCGGCCGTCGATGATGTTCTCCGCGAGCGGCCCGACGCCGAAGACGACCGGCACCGCACCGCAGAGCGACGCTTCCAGCGGCGTCAGCCCGAAGCTCTCGGCCTGCGACGGAAAAAGCAATAGGTCGGCGGCGTTGTAGAGTATCGGCAGTTCGGTCATCGGCAGGAATCCGATGGTGTGTACTCTGATATTGCGGAAGTCGTTCGGAAAGGGGAGCCTGCCTTTGCCCGAAGCGATCAGATGGACCGGAGCGGTCAGTTGATCATTGAGCCGCCGGAGGATATCGCGCAGAAGATCGCCCCCCTTGAGCGGGTTGTCGAGATGTTCCGAAGCGAACAGAAGCGTGCTTCCCTCATCGGGTATTTGGAAGTGACGGCGTGCGGCGGCACGGTCCTGCGGGCTGAAAAAGTCGGCCGGTATGCCGTGCGGGACGCGGGCGATACGGTGATGGGCCGTGAGCGGGCTGTGCCGGAGGATATCCTCCATCCAGTGCGAGGCGACGATGAAGACGGGTTTCGCCTCGTCGTAGATGCGCCGTTTTTTGTCGGCAAGCCGTTTGGTAGTGTCGCGGCCGAGCGACGGATAGGTGCCGAGATGCGGGCAGTTCCCGCAGGCATCCCGCCAGTTGAGACAGTCGAGCGGCGCCATGCAGTGTCCCGTCACGGGCCAGAGATCGTGGACGAGCCAGTAGAGCGGCGCGATGCGGGCGAGTTCCGGCATGAGCGACAGCGGGAAGTAGCCGCTGTGGATATTGTTGAGGACGATGAGGTCGGGTTTGAGCGCGGCCGTCATCCGCCGTATCGCCGGGCCGGAAAAGGGGAAGCAGAGACTTTCGTCGCCGAGCCGCCGTGTGACGCGGTCGACCGCCTCTTCGATGAGCCACCCGTAAAAGCCGCGCGTGGCGTAGACATTCGGCAGACCGCTTTTCTTCTTGGCGACCACAAAGTAATTCTCGGTGCCATGGAACTGCGAGAGCCCGTCAGCGATACGCATCATCGCCGATGCCGCCCCGCCGCCCCTGTCGCTTTTGTTGATGAAGAGTATCCGCATCGTCACCGGCCCGGCAACCTCTGAGCCGTTTCGTTGAAAAGGGACCAGTAGCGGTCGGCCATCACTTTGAGCGAGAACTGTTCCCGCGCTTTTATTCTTCCCTGTTCACCCATCGTCTTCCGGCGGGCGGGGTCATCGAGAAGAAGTGTCAATCCGCGCATGAGATCGTCGGCGTCGGCGTAGCGGGCGATGTAGCCGTTCTCCCCGTGCGTTATGATCTCGGGAACGCCGCCGGTCGCGAAGGCGACCACCGGGGTGCCGCAGGCGATCGATTCTATCACCATGAGCGGGCAGTTCTCGGCGAGCGAGGGGAACAGGTAGATATCGGCGGCGGCGTAACAGGCCGCCATATCCGATCCGCCGGAGATGCGTCCTTTGCATACGACATTGTCGCCGCACCCTTTCCAGCGGCCGCCGATGTGGAGGAAGAGGACATCGTTCCGTCCCGAGAGGTTCCGGACGATCCGTTCGATGAAACGGCCTCCTTTATAGCGATTGCTCTTGCCGCCGTACGCGCCGAGCAGGACGACGGTCTTGTCCTGCGGCAGGTCCAGCGCGCGGCGCGCTTCGTTCTTGTCCATCGGCTTGAAAATATCGGTGTCGACGCCGTTGGGTATCACGATCCTTTTCTTGTCGCGCAGGATGCTTCCGCCGATCAGGTCGTCCAGCCATCGCGACGGGGTCACGATCGTCGGGTCGATCCGGCCATAGAGCGCTTTTTTCCGCTCCAGCAATGCGGCGGCGCGGTCGACCCGGAGCGACGGATAATCGCGGAGGCGGGGACAGCCGCGGCAGCCGGTGCGCCACTTGTCGCAGTCGAACGAATGGGCGCAGTGGCCGGTGAAGGAGAACATGTCGTGCAGGGTCCACACTATCGGCGCTAGGGCATTGAGCTTCTCGAAAAGGTCGTGGGTGAAGTAGCCGCCGTGGGTGTTGTGGAGGTGGATGATGTCGGGTTTGAAAAGGAGCGCCTCACGCAGTATCGCCGCCGGCGACACCGGGAAATAGCGGTAGGGGTGGCCGAGCGACCGGGTGATGCGGTCGATCGCCTCTTCGATCATCCAGCCGATGCGTCCGCGGGTCCGAGTGATATCGGGACGCCGCAGGGCGCCTTTCGCTACAATGATTCGGTTCTCGGTGCCATAGTAGCGCGCAAGGCCGTCGGCGATCCGCAGCATGGCGATGCCGGCGCCGCCGTGTATGTCGTTCTTGTTGATGAAAAGGATGCGCATCATCTTCTCCGTTGACGATGAAGTATCGCGGCGGAGCGGGGTGAAGTCAAATTTTAGGGGAAGAAGGCGGGTTACTTGTGTTCCGCCGTGGTGATCGGATGTGGCATGCTCGCGGTGTCGGTGAGCTTGTTATAGAGATCGGACTCTCCATAGAGCGACGCGCGGAAGAACGCGACGAGCAATCCACCGACGAGTGTTCGGAATGTCGCTTTCTGGTTGTTGTCGCCACCGCTGCAAGCGGAACAGGTCATACCGCAGGCCGACAGATCGTCGGTGTCTATCATGTCCATGTGGCCGATGCCGCCTCCGATGAGATGCCATGTCGGAGAAGGCAGGTTTGGATACATAAAGGCCGAGTTGCCGTCGGCGGGGGCGCAGGCCTGCATACCGGTCGGTCCGATCTCGGTGCCGATGAGGAGAGAGGGAGCCGAGTAAGAAACGGGAGTCGAGATAGGATTGGGATCGCTCCCCATCGGCGGAGGTGCAAGGACCGGGTCGACACCGGCTATCGCCTGAAATCGAGTGGGATTTGCAAGTATCATGCGCCACGAGGTTTTTCCGCCGCGGGAATGACCGGCAAGTCCCACCTTGGTGAAATCGGGTACTGCCGGTGAGGTGTTGGCACCCAACTGGGGAACGATCCATGAATCAATGAAGGCGATCATGGCGGTCGTCTCTTCGATGGTCGTATCGCCGCCGAAAAGGCTCTGTTCGAATTGCGTGGAAACGATGACGAAGCCGTGACTCGCGAGTTGCGTGAGTATCTGATCGTAATAAGTATCCTTGAGCTGGAAGCCGTGGATGAAATTGATGTAGGGGTATGTGCCGGTGTCGGCCGGGTAGAATATCCGGACCGCCATGGCGTTCCCCGACGCGTTCTTGGCGAGGTCTTTCTGTAGTACGCTATGCGGACCCGGTGCGTAGATGTCGACGGAGACCGGAGCATCATTATCGGGTTGAACCATTTCGTCATCGGTCTCGACCGTACCGTCATCCTGTACCGCGTCGATATCATCGCCCGGATCGACATGAGTGCAGGAAGCGGTATCGCCCGTCTGTGTGCAATTGCAGAGCGGTCCGCAATCGTTGCATTCTTCCGTAGGAACCAGTTCACCATCAGTGCAGGTAAGTATCCAAATGCCGGCACATTCCTGCGTCCCTTCGGTGCAGGAGGCGACGGTGTCGCCGTCGGTCGGCACGGTGTTGTCGGTCGTGTCATCGGTGAGGGTGGTGTCGGTAACGGTGTCATCGGTCTGGCCGGAATTGTCGGTCGGGGCTCTCTTGCCGTCGTTATCACAGGCGGTAACGGTCAGAAACATGAGCGCAACTACGCTCAACAGTCGGACAGCCTTCGTCATGTCTGTTCCTCCCGGAAAAGAAAAAAAACACAATACCTAGACCGAGCGTAACAGTTAAAAGTTTCGTGTCAAGCCTTATTTGGTCCTCTCCGGCCGGAAAGAACGCTCCTATTCCTTATTATATATATAGGGGGGAAAATTCAGATCCGTTTCCGGCTGTCGACGATGAAGGTGACCGGGCCGTCGTTGAGGAGAGCGACCTCCATGTGTGCGCCGAAGGAACCGGTGGCGACCGTTACCCCCAGAGCGGTCAGTTCGGTCACGAACCGGTCGAAAAGTATCCGTGCCTCGTCGGGCGGCAGGGCGGTATCGAACGAGGGACGGCGTCCTTTTTGAATATTTCCCGCCAGCGTGAACTGACTCACCGCGAGTATCGCGCCGCCGCGTTCGATGATCGAACGGTTCATCTTTCCCTCGTCGTCGGGAAAGATGCGCAACTCGACCGTCTTGCGTGCGGTATAGTTCAGGTCGTTATCGGTGTCGCCTTTTTCGAGTCCCGCAAGAAGAAGCAGACCCGGCCCTATCTCGGAGATGAGGCCGCCGTCGACCGTGACCGATGCGCGGGAGACGCGTTGAAGGACGGTGAGCATGGGATCAGCCGTTGTCGATGACGGTGCCGGTCGAACCGGCGAGCGCCTCGGAGAGTTTCGTTTCACTGGTGATGAGGACCTTGCGGTCGCGAAACGCTTCGACGAAATCTATCGCCGCCTGTATCTTCGGTCCCATGCTGCCCGCCGGGAACTCGCCCTGCGCGAGATAGCTCTTCGCCTCGCGCACCGACATCCGGTCGAGCCATGTCGGATTGCCCGACTTGAAGTTGATGGCGACCTTCTCGACGCCGGTGAGGATGACGACGATGTCGGCCTCCAGCGTCTTGGCGATCATGACCGAAGCGAGGTCCTTGTCGATGACCGCGTCGATACCGGTGAGGTGTCCCGCCTTGTCGCGGTAGACCGGTATGCCGCCGCCGCCGCCGGTGATGACGGTGAAGCCGTTGTCAAGAAGCGTCGCGAGCGCCTCGGGGTTGACGAGCCGCAGCGGCATCGGCGAGGGGACGACGCGCCGGTAGCCGCGTCCGGCGTCCTCGACCATCTTCCAGCCGCCGCGCATTTTCGTTATCGCCTTTTCCTGCGTGTAGAACGGGCCGACCGGTTTGGTCGGCTTGGTGAACGCGGGATCATTCGGATTGACCTCTATCTGCGTGACGAGCGTCGCGATGCGCGGCCGCGAGCCGAGTTTGATGAGGCGGTTGACCAGACCCTGTTCTATCATGTAGCCCATGCTGCCCTGCGTGTCGGCGACGCAGACCACCAGCGGATCGGGAAAGACCTCGGTCGCCGCCATCTCGTTGCGGATGAGGCGGGCGCCCGCTTGCGGACCGTTGCCGTGCGTGACGACCACCTGATGTCCTTCGGTGATGAGCTTGACTATGCCGTCGACCGAATTCTCGACATTGCGGATCTGCTCTTCGGTAGTCCCTTTTTCTCCCGGCTTGATGAGCGCGTTGCCGCCGAGCGCTATCACTATCTTCACGGAAGACCTCCCTCAAAAAAGAAAAAAGAGGGCCGTGAAACCCTCTTTTTTCTGAGAACCGTTTGTTAAGGAACTACTTCTTGAAGAGCTTTTCCCTGATCGCCTTCTCGATGATCTGTTCGAATCCGGGACGGCACTTGAGCGCGTAGTCGACGCGGACGATCGGCTTGTTCGCCTTGACCAGCCGCGCGAGGTCGATCGGCGTGCCGGAGAGCACGATGTCGGCCGGCGTGTTGTTGATGGTCGTCTCAAGGTCCTTCTTCTGTTCGGCCGAGTAGCCCATCGCGGGAAGGATGCCTTCGCCGATATTCGGGTAGACCTCATAGGTGTACTTTATCTTGCCGACGGCGTGCGGACGGGGATCGGCCATCTTTTTCGCACCGAACCGTTTCGCGGCGACCGACGCGGCGCCGATCTTCATCTCGCCGTGGGTGAGCGTCGGACCGTCCTCGACCACGAGCACGATCTTGTCCTTGATGTCGCCCGACAGCGTGAGTTCGGAATCGGCCTCGACCACCAGCGCGTTGGGAGCGAGACGCTTGATGTTGTCGCGCACGGTCTTGAGCCCTTCGGGGGTTGCCGAATCCATCTTATTGATGACGACGATGTCGGCCATGCGGAGATTCGCCTCGCCGGGATAATAATTCTCTTCGTGGCCCGGGCGCAACGGATCGACGACGACGATCTTGAGATCGCTGTCGAAGAACGGCATGTCGTTGTTGCCGCCGTCCCACAGGATGACATCGGGATTGTCGACCTTCTCGGCGGTGCGGAGTATCGCTTCATAATCGACGCCGGAGTAGATGATGTTGCCGGCGGCGATATGCGGCTCGTATTCTTCCATCTCTTCGATGGTGCAGCGATGCTTCTCGAGATCGGCGATCTCGGCGAAACGCTGTACCTTCTGCGCCACGAGGTCACCGTACGGCATCGGATGGCGGACCGCGACGACCTTCTTGCCCATCTTCTTGAAGATGTCGTAGACGAAGCGCGTGGTCTGCGATTTGCCGCTCCCGGTGCGGATCGCGCAGATGCTGATGACCGGCTTGACCGACTTCACTTTCGTCTTGTCGTAGCCGATGAGTTTGAAATCGGCGCCGAGCGCATTCACGAGCGCGCTGCGGTTCATCACATACTTGTAGGTCACATCGCTGTACGCGAAGACGACCTCGTCGATCTGGTGCTCCTTGATGAGCTTCGGCAGATCCGACTCGTCATATATCGGGATCCCTTTCGGGTAGAGCGGACCGGCAAGTTCCGCGGGGTACTTGCGGTCATTGATGTCGGGGATCTGCGCCGCGGTGAACGCGACGATCTCGCACGACTCGCAGTTCCGATAGACGGTGTTGAAGTTGTGAAAGTCTCTTCCGGCGGCGCCCATGATGATGATCTTTTTCTTCTTCGCCATGATCTTCTCCTTCATGTTGAAGTGCTGTTCTAATCACGGCCGGACCCTGTCAACGGCACAGCGACCATACCATGAAAACGACCCATGTCAAGGAAACGAAGAACGGTGCGGAGGCATGAAAAAATTGTGTTTGTTGTGTTAAAAAATTGACTTCGCTTCTTATTAGTTGATAGTATGAACCGGTTTTGTTGACTTCGCGATGACAGGAGGAATATCTTGAGTCTCTCGAAAATCTGGTGTATCCCCGCGGTGCTGTTCGTGTCGGTGACATTGCTTGCGGCGCCCAAGATAGCGGTACTTCCCATCGGTGCCAACAGCGAAGCGAAAGACGAGGCGGCCGGCGATGTGGAGAAAAAAGCGCAGACCGGTCTGTCTGCGATCAAGGAACTTGATCCCAATGCGATCTCGAAGAAAGAGCGTCGCGATGTGCGCGACTGCGAAGGCGAGGTCACCTGTATGCATAAGGCCGTGAAGGACAACGGCACCGATTATTTCATCATCCCGATAGTCGCCAAATACAACGAAGAGGACGACGAGGTGACGCTTGAGGTGTCGGTGTACGACACCAAAAAAGTGCTCAAGGACGGCGAACGCATCGGCCCGGCGAGTCCGAAGAAAACGGCGAACCTCTTCGTCAAACTGGTCGAATCCCTTGCGGCGAAGATAGCGAAGAAGGGTGCGGCATCGAAGTCCCGCGGCGAGGATCCTGTCCCGTCCGCCTCGGACAAGAAAGGCAAGAAGAAGTACAAGAGCGACACCGAAGAGATAAACGCCATCGTCGATTCGGTTGAGACCGATGACGAGCTTTCGTCGCGCGATCTGCTTGAGAAGGGTTACCGTTCCTACCGTGACGGCGACCTCGAGATGGCGCAGAAGTATTTTGAGCGTGCCGGCAAACGCGATGTGACGGCGAAGAAGATAGCGGGCGCGGTCAAAGAGATCGTTCAGAAAAAGAGGGAGGCCGACGCCTACGCCGAACAGAAGCGTTACGATGACGCGATGCGGGTGATAGAGGAGCTCCAGAAAAAAGATCTCGGCATTCGTACCATCGGCAACAAGGACGGCTTCTTCACCAACGAGAAACGGGCCCGCATCCTGTACGAGGATCCCTCGCAGAGCGACATGAAGAAGGTCGACGCCATTCACCAGAAGTTCATAAAGAAGATCGAAGAGGCGCGACAGGGAAAGGTCAAGAAGGTCTCCGAGGTCGAAAAGGATCTCAATGTTAAGATCGTCGCGCGCGAGGCGAAGATAAAGCAGATCGTCGATGCCGAGAAGGATCAGGAGCAGAAGGAGAAGGCCTACGAGGCCGATCTCAAAAAACGGATCGGCGAGATGAAATACAAATGGGAAAAAGAGGACGGCGAGCTCGAACAGCAGATCGTCGCGATAGAGAGCAAAGTGACGATGCTCGAGCAGAAGGAGAAGGGCGTCATTAAGGTCTCCACCGAAAAACGCGACAAGGAAAAGCTCGACGAGCAGACGGCGGTCGACAAGAAATATCAGGAAGAACGCAAGAAGCTCAACACCGAGCGCGAGACCTTCTTCAACAAGCAGAAGGAAGAGGCGGGCAAAGGTGGCGACAAGGTCGAGAAGGATGTCGCGGCGCTTGCCAAGCAGAAGAAGGATAAAGAGGACCAGATAATCGAATTGGACAAGAAGATACAGGCGGCGCTCGATGAGTTCGACAAGGGTTCCAAGTCAAAGGACGGCGAGAACGAGACCGTCAAGATGAAGAACGAGGACGAGGACCGCAAGTATCTCGTCGAGGTCGAGAAGGAATATCAGAAGAAGTTCGACGAGCTCAATCAGCGGCTGTCGGAATTCGATTCGAAGGAGAGCATCAAGAAAGAGGATCTCACCAAGTTCGACAAAGAGATCGAAGAGTACATGACGAAGAACGCCGAAACGATGGGCAAGTTCCAAGAAACGCTCGAAAAAGAACGCGCCGATCTGGAAAAGGCGTACAACGAGAAAAAGACCGCGACCCAGACCGAGTTTGAAACAAAGTATAAGGCGAAGCTCGACGAGCTTACCGCGAAGAAGGCCGCGATCGACGCTAAGATCACGGCGTGGGACGCCGATACCGACAAGATGAAACAGGAGAAGGAAGGGGCGCTTCTTGCCGAGAACAAGGCGGACGATGTGAAGAAGGAGACCGCGAAGATAGACAAGGACCGCAAGGCCGAGAAGGCGAAGCTTGAAAAGGAGCAGAAGAAGGTCTCCGCAGATATTTCTTCGCACGAGACGGGGAAGGAAGAGGCTTTGGCGAACACCGTCATGGCGATCGATATGGATTACGATGCGAAGGTCACCGATGTCGATACGCGTCAGGCGAAAGAGAACGATAGGCTCAATAAGCTCAATAACGATTTCCGCAAAAAGAAACTCGATGACAAGAAGCGCTACGAGGAGAATTTTCAGAAGTTCCTCAAGGACAAGGATGCCTACAAGAAGAATATCGAGAAAATGATAGAATCGGCCCAGAAGGAACGCGATGCGAAGATCGCCAAACGGAAAGAGGACCGCGAGAAACTTTCCCAGGGCTGGACCGGCGATCGCGAAAAGGGCAAGCTGGCGCTTGAACGCAAGCTTGATCCCGACCGCAAGATGAAGGAACGGCTCGCCAAGGACATAGAGGTCATCATCCAGAAGACCGAAGAGATAAACGCGAAATGGGCCAAGGAACAGGAAGACCTCCGGGTCAAGTTACAGGAAGCGGCCGACAAGTTCACCGCGAGCTGGAAGGAACGGAGCGAGGCGCTGGAGAAGGGGTACACAGAGAAAAAGGATGGCGTCATCAAGAAATATGAGAAGATAGAGACCGATGAAAAGAACGCCAACAAGGATATGAAGGTCAAGTACGAACAGGAGATCGATGTCCTCCTCAAGGAAAAGAATCGGCGCAAGGAAAGCCGTCAGGCCATCCTTACCGACGAGAAGACCAAATGGGACGAGATGAAGAAACAGTGGGTCGCCGACAAGGAACGCCGGAAGAAGGACCTTGAGAAATTCAAGACCGATTCCG